>CAKPKG010000011.1 GCA_934167165.1 uncultured Clostridia bacterium
TTTCTATCTCCTGAAAAGAATTTTATTGCTCCTCTTAATTTTGATTTTTGTTCTTCTGGTAAGTTTGTTATATTTATTATTATCATTTTAGGGCGAACTGTTTCATTTGTCCCTATACCATTTGCAGTCTGCCTTTTAGCAAATGCATTACCTGTCCCTGCATTATTTATTGTTGTGTTTTCATTAAATTCTGTTATACTATTCGCAACTATTTTTACATCATCATCTTCTCTTATGCTTAAACGACCTTCTATTAGCACTATATTTTCTTCAAATAAAATGTTTTGTGCCTTACTATAACAGCTGTCAAATACTATTATTTCTGTACTTCCATATAAATCTTCTACTGTCATAAATGCCATTAATGTATTTTTCTTTGTATATTTTTTCTTTATAGAATTTATTATTCCAACATATTTTACTGGTTTTCCATCTTGGCTAAAATCATTTTGCTCTTTCATTTGTATCATTTGAAGTGTATTAATTGTTGCAACTTTTTCTATATTCTTTCTAAACTTTTCTAGTGGATGTCCAGATATATAAATTCCAAGCATTTCTTTTTCCATTGACAATAATTCTTTTTCGTCAAATTCTTTTAATGTTGTAAATTTATATTTCATACTTTCTATTTTTTCATCTTCTGTTTTTCCTAAATCAAACATTGTAACTTGACCTTGCATTGTCTTTTTTGATGTATCATTTATTGTATCTATTATTGTTTCAAATGATGCTAAAAGTGTACTTCTTGTTTGTTCAAATCCATCAAAAGCTCCTGCTTTTATTAAGCTTTCTATACACTTTTTATTTACAGATTCTCCTTGCATTCTTTCGCAAAAGTCTGTAAAGCTTTTGAACTCTCCATTTTGTTTTCTATTTTTTACAATAGTATCAACTACAGATGTTCCAACATTTTTTACACTTCCGAAGTCCAAACCTTATTTTATCTCCGTAAACCGCAAATTTTGTATAGCTTTTATTAATATCCGGTTTTAAAATTTCTATTTTTAGTCTTTTACATTCGTCTATATATTCTGGAACTTTGTCTAAATTTCCTAAAAAACTATTTAATGTTGCTGCCATAAATTCTGATGGATAATATGTTTTTAAATATGCTGTTTCATACGCTACAACAGCATACGCTGCTGCATGCGATTTATTAAATGCATATTTTGCGAACTCAGCCATTTCGTCAAATATTTTATCTGCAGATTTTTCATCTATTCCGTTTCTAACACATCCGGGAATTATTACATTTCCATTTTCATCTGTTTGACCATGTATAAAGTTTTCTCTTTCTTTTGCCATTACATCTAGTTTTTTCTTTCCCATTGCACGTCTAACTAAATCGGCTCTTCCTAAAGAATAACCAGCTAAATCTCTAACTATTTGCATAACTTGTTCTTGGTACACCATACAGCCATAAGTTACATTTAATATTGGCTCTAGACTTGGATGTGTGTACTCACTATGTTCTGGATTAAGCTTATTTTTTATATATCTTGGTATTTGGTCCATTGGCCCTGGTCTGTACAAGGAAACACCTGCAATTATGTCTTCTAAGCAATCTGGCTTTAATTCCTTCATAAAGTTTCTCATACCTTGGCTTTCAAATTGGAATACACCTGATGTGTTTCCACTTTGCCAAGTCTCTTCAAATACCTTTTTGTCATTCATTTCTTTGTCAATTTTTACATCTATTCCCCTACACTTTTTTACTAATTTTATTGTATCGGAAATAACTGTAAGTGTACGAAGCCCTAGAAAGTCCATTTTTAATAAACCTAGTTCTTCTAGGGTTGTCATTATATATTGTGTTGAGATTGTACCTTCATTTACATATAGTGGCACATAATCTATTACAGGATCTTTTGTAATTACTATTCCGGCAAGCATGTGTTGAAGCCTGTCTTGGAAGTCCTTCTAATCCCATTGCTATATCTAATAATTTTCTTGTCTGCTCATCTTGTTCATACAGATTTCCAAATTCTCTATTTTGCTCTAGTGCTTTTTTTATTGTAATATGAAGTTCATTTGGAACCATTTTTGCAAGTTTATCCGCTTCTGCATAAGGAACATCTAAAGCTCTGGCAACATCTCTTATTACCATTCTTGCAGACATTGTTCCAAATGTTATTATTTGAGAAACATGGTCTTTTCCATATTTTCTACCAACATAATCTATTACTTCCCCTCTTCTTTCGTAGTCAAAATCTACGTCAAAGTCAGGCATACTTATTCTTTCTGGATTTAAAAATCTTTCAAAAAGTAAATTATATTTTATTGGATTTATATCTGTAATTCCTAAGGCATACGCAACAATTGAGCCTGCTCCAGAACCACGTCCTGGTCCTACTGCTATTCCTTGTGTTCTAGCATAATTTATAAAATCCCATACAATTAAGAAATAATCTACGTATCCCATCTTTTCTATTACAGATAATTCATATTCAAAACGTTCTTTTATTTCATTGCTTGGATTCTCTCCATATCTTCTTGCAAGTCCATCTTTTGCAAGTTTCTTAAAATAATCTGTATGTGTTATAAATTCTGCTGGCACTTCATAATTTGGAAGCTTTGTGTTTCCAAATTCAAAATCTAAGTTGCATTTTTCTGCTATTTTTACTGTGTTTTCTATTGCCTCCGGAACGTTTTTAAAATACTCTGCCATTTCTTCTGGTGATTTTACATAGAATTCGTCTGTTCCCATACGCATTCTATCTTCATCTGTCATTTTTTTACCTGTTTGTATGCAAAGTAAAACCTCGTGGTTATATGCATCTTCCTTTTTTAAGTAATGTGAATCATTTGTTGCAACTAATGGAATATCCAGTTTTTTAGACATTTCTATTAGTTTTTGATTTACTAGTACTTGCTCTGGAAGCCCATTTGGCTGTATCTCTAAATAGTAGTCTTCTCCAAACAGATTTTTATGCCATAAGGCAACTTCTTCTGCTTTTTCTATATTATTGTTTAAAATTTCTCTATTTACATTTCCTGCAAGACATGCACTTAAGCACACAAGCCCTTCATGGTATTTTTCTAATATTTCATAATCTATACGTGGCTTATAGTAAAAGCCTTCTGTAAATCCCATTGATACTAAGTGTGTTAAATTTTTGTATCCTGTTTCATCTTTTGCAAGCAAAATAAGATGATAATAATGGTTATCTATATTAGGCTCTTTATCAAATCTTGTTCTTGGAGCTACATATACTTCACACCCTATAATAGGCTTTATACCTTGTTTTTTGCATTCTTTATAAAAATCTACTACTCCAAACATAACCCCATGGTCAGTAAGAGCAATTGAATCCATTCCTAATTCTTTTGCTCTTGATGGTAAATCTTTTATTCTATTTGCTCCGTCTAGTAAACTAAATTCACTATGGACATGTAAGTGCACAAAATTTGACATTTTACTCTCTCTTTCTTTTGGTTGTATTATATTATAAAAAGCTACTTTTATCAAGTAATATTACTAACAATTGATCTGATGTTTGTTGACTTTTTTTATCTGTAAATGATATAATTATGTTAATTACATTTAAGGAGGTTTATTTTATGAACAACCATTCACCTAACCTTGCATCCAAACTGCATGCTATAGCCTCTCCTATAGCACCCAAACCTTCAGAAGAGATGAGTTCAGAAGAAAATGAGTATTATGAGGCAATCATAAACTCAGCTCTTTATTCAGCTAAAAAAAAGGAAACGCTTTTACCCCTTTCGGGTTTTAAACGTACACCTTTAGTTGATGCTTATCTTAAGCATGATGGTTTCAATATCGTAGAGGGCGGATCTGGTGAATACCTTGGATGGTAATCCTCACCCTGACTTTGTAAATCAAAGTCAGGGTTTTTTACGTTTACATAATTTTAATATTTTTCTTTACTCTTATGGCAATATATGGTATAATAAAAATGTTGGAGGTAAAAAAGTATGATTAAATTAGTTGCTAGCGATTTAGATGGAACAATAATTGATAAAACTGGCTTAATTTATGAAAACAACTTTAAAGCTATAAACGATTTAAATAAAAAAAATATAGATTTTGTAATTTGCACAGGTAAAACTTACCCTATTATAAAAGGTATGTGTTCTAAGTTTAATGCAAATTATGGTATCTTTGGTAATGGAAATGAAATTATAAATTTAAAAACTGGTGAAGAAATTTACAAAAAACTATTAAATGCAGAACAAATACATTCTTGCATTTCTATCGCAAAAGAAAATAATTTACATGTTCATTTATACACAAACACAGAAATCATAACAGAAAGCTTGCAATATATGGATTTAAGAAATTACAGATTACAGCAAAGCAAAATTTATGATAGTTCTTTAAAAATTACAATAGTACCAGATATTAATCAATACTTACTTTCTAATAAGCCTCAAGTATGTAAGCTAATTATTTCTTCTGAAAAAGATTTATCTAAAATAAAGGATAAAATTCTAGAAAAAGAAGATATTTCTGTAACAACAATAAGAAAATATGGAGAATATAAGGATAGTATAATAGATAAAGAATATGAATACTTAGATATATCACCAAAAGATATAAGCAAAGATACTGCCTTAAATATTTTAAAAAACTATTTAAAAATAAATAATGATGAAGTATTAGCTATAGGTGATAATTTAAACGATTTAGATATGGTTAAAAATTCTGGAATTGGTGTAGCTGTTGCAAATAGCTATGATGAGTTAAAAAGTGTTGCAAAATATACAACAGAAAATCCCGTTGAAAAGGGCGGTTTTGCAGAAGCAGTATATAAATTTATTGAATTTTAGCATGAAGTGTGATGTTGAGAGGTTGCTTCACACCTCACACTTCGCACCTCATGAAATTACAACATATACAATCCATTTTTATTAATATATTCTAAAACTTCTTTTTTTAAAAAAACATCTACTTCTTCCCCATTTTTTATTTTTTCTCTAACAATTGTTGAGCTTAATTTTATAGGCTTTATTTTTTTTGCAATTATTAAGGCTTCTTTATTATCTCTTAATAATTTATCTTCTTCTATTATTTTTTCTATGTTATCTTCATTTCTTTCTAACACAATTATTTTATAATTTTTTAATATCTCCTCCGGCTTCATCCATGTATGCAAATCTTTTAAATTATCTGTTCCCATAATAAAATAAATATTGTATTCTGGATATTTTTCTTTGAATATACCCAAAGTTTCTATTGTATATAACTGTCTCCCATAATTTAATTCTATATCAGATACTTCTAGCTTTTCTTCATCAATGCACATTAATTTAAGCATATTATATCTATGGATATCACTTATTAAATTACTTTTTCTATTATATTTTGTACTTACTGGAACAAATATAACCTTTTCTATATAATCTACATTTTTAATTATTTGCTTTGCTAATTCTAAATGTGAATTAAGTGGCGGATTAAAGCTTCCTCCAAATATTGCAATACCTTTATTATGCATATATATTACCTCTTTATTTTTTGTTACCTTATTTATATCATATTTTTTTAGGGTATTTCAATAATTATTATACAAATTGGAAGTGCGAGGTTTGAGGTGAGAAGTGTGAAAAATAGAGAAAAGCCTACGAAGCCGCGGCCCTACAAATCTCACCTCCCACATCACACCTCTCACTTCAATTAAACAAATCTCAATTTATTAAAATCGTCTATATCTATTACATCCACACCCGGTTGAATTATTATTAGAATTTGTACTATTTGTGTTTAATAAATTGCTTAGGCCTCCACACCCGTTATTGTTATTATCTTCATCTTCATCATCTTCATTACAAAGTAACCTAACTACTAGCGCTGTTATAAGAGCAAGTATTGTATATGCAAGTGTTGCAATTAAAAATGTTGCATCAAAAGCTGCAAATGTAACGACTAAAAATATTGCAAATATTAATGCTGCAACAGCTAATGGACTTTTTAAAACTTTTTGTAATATTGCTGATATTATTATTACGGCTATTGGTAATGCAAAAAATATTAATAATGTATTCATAATAATTACCTCCATATGTATTTTTTATATAATATGTTATTTTCAATATTTTTGTGAATTTGATTTTAATTATACTTAAAACTTGATAAGAAAGTATTATTTGCAATTAACATAAAAATATGATAATATATAGAAGTAAAAATTTTTGCAAAAATCCTTATTTTTTCAATTATGGAACAGAAATGTTCAAGGTCAGCATATAATTAATTATAATTAAAAAGGAGCAATTTTTTATGAAAAAATCAGAAGTAATGGATGTTTTTGCTAGGGCATTTGTAATGCCAGAAGAGAGATTTAAAAAAGTAGTTCAAGAATGTTCAAAAAATGAAAAATGCGACATTCATAAAGTTGCAGAGAAATTTGGCGTTGAATACTTTGATGCTTATATTCGTGGTAGAGAACTTAATCTTTGGGATAAAATTTAAAAGAAAAAACATTATTACACCTATTGAACAAAAATGTTAAAGGCAACACGGGAAAAAATTATTTTAAAGGAGCAAAAATATGATTAATAAAAGCAGTTTGGAGTTAATTGCTATCTCTTTACGGAATGTATTCGGAATTGATTCTATGAAAATCACAAGAAAATGTTTTATGATTTAGTTGAGATGTTTACTTTTGCAATATTACAATCACAAGCTAATAAAGAAGAGAATAGTGAGTATTACTTTCCAATAATGACTAAAGATCAAGGCGAAGTAGATTATTTAAAATTAGCTTTTATGATGCCTAAAGAGGTATTGATCTTGAAATTTGGTCAGCATAGTTTTTATTTTAAAAGGTTCTTCTATTTGGAGAATCTTTTTTATACAAATTATATTTTTTTACTTGCTTTTTTTGCATTTTATGATAAAATATTTTTTGTAATATGGAGGTAGATTGTATGGAATTTAAAAAATGTGCACGTTGTGGTTGTTTTTTTATGTCAAACAATGAGGTTTGTTGCAATTGTGAATCAAAGGATATGTCTGATATAGCTAAATTAAACAATATTCTAGAAGATAATATTAATATTAATTCTATACAAGAACTTTCTTGTGAAAGTGGAATTACTATAAATAATTTAAATAGATATATTAAAAATAATAAAATTGATTATAAATTTTAGTTATATACTTAAAAGCTACTCAATTAAATGAGTAGCTTTTTAAATTGCATCTAATCCACCTTTTAAATGATATAAATTTCTGTAACCATGCCTTTTTAATAGCATTATCGCTTTCTTGCTTCTTGCCCCATATTGGCAATATACTATTATAATTGCCTCTTTATCTTTTAATGTGCGTTCACAACACTGTTCTAGCTCATATAAAGGTATATTAACACTACCATTTAAATGTCCTTCTAAATATTCTTGCCTACTTCTAACATCTACTAAAATTGCATTATCGTTGTTTTTCATTATTTCTTTTATTTCATTTAAAGATAGATTTTGATTTTGTCTACTAAATTTTAAGAAATTTAATATCTTCATTTCTATCACCTTTTATATAATAATATCGAATGAGAATATTCCCATTCGATATGTACTCTTATTATATTATATGATAGATTTTTTAAATTGTTATTTTTTCTTTTGGCTTTGTTTTCTTTTTAATTCTTCTTTTCTGTACTTTTCCATTAATGCTATTATTACTATAACAAATAAAATAACAGAAATTGGCATTGTAATACTATTTACTGGAATTCTTACAATCGCATATATACTAAATAAAGATAATTCTGATATTAATATTGATCCTAATGTTTCTAATATTATTTTTCCTATTCCATATTTTCTATATCTAATTATAAAATATGCTAAAATTAAAACAATTGATATCACTGATGGAGTTATATATGGTTTAATTATATCTATTAATTTTATTGAAGCATTATTTGTAATTTCTAGATCTTCTTCTTTTAATTCTAATGAATATTTTTCATTAACTTTTGTTAATAAATTAGTTTTTTGTTCATCAGATATTCCTTTTATTGTTATAAGTAAGCTATTGCTTGAATCATTTAAATTTCTAACACTTACTTTTCCCCCAATAGTTTCTTCTACTATTTGTTGTAATTCACTTTTATCAATAGCTTGTTCTGTAGTTATTGAAATAGTAGTATTTTTACCATAAAACAAATTATAATTTAAACCTTTTATACAAAACATTATTATTCCAACTAATATTATTACAGCTAATACTACTAAAAATATATTTTTCTTGTCCTTAAACATTTTTTTCCTCCTTGTTAAGTTTAGTTCTATTTTTCAATTTCTTTTATTGTAACTTGTGTAAATATTAAATTATATACATATAAAATTATTAAACTCCATACTAATGTCATTCCTAAACTTGCTATATTGCTAAATCTGTCAAAAGTAAATACTATTGCTATAATATATATTGGTATTAATCTTACTGCAAATTTTGCTACTGTTTCTTTTATATAATTATTTTCAATATTTTTAAATGCATAATATAAAAACATGTAATTAAGTATTATTCCTACTAATATTCCAACCATTCCCTCTAGAGAAATTACTACATTTGTATATCTTAAAGTTAGTAACAATAAAGCTACATATCCAATTTGCAATATTATTGCTAATATTCCTTTTGATTTTAATTTAATTATAAGGTAAATTAAACTTATTACAAATAATGCTGCAATTATATATGTTGCAATATCAATATTTTGAGTTGATATTTTTGGAGATACTACATTTTCATTTATTTCATATTGTATTGGTAATATTCCATTATTTAATAATGATGCTAGTTCATTTGCTGCCAATATATAATTTTGTATTGCACTATTATCTGTTCCACTTCCCATTGGTACATTTAAAGTTCCGTCTGATATTTTTTCTCCAAAATATGTTGTTCTATAGTCTTGTCCATCAAATACAATAGAAACTTCTTTTGTTACCTCATTATCCTCTATTTCTCCATTTTCATTTGCTTTTTGCTCTGTTGTTTTTACATATTTTTGACTTATTTCTTCTAGTTTTTGTGTTCCAACTTTATCGAACTTAATTTGTAAATACACAGAAACTCCTGATTCAGTTTGTCCATATACGACTTTTGCATTTTTAACATTATCATTATTTAACAATACTTCTTTTGTATCATTATCCTGTAGTTCAAATGTTCCTTTTTGAGTTAGTATTGATAATAATTCATTAGTATTATCATTCTCTGGAATTTCTAATTGTATATTTCCATTAGTTTCATCTAATCTTATTATATATTGCTCTGCCTTGTTGCTTTTTAGTCTTTTTTCAAATATTTTTTTTGCAAGTTTATAATTTGAAACATTTAAAACCTCATCACTATTCACTTTAGTTTCTACAGTTTTATAACCATTTTCTTCTGTGTATTCAACACCCTCTTGTTTTTCTGTTATTTCATTTCCATCTTTATCGTAAATCTTTGTTTCTGAAATTTCATTACTTACACTAAAGTTTGCTACTCTACTATTTTTAAATTCCATACCCAATAGATATTCTGGAACAATATTTACTACTTTATATTCTTTTAATTTGTATATTCCTCCAAAAGATGCTACTGAAATTATTATTACTGCCAATATAATTGTTACTATTGTTATTATTTTATGTGCTTTCACTTTAATTCCTCCTATAAAAATTTTGTACCATTTATTATTAGTTCAAACCATACTTGTAAATATTTAGCTGCATATTTACTCATCATAGTTCTATCCATAAATATTTCAAAATAGTCTAATACTGGACAAATGTGATTATCAATTGTTAGATCTAATGTTATTTTTTTCTCTTTGTTATTAACAATTAAATCTGCATTTGTTACTGCGTAGTTTACTCTATCATGTATATCAAATGTTGCCATATTTTTATTTACTACTCTATCTCTATGAACATCTGACTTGTCCGCAAGTATTAATGCAGCAGATATATCACTAACTGCTGTTCCTGTTTGTTCATCATGATTTCCTATTGCAGACATTATTGCTGTTCTATCTTTTAAATCCATTCCCATGTCCTTTAATATGTCATATGCTAGTATTGCTCCTGTATGTGCATGGTCTACTCTATTTATTCCATTTCCTATATCATGTAAATATCCTGCAATTTTTGCAAGCTCTATTCTATGTTTATCATATTGTAAAGTCTCTAAAATTCTTCCAGCTCTATGTGACACTATACTAACATGCCTTACAGAGTGCTCTGTAAATCCCAAAGCATCAAGCTGATTTTGCGCTCCTATTACTAATTCTTGAACTTCTGGATTGTTTTTTACATCTTCTAATGTTACCAAACTAACACCTCCATTAATATAGTATTTTTTAACAGTTTTATTGTATATTAAAGGAATGAAAATATCAACAGTTTTTTTATAAATTGTAATTTATGTAATTAAATCTATTTTTTATTTACTCCTATTATTCCTCCCAAAGCTCCTGTTAATACACTTGCAATTACCATAATTATAGAATTAGTATTTAGTAAGAAATTTCCTGTTACTATGCTAGATATCAAATAAATTATAGCAATATATATTATTCCTACTAATACGCCATTTACTATTCCATTCTTTTTTATATTTGATGTACTTATTGTACTTCCTATTAGTATGCTTACTGCAGTTATTATAATTATTGTAGCTGGCATTGTACTTTCTGATATACTTGTGTAACTAAGTATTATTGAATATACCAGCAATCCTATTAAAGTAATTACAATAGAAAAAATGCTTCCTTTTATTATTCTTTTTATATTATTTCCATTTTCACTAATATTTTCAGACATGTTTATCATTCAATCCACCTCATTTAAATTTATTCATTACATACTCTTTTATGCCAACAAAATATGCCTTGTTAAGTAATAAAAATATCTTTAATTTTTTTCATTTAACAAAAAGAAAGAGGAAATAAGTTTCCTTATTCCCTCTTTCTTAAGGATTACAGAATTACGCATTCCTTGTTTTTTGTTTTTATCTCATCATTGATTTTATAGCCTTTATCTTTTATTTCGGCATATACCATCTTTACATGAGATGTTTCTCTATTGTCGCAATTGTATATTTCTTCTTTAAGGTCAACACCAATCTTCGCATTTTCAAAGCAAAGTTCAATATAACCTTCTTCGGTTAACCGTACATCTTTAGCTTCATTCAAAAGCTTATTAAATGTAGTATTGGAAAACCAGTAATCTACATTTGCCTGTCCAATAAGAATAGCTTCTGTAATTTTTCTGATCATTTAGATCTCTCCTTTATTTAATTTATGCACATTTAGTACATATTTATATTTTATCACAGATTTACATAAATATCAAATTATTTTAATCCTTTAATTCTTTCTTCTATTGTTTTTATCATTTCATTAAATTTTGCTTGCTTTTCTTTTTCTTCTTCTACCTTTGCTGCTGGTGCTTTTGCAACAAATCCTGGGTTTGAAAGCATTTTATCCGTTTTTTCTTTTTCTGCTAATACTTTTGCTTTTTCTTTTTCTAATCTTTCTATTTCCTCTTTTATATCTACCAAATCTTCAAAAGGAATAAATAGTTCCAAATTAGAAGAAACAATACTTACTGCATTTTGTGGTATATTTTCTTTGTTTCCTCTAATTTCTATCTCTTCTCCAAAGCCCAATTTCTTTAGAAATTCTTCTGATTCTTTTATAATATCTGCATATTTTTTAGTTACAAATATTAGTTTAGATTTTTTAGATGGATGTACATTCATTTTAGCTCTTGCATTTCTAATACCTGTAATTACTTCCTTTAATTCTTCTACTGCTTGTTCTTCATCTTTAAATTCTAAATCTTTTGAATATTCTGGATATGTTGATATCATTATACTTTCGTCATTATTATATAATTCTTTATAAATTCTTTCTGTAACAAATGGCATGAATGGATGTAATAATTTTAATGAATCCCCTAATACTTTATTTAATACATATTGGGCTGTTTTTCTTGTTGTATTTTCCTTGTTATATAATCTTGTTTTTGCAATTTCTATATACCAATCGCAGAATTCATTCCAAATAAATGTGTATATTTTATCTAGAGCTACACCTAAGTCATAATTATCCATATTTACTTTTACTTCTGCTATTAATGTATTTAATTTAGATAAAATCCATTTATCTTCTATGCATAATTCTATTTCTTCATTGCTATTATCATAGTCTTCTAAATTCATAAGAACAAATTTTGCTGCATTCCATACTTTGTTTGCAAAATTGCTTGCTGCTTCTAGTTTTTCTGGCATAAATCTCATATCGTTTCCAGCAGAAGTTCCAGATATTAAAGAAAATCTTAATGCATCTGCTGAATAATTATCTATTATCTCTAATGGGTCAATTCCATTACCTAAACTTTTAGACATTTTTCTTCCTTGGCTATCTCTTACAATTCCATGTATAAAAACATCTTTAAATGGTACTTTACCTGTTTGTTCTAAACTTGAAAACATCATTCTTACAACCCAGAAGAATATAATATCATAACCTGTTACTAATGTATTTGTTGGGAAAAATGTTTTAAAGTCATCTGTTTCTTCTGGCCAACCTAATGTTGAAAATGGCCATAGGGCACTACTAAACCATGTATCTAATGTATCTGGATCTTGTGTTAATTTAGTACTTCCACATTTTGCACATTTTTCTGGTTTTTCTATTTCTACATTAATATGTCCACATTCTTCACAATAATATGCTGGTATTTGATGTCCCCACCATATTTGACGTGAAATACACCAATCTTGTATGTTTTCTAACCAATTAAAATATGTTTTTTCAAATTTTTGTGGTACAAATCTTGTATCTCCTTTTTGTACAGCTTCTATTGCAGGTTTTGCCATTTCTTTCATAGAAACAAACCATTGGTCAGATATTTTTGGTTCTATTGTAGCTTTACATCTATCATGTTTTCCAACATTATGAGTATAATCTTCTATTTTTACTAAATTTCCTAATTCTTTTAATTTATTTACTATTGCTTCTCTTGCTTCTAGCAAATCCATTCCTTTATATTCTTCGCATAAATCTCCCATTTTGAAATTTTCGTCAAAAACTTCTATTATTTCTAGATTGTGTGACAAAGCTGCTTGATAGTCATTTGGATCATGTGCAGGTGTAATTTTAACACATCCTGTTCCAAAGTCCATTTCTACAAATTCATCTGCAATTATTGGAATTTCTTTATTCATAATAGGTAATATACATTTCTTACCTATTAGGTCTTTATATCTTTCATCATCTGGATGTACTGCAACAGCTGTATCGCCAAGCATTGTTTCAGGTCTTGTTGTTGCAATTGTTAAATATTTATCTTCTCCTACAACCTTATATTTCACGTGCCATAAATGTGTTGGTTCTTCTTCATACTCTACTTCTGCATCAGAAATAGAAGTATTACAACATGGGCACCAATTTATCATTCTTTTTCCTTTATATATATAACCTTTGTCATATAACTTTTTAAATACTGCTAGAACTGCTTTAGATAGGCCTTCATCCATTGTAAATCTCGCTCTACTCCAATCAGCTGAACATCCTAATTTTTTTTGTTGTTTTACAATTGTTCCTCCATATTCTTTTGTCCAATCCCATGCTCTCTCTAGGAATTTTTCTCTTCCTAAATCATGTTTATCTATTCCTTCTTCTTTTAGTTTCTCAATTATTTTTACTTCTGTTGATATGGCTGCATGGTCTGTTCCTGGAAGCCATAAAGTATTAAATCCTTGCATTCTTTTATATCTAATTAATATATCTTGCAAAGTTCCATCTAATGCATGTCCCATATGAAGTTTACCTGTAACATTTGGAGGTGGCATCATTATACAATAACTTTCCTTTGTTTTATCTCCACTTGGTTTAAAATAACCTTTTTCTTCCCAATCTTTATAGATATTGTCCTCAAATTCGTGTGGCTCATATTTGCCTTCTAAGTTGTGATTACATTTTTCGCACATAATTTTTTCCTCCTTTTTATTTTAGGGACCCTTTAAGTAGAAAAAATCGTCCTATTACATAGGACGATTTTTAAAACGTGGTACCACCTAATTTATACAAAATAATTTTAAAACAATTTTATATATCTCATTATCTTTAACGCAGATTTACGAATTACTTTACTATTATTTCAAATAATCAACTCCAAAGCTACCTTCAGATTTTCTTTCCTTTAGAAGCTTTCAGCCAATGACTTCTATTCTCTTTTAAGGCAGTTTAAATCTTACTCCTCTTTTTCATAGTTTTTTAATATGTTATATATAATAACATATCTAATATCTAAAATCAATAAATTTTAAATATTTTGTGTCCTATTATATAACCAGATAGGGGCTCCTTCTTAGGAACCCCCTCGTCGAGGATGTTTTTTTAAAAAGAACATTGTTCTTTTTTTACTTTGCCACATCCTTAAGCAAAGCTATATATTGGCTATTGCCAATAAACTTTATTTACAAACAACAGTATACTAATATTGCACCAATTATAGAAATTAAAAATCCTGTAATTTTTAATCCTAATGCTCCATCATTTTGATCTCCAAAGCTAAACATCTTTTTTGTAATTGGTCTTGCATCATATATTAAAATCACTCCACATGTTGCAATTACAATTCCTAATCCAAATAAAAATTTCATTATTCCACATCCTTTTTAGCAATATCTACAAAGTATTGCTTCTAATCCAATATTTATATCTATTAAACCGTTTTTATAATTATAATCTAAATCTATTAATTCTTGCAAGATTTTTCTCAATTCTTTTGTTTTGAAAAATCCCGCTTGTTTCTTATATTTTGATACTAAAAACATTTGATTAGCTTTTAACTTTAAACTTTCAGAAATATTTTTATTGTATTCTTCTGCAAGTTTTACAATATACAGTTTTTTTAAATGATTATATAATGTTACTAATATTTTTTGTATTGGCTCTTTATTATATAATAACTCTTTTAACATCTCTAAAGCTTTTGTAATATCTCTTTTTCCTAAACTATCTGTCAAATCAAATATTCTACTTTCAAGTTCTTTAATGGACAATTTGTCTATATCTTCTTTTTTTATTGTCCCATTTTTACCTTCATATTCTATAAGTTTCCTTATTTCATTTATAAGAACTTGCATATTTGTACCACATGTTTCTATAAAATATTGTAATGTATTGTCATCTATATTTACTTGGTACATATTGCAAATTGTTTTCAATCTCTTTTTTAATTCTATTGGTTTTAGTTTTTCAAAGTTACATACTTCTCCAAGTTCCTGAATAGTATTTGTAAGGTCACATTTAATAAGTTCTTCTTCTATAAAAATTAGCACTGTTGTTTGATTTATTGTTTTTATATTTTCTCTTATATATTCACTAATCTTTTTTTGCAAATCTGTATTTAGTTTTGAATTTGACTTCTTTTCTTTTTTTAATATACCTGAATTTTTAACTATTATTAACTTTTTCTCATATCCAAATGCTGGAGTTTCTATATCAGAAATTAACCCATTTGCGTTTGTTTCATTGATTTGTATATAATTTATTCCTAATACTAAATCTCCAAATATCTTTTTTATTTTTTTTACTGCATTTTCTAAAAGGTATGTTTCTTCACCATAAAATAGATATACGCTATGTAATTTTTCTTGTTTTAATTCTTTTTCTAAATTTTCTACTGTCATTTTTCATCCTTTTCTTTGTTTAATTGAAGTGAGAGGTGTGATGTGGGAGGTGAGATTTATAGGGCCGTGGCTTCGTAGGCTTTTCTCTATTTTTTACACTTCGCACCTCAAACCTCGCACTTCGTAAAATTACAATTTTTCTGAAAACCTAGCACTATGTGCATGACAAATTGCTGCAGCCATGCTATCTGTTGTATCATCCAATTTAGGTAATTTTTCTACATTTAATATTGCTTTTACCATTTTTTGAACTTGTATTTTATCTGCTCTACCATATCCTGCCACTGCTTGCTTTATTTGAAGTGGTGTATATTCATAAGTTGGTATTTGTTTTTGACATCCAACTACTAATACCACTCCTCTTGCCTGTGCTACATTTATTGCTGTTTTTACATTGTTATTAAAAAATAGTTCTTCTACTGATATTGCATCTGGCTTATATTCATCTATTATCATAGATAAATCATCATATATTTTTGTAAGTCTTAATGGAAATGATACTCCTGCTTTTGTTGTAACAGCTCCACTATCTATTAATTTAAATTTGTTTCCTTGATAATCTATTATGCTATATCCAGTTATTGCAAATCCTGGGTCAATTCCTAATATTCTCATTTATTACCTCTTCTACATTCTGTTTATTATTCTAAATATTTCTGCTACACTCCATCCTTGTGCTATTGTTCCTTTTGGTAAATATGGTGTTTTTGAATCATATATTTCTGCAATACTTCCTATTGCCCCTCTTTCATATAGCTCTTTTGTAAATGTTTTTGTTGTATTTTCTACAAACTCATTTAACCTTATTTGCAGTTCTTTTTTACTTGTTTTGTCTTTTTCTGCTTTAATCATATTTTTTAATGTGTCATAATATAAACCTAAAAGCCATGGCCATGTTATTCCTTGGTGATAGCTTGAATCTCTTCTAAAACCGTCTCCTTCATAAACATCAACATATCCTTTTTCACCTTTTGCCAATGTTTTTAATCCATATTTATTAAGCAGTTTTTTAGTAACTGTTTCTAGCATTTCCTTTGCAATTTTGGAATTTAGTTCTAATATTGGGTGACTAAGGGATGTTGCAAACAACTGATTTGGTCTTACCTTTGTATCTCCCAACACATCATATAAACATTTTTTCTTTTTATTATAAAAGCTTTCTGTAAATGCTTTTTGGCATTGCTCTGCCTTTTTTGCATATTCTTTTGCTTCTTTTCTTTTTCCAAATTTATTACTTAATTCTTCTAATATTTTTAACGCATTATACCACAAACTATTTAACTCTACTGTCTTTCCATTTCTTGGTGTAAAACAATGGTTCCCATATTTAGCATCCATCCAAGTATTTTGCGTATTTTCTGTTCCTGCTGATAAAAGTCCATCTTTATCCAAAAAGATATTATTATCATCTAAATCTATTCCTTTACAGTAATTATTTACTACAAGAACTAGTTTTTCATATATATTTTTTTCTATAAATTTGTAATCACCTGTATATTTTATATACTTGTATACTGCCTCAAATAACAACAAAGAACTATCTGAACTATTGTATAATGGTCTATTATCATAACCTGAATATCCATTAGGAACTAGTCCAAATTTTATATCTCTTATGCTTGTTAAAAGCACCTCTTTAGCTATTTTATATCTTTTTGTGGCTAACAATAATCCTTCGTATGAGATTAGGCTATCTCTTCCCCAGTCCAAAAACCATGGATAACCTGCAATTATTGTATGAAGTCCAAAACTCGGTCTATACACAACAAAGTTATCTGTTGCAATAATAAAATCCCTTAATATTTCTCTTTGTTTTAGTTCTTCTTTTGATAATTTTTCTATATCTTGTTTTTCTTCTATTAACTCAGAATCATACATTAACTCATTTATTCTTATAATTTCTTTGTTAATTACTTTTTTTACATTTATTTCGTCTATATTTTCTTCTAATGAACACACAAAGGAAATTTCTTTATGAGATTTTTGTGGTATTTCCACTTCAAAACTTCCTGGAACTGATAGATTTTCCTCTGGGAAGAACCCTCTTTTTTCTTCTTCTATATAGTACATATTTCTAAACACGTCGTTATAATGCTCTATATAATTCCCTTCAGATATACACATATATATTGGAGTTTCTGATTTATCATTTATCTCTATTTTTACTTTTTGGCCTTTTATGTTTTGCTTTAAATTAAAATTCCAATTTGTTGTCATTGTATGAAAATCTCTAAAATTCACTACCGGTGTTATTGTTAATTTTGCTTGGTTTCCTGGATTATATATTTTATATAAAACACATACTGTGTTTTT
The DNA here is from genome assembly GCA_934167165.1 of uncultured Clostridia bacterium. Classification (GTDB taxonomy): domain Bacteria; phylum Bacillota; class Clostridia; order TANB77; family CAG-508; genus CAG-452. The sequence goes on from CAKPKG010000011.1 coordinate 17,981, forward strand.
TCCATATTGCATGCATATAAACTTTTTAATAATTATGTCATTTACTTTATATGTAAAAATTGGAATATAGTCTTTTTCAAAACTTTCTAAATACTTATATCCTGGTGCAATAAAGTCTTTGCACATGTTTGAATATAAATCATATTTTTTATTATCAACCACTATACTTTCATCTAGTTTTGAAAGTATTAAATGTCTTCTTGCTGGAGGTGTAAGTGGTGCTACTAATAAGCCATGATATTTTCTTGTATTTATACCAAATATTGTAGAAGAACTGTAACCACCTATTCCATTTGTTATTAGCCATTCTTTTTCTATTCCATCTTTTAATTTCATTTCTTGTGTTTCTATTTTCATTTGTATATTCCCTTTCTTTAGACCCTAAAAGTCACACCTCTCATCGCGCACTTTATCATTATCATATTTACTATTTTATTTAGTCAAATTTTTATTTTTTTGTTTTTTTGTTATATGTTTCTTTTAAGAATCTTTCTTTTTCTTTAGCTTCTTCTTCCTCTATTAATTTTTGTGCTTTCTCTTGAATTTTTCTATTTTCTATTCTTGTTTTTTCACTTTCTTTTATAGACTGTATTCTTTCTTGATATTTGTCACTAAATTTACTTTTTCTTTTTCTTTCTAGTGTGTGTGCTGGTTTTTCTTTAACCTTTTTTGTTTTTTTACTATTCTTTTTAATTTTTTTCTTTTCTTGTTTTAATCTAGAATTTAATAACATATATTGTTCATCATTGTGTTTATCTTTAAATCTCAAATCTGTACAAATCAATTCTATTATCAATTGTGCTGTTTTATTTGGATCATGTCTAATATGTGTTCCGTCTATTCCAGCAAGTTCTCCTTTTATTAATTGTACATTTTCTCCTCTTATTTTGTCAGAGTCTATTTCAACTGTACTTGATCCCATTAAGTTATATTTTCTTATATATTCTGGTACTATTTCTCCTATATCTGATATACAGAAATTTACTATTCCTTTTCCACAATGTTCTACTATACTGCTTATATGTTCAGAAACAGAATAATCATCTGTCTGTCCAGGTTCTGTCATTATATTAGATAGATATATTTTTAGTGCTTTGCTTTCTCTAATTGTTTTTGCTACATTTTTTACTAATAAATTTGGTATTACATCTGTATAAATACTTCCAGGTCCAATTATTATTGCATCTGCTTCTTTTATAGCTTCTAAAACTCCTGGTGCAGTTTTGCAATTTGCAGGATTTAAGTATACTCTATTAATTTTTGTAACTTTGTCCATTACTGTTTGAGCAATTTTACTTTTTTGAGTAATTACTGTTCCATCCTGTAATTCTGCACAGATGTTCATTTCATCTAGTGTTATTGGTAATACATTTCCTGTTATTGATAATATTTCTTTTGTTTTTTGTATACTTTTTGCAAAGTTTCCATATATATTTTGCATTGCAGACAAATAAATGTCTCCAAATGTAAAGTCTTTCAATTTACCTTCTTTAAAAGTATAATTCATTAAATTATTCATATCTTTACTATTATTTGCAAGTGCTATTATTCCATCTTTTAAATTATCTGTTGGTTGTAATTTTAAATTCTGTTTTGCTTTACTTTTTTCTTCGCCATAAGAAGTTACAGAAATAATTGCTGTTAAGTTGCTTGTATAATTTTTTAATCCTTCTAGAACATTATTTAGTCCTGTCCCTCCGCCTATAACTACAATTTTAGGTCCTTTTTTATACATTCCTTTTTCTGATATTAAATCTGTTATTCCTGATTTTCCACTTTCTTTGCTAAGTTGTATTTGGTTTTTTTCAATTACTATTTCTAAAGTTCTTCTTTGTATAAATACAATTCCTATTACAAAAAATACAAATCCTACTACAAAAGAAGCTACTATTTCTACTAAATCTTTTAGCTCTAGCTTGTCTGTTACTAATATTTTAGAAAATCCAAAGCAAGCTAGTATTATTCCAATTAATATTAAAAAAAGCCATCTTTTTATTCTTGTGCTATTTTTAAACCATTTTAAAAATTTTTTCATAATTAATCTTCTCCTATAACTTCAATTTCTAGTTCTATTTTTTTATTAAACTCATCATATACTTTTTTCTTTATGTGTTCTATTAATTTTAATACATCTTTTGCTGTTGCATTTCCTTTATTTACAATAAATCCTGCATGCAACTCTGATACGTATGCATCTCCTACATTATACCCCTTTAAGCCGCATTTATCAATAAGCATTGATGTAATATAATCACTTCCTCTTTTAAAAATACTACCTGCATTTGGGTAATTTAATGGCTGTTTAAGTCTTCTCGACCTCTTGTCATCCTCCATTTTTTGTTTTATTTCTAATTTATCTCCTTTTTTTAATTCTATAATACTTTCTATTATAATTTCATCTTTATTTTTTGCAAATCTACTTGTTCTGTATTCAAAATCATGTTCTATTTTATTTGCTGTTGCTATTTTTCCTTCTTTATTTAAATATATAGTTGAATATATAATACTCTTAAATTCTTTACCATAAGCTCCTGCATTCATTCTAACTGCTCCGCCTACTGTTCCTGGGATTCCTGCTGCAAATTCTAATCCAGTTAAGCTATGTTCATATGCTAAATTTGCAATTTTAGATAAAAGCACTCCTGCCCCAACTTTTATTGTATCTTCATTTATAAATTCTATTTCTTTAAAATTAGGCTTTACAACTATTCCTCTTATTCCTCCGGTCTTTTACTAATATATTGCTTCCATTGCCTATTACCGTTAATGGAATATTTTCTTTTTTAGATATACTAAAAACATGTTCTAGTTCTTGAATAGTTCCTACCTTTACAAATATATCAGCTGGGCCACCTATTTTAAATGTTGTGTGTTTTTTCATAGGTTCATTTAAATATACTTGTTCCTTATTTATTTTAATTAACAATTCGTTATATATATCTATCATATTTCTCCTTTTTTATAATACTTATTCAATATTATTTCGAATAATTACACATGAAATTTTATCATTTTTTTATGGTTTTTACAATACAACAACTTTATTTTTTATTTCTATTGACCTCTTTTGTTAATTAATATAAAATTATACTATAGCAATAGATAAAATAAGGAGATACAAATGAAGGAAAAAATAGATTTTTATAGCAAAACAAGTATAAAATCATATAATTTAAATGAAAGTATGCGTTATCAGCTTGGAATGTTAGATAGTTTAGATGCATTTACTAGAGTTCATTGTGAGAATGTTGCCAATGTAACTTGTAGATTGTGTGAATATTTAAGATTAGATACAGATTTTACTATCTATTGCACAATGTGTGCTTATTTACATGATATTGGTAAAATTTTTATTCCACCATCTATATTACAAAAGCAAGGCCCATTGACAGATGAAGAATACGAAATTATGAAAAAGCATACTACACTCGGATATAAAATGTGTATGGATGACCCTAAATTACGTCTTTATGCAGCAGGTCCTTTGTATCATCATGAAGCTTTAAATGGAACAGGATATCCAAATGCATTAACTAAAAAGGATATACCTTTAGAAGGTCAAATAATAAGGGTTGCAGATGAATTTGATGCAATTGTTTCTAAAAGGCAATACAAAAGCCATATTGGTATTACAGATACTTTAAAAATATTGGTAAAAGAAGCTCAACCAACAATTCAAAAATCTGTTGCACTAAAGAGTATGAAAGAAGAAGCTCAACTTGGTAAGGTTAATCCTAAAGTAGTAAGATGTTTATTTAAGGTAGTTATAGATGATATTAACTATGAAATTAGTGGTATATTTGATTATACTAAATATTTATCATATCAAATCGAAAGATTAGAGAAAATTAATAAGCTTAATATTAAAATGGAAAAAACAAAAAATCCTAATAAAAAAGAATATATTAGAACAACTATGAAATATCTTTTTGAAGGTGGCGAAGACTTTAGAAATTATAAATATGTTTTAGAAGAATATCGTGTTGCTAATTTAAAAAGAAAAGAAATTATTAACAATTTATTTAATGAAATAAAAGAAATTAAGAAGCTAAGAGTTTAATACTTAGCTTCTTAATTTTTCTACTATTTTTGTTAATTTTTCTACTAAATAATCTATGTCCTCTTTAGAGTTTTCTTCTCCCAAAGTTACTCTTAATGCCCCATATGCCAAGCTACTTGGTACACCTATAGCAAGTAAAACATGTGATGGTGTATTCTGTCCTGTTGAGCATGCAGAACCACTAGAAGCACATATTCCTTCCATATCTAAATTTAGCAATAAGCTCTCTCCGTCCACTCCTTTAAATGATATGTTTGCGTTTCCTGGCAGTCTATACTTTATACTTCCATTTAATTTGGTATTAGGTATTTTTTCGTTTATTTCTGAAATATAATAGTTTCTTAAATTTGTTAATTTACTATTATACTCATCAAAATTTTTATATGCTATTTCTATTGCCTTTCCTAACCCCACAATACCTGCAACATTTTCTGTTCCAGCTCTTAACTCTCTTTCTTGATGTCCTCCATCTTGTAATTTATTGCATTTAATTCCTTCTCTTATATATAAAACCCCTATTCCCTTTGGTCCATAAAACTTATGTGCAGACATTGAAAGCATATCTATATTCATTTTGTTTACATCTATTTTTACATTTCCTATTGCTTGAACACTGTCTGTATGAAATAAAATATTATGTTCTTTTGCGATTTTTCCTATTTGCTCTATTGGTTCTATTGTTCCAATTTCATTATTTGCAAACATTACACTTATTAGAATTGTTTTATCTGTAATAGCCTCTTTTAATTCTTCTAAATTAATTAGCCCTTCTTTGTCTACGTTTAAATATGTTACTTCAAAGCCTTGTTTTTCTAGAGTTCTACAAGTATTCAATATTGCTGGATGTTCTATTTTAGTTGTTATTATATGATTTCCTTTTTCTTTATTTGCAAATGCTATTCCTTTTAAAGCAATATTATCACTTTCACTTCCACCACTCGTAAAATATATTTCTTTATTTTTCGAACCAATCGCTTTTGCAACTCTTTCTCTTGCTTCTTCTACCGCTTTTTTTGCTCTTCTTCCGATACGTATACATAGAAGATGGATTTCCAAACTCTATATTAAAATATGGAAACATTTCTTTTAAAACTTCATCTTTTACGGGAGTTGTAGCAGCATGATCAAAATATCTTATTTTTTGCATAAATTTTTCTCCTTATTCTTTATCTCTTTATATATTATGCTCAAAATAAAAAAAGAGAAACCTAAAATTTCCCTTTTATTCTATATTTTTAATTTTGTGACCATCTCATTACTTTTATATTTTTATACTTATCTAATACATCCATGTATTTTTGATATTCCTCTTCCCACAACATATCTGGTACTTTTTCAAATGCATCAAAAACTTTTTCTGCTTCCATCAAAAATATTAATTGTTCTTGTGCAGATAATTTTTCATATTTTTTTGCAAATCTATATAATTTATCCAACATTTGGTTTGCCTCTATAAAGCTCCAAAAATCCTTTATTTTTATTCCTGCAAATTTTATTTGAGCTATCGCAAATAAAACTAATGCAAATATTATAAATATAAGCACATATAATATTACTATTAAAATCATTAGTGCACCTTCTTTTATTTCATAAGTATGAGAATATTATAACATATCCTACCATGTTTGGCAAATATTATAGATTTTATTTTTTTATAGTGCTATAATTAGAGAAATATTTTAGATAAATTGGAATTTCACGAAGTGCGAAGTATGAGGTGAGAAGTGTGAAGAAAAGCCTGCGAAGTCCTGGCCCTACAAATCCCACCTCCCACCTCCAACCTCACACCTCAATTATACAACTCCCAATTTATTTTATAGTTTAGTTAGGTGATTTTATGGATAGATTTACAGCTACTAAAAAAGCTGGCGTTTTCGGAATTTTTGGAAATATATTTTTATTAGTAATTAAAGCTACTGTTGGATTTATTAGTGGAAGTCAAGCAATGATAGCAGATAGTGTAAATAGTGCAGGCGACATTTTTGCCTCTCTTATGACTTTTATCGGAAATAAAATTGCTAGTAAACCTGGTGATAGTGACCACAACTTTGGACACGGAAAGTCGGAATATATATTTTCTTTATTAATAAGTATTTCTATGATTGCAGTATCAATAAAGCTATTAATAGATTCAATCACTTCTCTTATTTTCAAAAACGAATTAACTTTTTCTATTTATTTAGTAATTGTTTGTATTGTAACTATTATAACAAAAGCTTTTTTATATATTTATACAAATAAAGCTTTTAGAAAATTCAACAACATTCTTTTAAAAGCAAATGCCAAAGATCATTTTAATGATTGTATAGTTACTTCTTTTACTCTAATTTCAATTCTATTTGCTTCACAAGGAATTTATTGGGTTGATAGTATTGTTGGTATTGGAATTGCTATATGGATTTGTTATTGTGGAATTAAAATATTTATAGAAAGCTATAATGTACTTATGGATATTTCGGTAGATGAAACTACACAAGACACTATTCTAAATTTAGTACGTAATTACAAAGAAATTAAAAGTGTAGAAAATTTATATTCTACTCCATCTGGTTATAAATATATTATTATTCTAACAATTACAGTAGACGGAAATATGTCTACATTTGATAGCCATAAATTAGCTGATGGTTTAGAAAAAGATATAAAAAAATTAGATAATGTATCTAATGCCATTATCCACGTAAATCCAGTGTGATTTAATTTTTTAAGGGAAAAAGGGGTCTGTCCCCTTTTTCCCTTAAATTTATTTCTTAATTTTTACTTTTACTTGTATTGTATCGTCTTTGGCTGTTAGTTTTGCAGTGTCCCCTGCTTTTAGGTTTCCATCTAGAATTTCTTCTGCTAGTTTGTCTTCTATTATTGTTTGTATTGCTCTTCTTAATGGTCTTGCTCCATAGTTTGTGTCTGTTCCTTTTTTGATTACTAAATCTTTTGCTGATTTATCTACTTCTATTTTTATGTCTTTTTCTAGCAATCTTGTTTTTATTCTTTCTAGCATAATATCAACTATTTTTACTAACTCTTTTTCTGTTAGTTTATGGAATACTATAATTTCATCTACACGGTTTATAAATTCTGGTCTAAATGTCTTTTTAACTTCTGCTATTACTTCTTTTTTAATATCTTCATATTCTTTTTTCTCTGCTTGTTCTTTTTCTTCTCCGCCAGAAAATCCTAATGCTTTTTTGTCTGTTATTAACCTAGCTCCTATATTTGATGTCATTATAACTACACAATTTTTAAAGTTTACAGTTCTTCCATGTGAGTCTGTAAGTCTTCCATCATCTAGTATTTGTAATAGCATATTTAAAACATCTGGATGTGCTTTTTCAATTTCATCAAATAGTATTACAGAATATGGTTTTCTTCTTATTTTTTCTGTTAATCCACCGCCATCATCAAATCCTACATAACCTGGAGGTGAACCTATCATTTTAGAAGTTGAATGACTTTCCATATATTCTGACATGTCTACTCTTATAATTGCATTTTCATCTCCAAATAGGTTTTCTGAAATAGCTTTTGCAAGTTCTGTTTTACCAACACCAGTTGGTCCTAAGAATAAGAATGAACCTATTGGTCTATTAGGATCTTTTAATCCTACTCTACCTCTTTTTATTGCTTTTGCAACAGCTTCTACTGCTTCATCTTGTCCTATTACTCTTTTATGCAAGCTTTGCTCTAAGTTTCTTAATTTTTCATTTTCATCTTGACTAATTTTTTGTGCTGGAATGCCTGTACTACTTGCAATTACCTCTGCAATATCTTCTGCTGTTATATTTCTTATATCTTTTCTATTTTTATCTTCCCAAGCCTTTTTCTCTTTTTCAAGTTTTTCTTTTTCTTTTTGCTCTTTATCTCTTAATTCTGCTGCTTTTTCAAAGTTTTGTGTTTGAATTGCCTCTTCTTTTTCTTCATCTATTTTATCAATTTTATCTTGAATCTTCTTTAAGCTTTCAGGTTCTGTATAAACTTTTAGTCTTACTTTTGAGGCTCCCTCATCAATTAAATCTATTGCTTTATCTGGCAAAAATCTATCATTTATATATCTGCTAGATAATTTAACTGCTGCTTCTATTGCTTCATCAGTTATTTTTACATTGTGATGAGCTTCATATTTATCTCTTAAACCCTTTAGTATTTTTATACTATCTTCAATACTTGGTTCTTGAACAGTAACTGGTTGAAATCTTCTTTCTAGTGCACTATCTTTTTCTATATATTTTCTATATTCATTTAAAGTAGTTGCACCAACAATTTGCACTTCGCCTCTTGCTAAAAGTGGTTTTAGGATATTTGCTGCATCTATTGCTCCTTCTGCTGCTCCTGCTCCAACTATTGTATGGATTTCATCTATAAATAATATAACGTCTCCTGCTTTTTTTACTTCTTTTAAAGCTTTTTTTATTCTTTCTTCGAAATCACCTCTGTATTTAGCGCCTGCTACCATTCCAGATATATCTAGTGTCACAACTCTTTTATCTTTTAAGTTCTCTGGTACTTCGCCCTCTACTATTTTTTCTGCTAAGCCTTCTACAACTGCTGTTTTACCAACACCTGGTTCACCTATTAAACATGGATTATTTTTTGTTCTTCTTGATAATATTTGTATAATTCTATCAATTTCGTTTTTTCTGCCAATTACAGGATCTAGTTTTCCTTCTGATGCTTGTTTTGTTAAGTCTACGCCAAATTGATTTAGTGTTGGAGTTGAATTAAAGCTACTTGTTTTTGAACTTTGTTTGCTATTCTCATCTCCTGTTTCATAATTATTTATAACTTTTATAATTTCATTATATAGTTTTTGAGGATTTACATTTAAGTCTAGCATTATTCTTACTGCTATGCTATCTGCCTCTCTCATAATTCCTATTAATAAGTGTTCTGTTCCTATATATTCAGACCCTAATCTTCTTGCTTCTCTAAACGCATTTTCTATTACTCTTTTTGTCCTTGGAGTAAATCCAATAGCATTATTTCCGCTTTTTTCTCCTACTCCTATTAATTCTTCTATTTTATCTAAAACAGCTTCTGGTGTTACATTTTGATTTTCTAATACCTTACTTGCAACTCCACTGTCTTCTTTTACTAATCCATATAATATATGTTCTGTTCCAACATAATTATGTCCTAGTTCCATTGCTATATCATTTGCAATTTGCAAAGCTTGCTCAGCTTTTTTTGTGAATTTATATGTCATAAAAATCCCTCCTTTTACTCTTCTTTTATAATTTGTTTTATTATCTCTGCTCTTTTTATATCACGCATATATACATCTAATGGTTGTCCTGTAATCTTTTGCAAATTTGCAGGTTTTGTATATGTTTCTAATTTTCTTATTTTTAAATCATTTAACTCTTTTATTATCCCTAAATCTGTTCCTAATTTTACATCTGATAATAATTGGTTACATTCTTCTGATGATATTTTTTTAGCATTTGCAAGTACTCCAAATGCTCTATATACTTTATCTTCTAGTTCTATTTGTTGTTTCGCAAGCATTTTTCTTGCTAACCTTTCTTGTTCTACTACTTTATCTGTAATAATTTTTAAGCTTTTTATTGTTTCTTCTTCACTAATTCCTAATGTTTGCTTGTTTGAAATCTGATATATGTCACCAGAAACTTTGCTTCCTTCCCCATATAGTCCTCTTATATTCATATCAAATCCATTTACAACTTCTAGCACTTTTCTAATATTGCCTGTTTTTGTTAGTGCTGGTAAATGAACCATTACAGAACCTCTTAAACCTGTTCCTACATTTGTAGGACAGCTTGTTAAAAATCCATATTTTTCTGAATAAGAATATGGAATTAGCTTACTTAATTTTTCATCTATTTCCATTTCTAGATTTAATGCATTTTTTAGTTCTTGTCCTGTTGAAAATACCTGAATTCTTATGTGGTCTTCTTCGTTAATCATTATACAAATATTTTCGTCATCATTTATTGCAATAGCTCCTATTTCATTTTTATTATATGCAAATTCTGGACTTATAATATGCTTTTCTACTAAGCTTAGTTTAGTTACATCGTCTAAATCTTTTAATCTTATTAACTTTAATCCATAGCCTAAACTATTTATTGCTTCTTCTACTACTTCTATTATTTTTAAAGCATCTTTTTTTGTATATCTATTTACAAAAGGAAAACCTTTTATATTTCTTGCTGTTCTTATTCTTGTACTTAATACTACATCACTATCATTACCTGATTGCAAATACCAATTTAGCATTTTCTATTCCTCCTTTAATTCTTTTATCTTATCTCTAATTTTTGCTGCTTCTTCATAGTTTTCCTTTTCTATTGCTTCTTTTAATTCTGTTTGTAATTTTTCTTTTTCTGTTTCTTTTTTCTCTGGCTTTTCTTCAAATTCTATTTTTGCTTCTTTATTGCCTACTAATTTTCTTCCTGCATATCTATTGCTTCCTTGGATTCTTTTTAATATAGAATCAATTTTTGGAGAAAACGCATCATAACATTCTTCACAGCCAAATTTTCCTTGTTCCATAAATTCATCAAATGTCATATTACAATTATTACATTTTAATTGTTTGTTTGCTGTTAATAATGGCATAAAGCTATTATCTTCATAACCTTCTAACAAATCTCCAAAGAAACTAGAAAAGTCTATTGGCATGTTAAAATTCATATGACCTATCCCCAATTCTCTGCTACATTCCTCACATAGCATTACTTCTCTTTTTTCTCCATTTATTATTTCTGTATATCTTACTGTTGCTTCACTTTTGTTACAATTTTGACATAACATAATTATCCCTCCTTTAAAATTAAGTACATCAAAATACTTATTTGCTACTTTCATCTTCTACTAAATTAAGTATCATATTTTTAAAGATACTTGCTCTTAATTTATCTTTATATTCTTGTGGTATTATAAGCACATTATCACTAGTTGCTACTTTTAGTAATTTTGCTTCTGTTTTATTTATAATATTGTATGATAAGAAATTACTAATAAGAATGTCTACTTCATTTGATGTTATTGTATCTCCCATACTTGTTATTATATGCATTAAATAATTGCTTTTTGTAATATTTATTTTTTTAATTCTTATGTGACCTCCTCCACCACGTTTGCTTTCTACATAGTATCCTTGTGATGGTCTAAATCTAGTAGATATTACATAGTTTATTTGTGATGGTACACAATTAAACTTTTCTGCAAGTTCATTTCTTTGTATTTCTATATACTCATTGTTATCATCAAACAAGTCTTTTATAAAATCTTCTATTATGTCTGATATTCTCATTTTACCACTCCTTTTTTGACTTTGACTTTCTTTGACTATTAATATTATACCATAATAAAAAAAACATTCAAATTTTGAATTTGAATGTTTTTGGTCCTTATTTTTTATATTTTCTCGTTTTTAATAGATTATCTCATTTTTTCTCACTAATTTAAACTTTTTCTAGTTTTTCATATTATAACATGTATACTAATGATAATCCTATTGAAAGTACTGCAAAAGTAATTCCTAAAATTATTGTCCATTTTTTTAGCATACCTTCTTTTGTTTTTCCTTTATTTTTTTCATAAAAGCTTGATGAACTTCCTCCCACTATTGCTCCTGAAGCTCCTTCATCATCTTTTGATTGCATTAAGCAAATTACTATTAATACTAAAGATATAATTACATAAATTATTGTTAATATTGTTTTTAATACTCCCACTTTCTGTTACCTCCGTTTCAATTTGACTTATTTATTTTAGCATACTAACATTCAAATTGCAAGGTTATTTTATTATTATGTTTCATTTGGCGTAACAAATTTGATTTCACGAAGTGCGAAGTGTGAGGTTAGAAGTGTGAAGAATATGGAAATGCCTATGAAGTCTTGACTCATATGAATCCCATCTCCCACATCACACTTCTTACTTCAATTGAACAAATCCTAAAACAAAAGGGGTCTGTCCCCATTTGTTCACAATAAATTGGAATTTGTGTGAGTGAATTCGTTTTGAAAAAAATTAAAATATTAAAAATGAAAAAAAATTGCGAATGGATTGAGCTTGAGGTAGAAATTGTTCTTCTGTCGGAGTAGGGAATCTCATCTCTTGAGGGCGCTGCGGAGAGAGGAGATTTACAATTTCTACGAAAGCGACATGACCGAGCGGTTTTTTTGAATTTTAATATTTTGATTTTTAATTAATTGTGAATTCAAATTTTTCAAAATCCCTCCTTCCTATTGGCATATTATGTATTTTTGTTATATAATTATATTGTTATGAAAAAATTAATTGTAAGTAAAAAGTATGATGGTAAAAAATTGAATACCTTTTTATTAGATAGTTTTGATGGATTATCTCTAAATACTATTTATAAAGCTTTAAGAAAAAAGGACATTAGAGTAAATAATATCAAAGTAACTGAAAATGTTAATATTTATTTTAATGACGAAATTACTGTGTTTATTAATGATGATCTCTTATTTAAAATTTTTGATTTAGATATTGTATATGAAGATGCTAACATAGTAGTAGTTAATAAACCTGTAGAGCTTGAGGTTGTTTCTAATAATTCTGAAAAAACTTTAACAACTATTTTAAAAGAAAAGTATTCTTTTATTGAACCTTGTCATAGATTAGATAGAAATACTACTGGTTTAGTAATTTTTGCCAAAAACAAAGAAGCTCTTGATATTATTTTAAATAAATTTAAGTCTTTAGAAATTGAAAAGCACTATAAATGTACTGTTTATGGGATTCCTAAAAAAACTTCGGAAACATTAACAGCTTATTTGTTTAAAGATAATAAAAAATCTAGAGTTTATGTTTCACTTGACCCTAAAACTGGATATAGAAAAATAATTACTTCTTACAAAGTAATTAAGTGTAATAAAGACAATAATACTTCTGTTTTGGACGTAACTTTACATACAGGAAGGACACACCAAATACGCGCACATCTTGCATTCATTGGATATCCAATAATTGGTGATCGGCAAATATGGAATAAATGAAATAAATAAAAAATTTAATAAAAAATTTCAAGAATTATGTAGTTATAAATTGATTTTTAATTTCAAAACAGATGCAGGCATCTTAAATTATTTAAATAATAAAGAAATAAAAATAGAACCACATTAATTAAGTGGTTCTATTTTTTACGTATTCATCTATAAATCTAGTTCTAGTTTAACTCCTTTTGACTCATATTGAGTATATTTTACTCCTGCCATATCTAGCATTTTTTTAGATACTTTTACTGAATCTGTATCTTTATATTTATCATCTAAATATATTACTTCTTTTATTCCAGATTGTATAATTGCTTTTGCACATTCATTACATGGAAATAGTGTAACATATATTCTGCTTTGTTTTAATGTTGAGCCTGTATAATTTAATATTGCATTTAATTCTGAATGGCATACATATGGGTATTTCGTATTTGCAAATTCACCTTCTCTGTCCCATGGTATTTCATCATCTGAACACCCTGTTGGAAATCCATTATACCCTATAGATAATATTTTATTATCCGGACTTACTATGCATGCACCTACTTGTGAATTAGGATCTTTGCTCCTTTCTCCTGAAAGTACTGCAATTCCCATAAAATATTCATCCCAACTTATATAATTACTTCTTTTAGACATTTGATTTCTCCTTTTATTATGCAGCTGTATTATTTACTGTAGTGTTTGTTGTATTATTGCCCTCGTTCCCAGTTGTGTTACCACCGGTTGTATTATTTTTGTTATCTCCACTAGAGCTATTTCCTTTAACTATAACCGTTCTAGTTGCAGTTGCCTTGTTTCCAGCCGAATCTTCTACTGTATATGTTATTGTGTATGTTCCAGCTTTACTTGTATCAACTTTTCCTGATATTTTTATTTTGTCTGTTAAATCTCCGTCTTTATTATCTGTTGCTGTTGCTCCAGGATCTTTATAACTTTCATTTAAATTTACAGTAATTGTTGTGCTTCCATTTAGCTTAACTTCTGGTTTTGTTTCATCTGCAGCTTCTGTATGCTTTGTACAAGTATCTTTTATTGTTAGCATATATTCTGCATCTTTAGCACTCCTCCATGCTGTATCTGTATCGCTATTTGGTCTAGTTATAAATACTTTTGATTCTTTGTCTGGGCAAAATTCATTTGCAAGCAATCCAGTCTCTTTACATATATCTACTTTTACATGACATTCGCATTGTTTAGTTGGCGCAGTTCCTTGTACAAAATATTCTGTATATCCTCTATTTCCTCTTGGATCATTCGCACAATTTTCTGTAACTAATAATCCAGAATCTCTACAAACTGTTGCAGTAACAACACCTGCTGGCCTTGTTTGTGCAAAAGTTCTTCTTTCTAATCCAGCATGTATAGGCTTCATAACTCCTGCCCACATTTGAGCTGATGGGCTTAAAGACCATCCTGAAACTGTTTCGTTATTGTCATACCCATACCATGTTGCAGCAGTATAGTATGGTGTAAATCCACACATCCATCTGTCAAAATCATCATTTGTTGTACCTGTTTTTGCAGCTACGCTCATTCCTGACATAGCAAGTGTAGTTGATGTTCCTGATTTTACTGGTTGAGTCAATACTTCTTTTACTACATATGCAGCAGATGCAGACATTACTGTTCTTGTTTCTTGCTTTGGTTCAAATACAGTATTTCCATTTCCATCTACCACTTTTGTATAAAATGTTGGTTTAATATATACTCCGTCATTTGCTATCGCCCCATAAGCAGCAGCCATTTCTAATGGTGTTGCTCCATTTGTTAATCCACCTAAAGCTATACCTATATTGTTATCTCTTTCATCATCTAAATGTGAAAATCCTAGGTTTTTTAAAAATTTTAATGAATTCTCTACTCCAACTGTTTGTATTGCTTTTAACATTGGTATATTTTGAGAACTTTCTATTGCAAATCTTATTGTAAGTAATCCTTTAAAATAATTGTAGTTTTTATAATTTTTATATGGTACATCATCATATACAGATGCTGCTGTAAGTTTTCCGCTGTCTATTCCTGGAGCTACAACTGCCAAAGGTTTCATAGAAGAACCTGTTTGTTTTACAGCTTGTGTTCCTCTGTTCAATCCCATAGATGTTGTTTTTTCTCCTAAACCACCAATTACTCCTAATACATATCCTGTTTTATGATCTAATACTACCATACCTGCTTGTGCTGTTTTTCCTGCTTCTTTTTTAGAAGCTTTTAGGTATTTTGCTTTTTGCATTTCCTCATTCATTGTTGCTTGTATATTGCTATCTTGTGTTGTGTAAATTGTAAATCCACCACCATACAAATATAACTCTGCAGCTTCTCTTGTTAAATCTTTTTCTTCCATTATTTGATTTTCTATTTGTAAAATTGCAGCATCTGTATGATATGAATATACATTAGCTAATGATGCACCTTTTTTAAATTCTAATCCATTTTCTACTTTTTCTAATGCTTGTTTATACTCATCTTCTGAATTTATTTTTCCAAGTTCATGCATTTTTTCTATAACAGTTTTTGTTCTTGTTTTTATTTTAGCTAAATTTTTCTCTTTTTGTTCTTCATCTGTTACAAATGGATCATAACTATTTGGGCTATTATTTATTCCTGCTAAAAATGCGCATTCTGCCAAATCTAGATCTTTTGCACTTTTAGAAAAATAATAATTTGATCCAACTTCTACACCATATGATGTATTTCCCATAAATATTAAATTTAAATACAATTCTAGAATTTGATCTTTTGATAGTTCTTTTTCAATATAATGAGCTCTTGCCATTTCTTTTACTTTTCTTTGCCATGTTCTATCTTTTTCTTGTGTTGTATTCTTTACTAATTGTTGAGTTATTGTACTTCCTCCATAACTAGAAGAACCAATTCCTATTTTACTAAATGCATATTTTACAGTTGCAGCTAGGGTTCTTTTTATATCAATTCCCATGTGGTCACGGAATCTTTCATCCTCAATTGCTATATATGCCTCTGGCAAATATGGTGCCATCTCTGAAATACTTACATATTTTCTATTTTCACTACCACTTAATTCTGCAATCTGATTTCCATCTTTGTCTAATACAATTGAATTTTCATTTTTAATTGCAAAATCCTTAGCAGTTAGCTTTGCTTCTCTCATTATTTTGCAAATAATACCAAATGCAATACCTGCTAGTATTAAGAGTATTATAAGTACTGCTAATAACACTTTTTTAATAATTCTTTTTTTCTTTGTTTGTGGTTTTTTATTTTTTGTTTTATATTCTTTACTTAATTTTTCCTTTTTATTTGTTCTTTTTTTATCAGCCATTTTTTGACCTCCTAATAAAATATATATTATTATATTACACTTGTACTAAAAATTCAAATTTTAAATCAAAATATCATCAATTTTTGTTAAAACTCGTGCACCTTGTTTTATCAATTCATTTGTCCCTATAGAGTTACGGCTATCAATATTTCCCGGAACAACATATATATCTTTTCCTTGTTCTAAAGCAAAGTCCACTGTAATCAAAGTTCCACTTTTTTCTTTTGCTTCTACAACTATTAAAGCTTTTGAAAGTGCGCTTATTATTCTATTTCTTCTTGGAAAATTCTGTGCTAATGGTTTTGTTCCTATAACATGTTCCGATATTATTGCTCCATCATTTTCTATTATTTTATTATATATCCATCTATTTTCTTCCGGATATACTCTATCCAATCCGCATCCCACTACTGCTATTGTTTTTGCCTTTCCTTTTAAACATCCTATATGAGAATATGCATCAATTCCTCTTGCTAGTCCACTTACTATATTAATATTGTTGTTAGAAAGATTATATGCTAATTTCATTGCAGTATTTTTTCCATATGTAGTGCAATTTCTACATCCTACAATTGATATACTTTTTTGATTAAGTATTTCTTTATTTCCTTTTATATACAAAAAAGTCGGTGGATCATAAATATTCTTTAAATTTTCAGGATATTCTTGGCTATAAATATTAATTAATTCTATTGCATTTTTTTGCATATATTCTAAATATTTATCTAGATCTTTTTTATATTTTTGTTCGCATATTCTCTTTGCAAGTTTCTCGTTAATTTTTTGTTTTATTAAGTCTTCTTCTTTTTTATTCCATAAGTTAGCTGGGTTCTTAAATTGTTTTAATAACTCCAATTGTGTTTTGGGTGTTAAATTTTCTATTCTAGAAAACCATATCCAATATTTAATTTCTTCCATTGATTCTCCTTTTTAAGAATCCCCCCGTATTAAATAGCCCTCATATTAATTTTGAAGCTTTGCTGCCTTTACAATATTATTCATAAGCATCGCAATTGTCATTGGTCCTACTCCTCCTGGAACTGGTGTAATGTACCCTGCTACTTTTGAAACTTCTTCGAAATCAACATCTCCACATAGTTTTCCATCTTCCCCTCTGTTAATTCCAACATCAATAACTACGGCTCCATCTTTTACCATGTCTTTTGTTACAAACTTACTTTTTCCTATTGCAACAACTAGTATATCTGCCATTTTTGTAATTTCTGCTAAGTTTTTGGTTCTTGAATGGCATACTGTTACTGTAGCATTTTTATTTAATAAGCATTGTAACATGGGTTTTCCAACAATATTACTTCTTCCAATTACAACTGCATTTTTACCTTCTATTTCTATATTATAATCTTCTAAAATTTTAATTACTCCATATGGTGTACATGAAACAAAAGCATCTTGTCCTAAACATAATTTTCCTACATTCATTGGATTAAATCCATCTACATCTTTTATAGAATCAATTGCTTTAAAAGCTTTGTTTATATCCAAACTTTTAGGTATTGGACTTTGAAGTAATATTCCATTTATACTTTTATCATTATTTAATTTGTCTATTAAACTTAAAAGATCTTCCATTGTAGTTTTGTCATTTAACAAATATTCTTCATACTCTATTCCTATTTCATTACAAGCTATACTTTTATTTCTAACATATATTTTTGAAGCGGAATCATCTCCTACCATAATCACTGCAAGATTTGGTAGTATTCCCTCTTCTTTTAGTTTACTAACTTCTTCTTTTAAATTTTGTCTTATTTTTCTAGCTACTTCTTTTCCATCTAAAATAACTGCCATACTGTAACCTCACTTTGTTTTTTTATTATTCTATATTAAAATGTTTCTTTTTACAATATATTATATCAAAAAAGTAACCTTGCCAAATTTTTTCTCGCCGATTTAAGTTCCCAAATAAAACAAAAAAACAAAAGGAGAACTTTCTCCCTTTGTTTTTAGATTTATTTAATTAGCAATTTTTTCTTTTGCAACATACAAACATTATAACTTCAATAACCAATAGTATTACAAGTGTTACTAAAAATAGAATTACTGCGCCCAAACCTAATGTTGTTATTAAATCTGTTAATGTTCCTACAATTAGTCCAATTACGAAAGCTACTAAAATTACTAATATAAATATTGCTATATCCATACAGCATCTTCTTTTTCTGTCTTTTTTAAAGCATATATCTACTTGTGGTTCCATAATATAAAGCACCCCCTCCTCATATTAGGATTACTATATAATATGTCGATATATATGATTTTGTGACAGAAATTGCTGAATTTTAGTTTACTTGTCTAGTTTGTTTTATCATTAAGTCCCCAAATACTGCATATCCTGTGGTTGGATCATTTACTAACACATGAGTTACTGCTCCGTACAAATTTTTCATTTTGTATTATTGGTGCACCACTCATTCCGTTGTATTATTCCTCCTGTTAGATTTAGTAATTCCGGATCTGTTACTTTTATTAGCATACTTTTATTGTTTGTATTATTATTTTTGTATATCTTGGCTATTTCTATACTATATTCTTTTTGTTCCTCATTTTCCAACTCTAACAGTATTTTTGCTTCTCCTTGTTTTATCTCTTCCCTTTTAGCTACTTGCATTGCTTTAGATTTTTTCATGTCAAAGCCTGATATGTCTGTTACTTTTCCATATATTCCAAATTCTGTATTCATTCCCACATTTCCTATTGTTTTGCCATTCACTATACTTCCTCTTATTTCTCCCGGTGTTCCTTCTTTTCCTTTTACTATTGATGATATTCTTGTTGTTACTATTTCTCCACTTGAAATCTTTATTAGCTTTTCTGTATCTATGTCTATTATTCCATGTCCTAAAGCAGCAAAATTTTTGTTCTCTGGTTCATAATATGTTATTGTTCCAATTCCGGCTGCTCCGTCTCTTACCCACAATCCTAATTTATATTTATTATCTTCTGCTTTTATTGCTTCCATGCTAGCTGTATATTCTATTCCATCTCGCAAATATTTTATTTTTAAATCCTCTCCATTCGAATTATTTACTGTTTCCATTAATTCAGATGTGCATGTTATTTCCTTTTGATTTATTTCTACTATTATATCTCCTTCTTCTATTCCTGTATTTGCATATGGCTTTTGTCCATTTATTTCGCTTTTTCCTACTACCAAAACACCGACTTGTATATAATTTTAGTCCCACCATGTTTCCTAATGGAACTACAGTGGTTTCTGGTATTGTGTTTACTTCTATTTTTTTCACATCAAACAGGTTAAAAAAACTAATAGTTACTGTTTTTTTAGATACTATATCTTTACTACCTATTGTACTTGAAGCCTGTACTACATTGTTATTTCTTTCATTTAGGTATAGCCCAAAAATATTTCCCAAATTTAAATTTTCTCCTTCAAATAGGATTATATTATTAGGGATTGCAGTTATGTTAGTTACATATGCAAGAATTATTAATAACATTAAAATAAATATGACTGCTCTTATTTTTTTCATAAAAAAATGGTCACCTTCTTTATTTTTAGAGTAACCATTTTTTTATTTTTAAAACATTTTAATTAAACAAAATAAAAACAACAAAAAACTCCTCAAATGTTTGAAGAGTTTTTCTTTATTTTTTTAGGCTTCTTCTTGGTAAACACTTACTTGTTTTTTGTCTTTACCTTTTCTTTCGAACTTAACTTTTCCATCTACTACTGAATATAATGTATCGTCACTACCTTTTTTTACATTAATTCCTGGATGTATTTTTGTTCCTCTTTGTCTTACTAATATATTTCCTGCTAGAACGAATTCTCCGTCTGCTCTTTTCACACCTAAACGTTTTGACTCACTGTCTCTACCGTTCTTAACACTACCTTGACCTTTTTTATGTGCCATCTATAATTCACTCCCTTCACGTTTTCCTACAATCTATCTTTTATTTACTACTATGCTTCAACTTTTTCTTCTTTTTTTGTAGCTGTTTTCTTTGCTGTTGTAGCTTTAGTTGTTGTTGATTTTTTTGCTGTTGTAGTTGTTTTTGCTGCTGGTTTTTCAGCTGTTTCTGCTTTTTCAGCTTTAGCTGCTGCAGTTTTTATTGATGTTATTTCAACTTTTGTATAAGGTTGTCTATGTCCTTGTTTCTTTCTTTCATTCTTTTTAGCTTTCATTTTGAAAACGATAATTT
Source organism: uncultured Clostridia bacterium (assembly GCA_934167165.1). Lineage (GTDB taxonomy): Bacteria > Bacillota > Clostridia > TANB77 > CAG-508 > CAG-452. The sequence goes on from CAKPKG010000011.1 coordinate 38,514, forward strand.
TTTTACCTTTTCCATGAGCTACTACTTTACCTTCTACTTTAACACCTTTTACGTAAGGGTTACCAACTTGTACTTTTCCATCATCAGATACTAATATTACTTTATCAAAAGTAACTTTTTTTCCTTCTTCTGCATCTAATTTTTCAAAAAATACTACGTCTTTTTCTTCTACTTTGTATTGCTTTCCACAAGCTTCAATTACTGCGTACATTCTTTATACGACCTCCATTTTTCTAATACTCGCTAAGATTACAACTTAGGTAACTATTATATTAATAGTATTTAAACCTAACTTATGCGGCTTACAGATGAATATTTTACCATAGCTTGCATCATTTGTCAACATTATTTTAATTTCATTGAAAGAAGTTTTGATATTCCGTTTTCTTCCATTGTTATTCCGTATACAGTATCTGCTGCTTCCATTGTTCCTTTTCTATGTGTTATAACTAAAAATTGTGTTGTTTGTGTAAATTTCTTTAGGTATTCTGCAAATCTATAAACATTAACATCATCTAGTGCTGCCTCTATTTCATCTAACACACAGAATGGTGCTGGATTGATTTTTAATATTGCAAATAGTAATGCAATTGCTGTAAATGCTTTCTCTCCCCCTGATAGAAGAGTCATGTTTTGTAGTTTTTTTCCTGGTGGTTGTGCTTCTATATCTATTCCACATTCTAATATATTCTCTTCGTCTGTAAGTTTAAGCTCTGCTTTTCCTCCACCAAATAATTCGCTAAATACTTCTCCAAAGTTTTTATTTATTACTTTAAATTGTTTTTCAAATTGTTCTTTCATTATTTTTGTCATGTCTTGAATTACTTTTTTTAGTTTACTACTTGAGTCTTCTAAATCCAATCTTTGCTCACACATAAAGTCATATCTTTCTTTTGTTTGTTTATATTCTTCTATTGAATCTACATTAATGCTTCCTAAATTTCTTATTTCATCTCTTAAATGTTTTACTCGTTTTGTAGTTTCTGCTACATTGTCTGGTTTTTTGTATTCTTCTGCCACATTGTTTGGTGTTATTTCATAATCTTCCCACATTTTATTTATTATTTGTTCTAATTCATATTCTATTTTAGATTTTTTAACTTCTTGTTTTGTTATTTG
>CAKPKG010000012.1 GCA_934167165.1 uncultured Clostridia bacterium
ATATATAATAGTGTTATCCATATTGTATATATTGCCAATGCTAATACCGTTTGTTGAGTCTGTGTCATATTTACCCCCTTTCACATACAATTATATAAGTGTTACTGTAAAACCTCTACCAAAAGTCTTTGGAACTTTGTCAAAGACTTTTAACATTTACTGTACATAACCAATATTTTAATAATAATCATACAATTTGTGTTATTTAATATAATTCATCCTTTTTAACCATTTTATTGTATCTTTAATTGTATCTTTCATATCTCTATTTTTATACTCCAATTCTTTTTTAGCCTTTTCATTGCTAAAATTAGAATTGGAAGACAATGTATATAGAGAATATTTTGTAAATAATGGAGTTTGTTTTTTTATATTATAATATAGTTCACAAATTGGAGCTACTAATTCTGCCAACCATAGTGGTAACACTATCTTAATTCTTTTTTTCTCCTCTAAATCACAAACAAAATCAGTCAATTCTTTTATTGTAATATATTTATTAGATAAAATATAGCATTCTCCTCTATTATTTTTATCACAAGCACTAATAATACCATCTGCCACATCTCTAACATCTACAAAATTATACCCTCCTTTTACACAAGCAAAGAGTTTTCCTGTCACTACTTCTTTTATTAATTGTGTTAAGTGGCTATTTCCATAGTCATTCGGTCCAATAATTCCAGAAGGATGAATAATACAAGCATTTAGATTCTTATTTTTTATTGCATCAATAACATATTTTGCTGCCTCTGCCTTTGTTTTTGCATATAATCCTACTACTTTCCCAGAATCGAAGTTAGTAATCTCTGTTATTTTTTCGTTATTAGGCTTTTCGGTAATTGAATGTACACTACTTACATAAATAAGTTTTGCATCTATTTCTAAAACTTTATCTACAATGTTTTTTGTGCCATTAACATTAACATCATATACAATTGGGTTGTATTTAGATTTTATATACACAACTCCTGCACAATGTATTACATAAACTTCTTTTCCATCAGCATTTTCAAAAACTGATGATAAACTTTCCTTTTTAGTAACATCTCCATAATAAATTTTACAATTCAAGTTATCCAATGCCTTTATAGAATCATTAGGTAATACAAGTGCTCTTATTTCATTTTCACTATTTTGTTCTAATTTTCTTATTATATTATTTCCTAGAAAACCATTTGCACCAGTTATTATATATAATTTTTTCATATCACACCTCCAAGATTTATAGATAGTTACTAATTAAATTTTTATTACTTTGTCAAGAAATCAAATATATTTATTCTTGTTGATGTTTTTGTCTTATATAACTTTGTATATCCACATCTAGAACATTTCCTTTTTTCTATACTTATTAGTTTGGTTTATAAATTATAATTTCTATAGTATATTATAACACAAAAGACATATGTTTTTAAAGCCATTTAACTTCATATATTTCCTTTTAAATAATTTATTCTAATTCAAAAGCTCCTGTATATAATTGATAATATTGACCTTTCCCACGCATTAAATCTTCATGATTTTCTCTTTCAATTATCTTTCCGTGATCCATAACCATAATAGCTTTTGAATTTCTAATGTTACAAATATTGGTGTTAAACTATCACTTAATCGTTTTTCAAATTCTTGTACTTTTTTCAAAAGATTCTTTTTGAATTTTTTTCCTTTTTCTGTAATAACTATTTTCTTTTGCCTTGTATCTTTTAATAATGTATCAATTTCTAGTTATTTGACTATTATTTGCTTTAATTAAATATTTAATATATGAAATAGATTCCAATCCGTATTTGCTAGTTTTATCTACATATAAAAGCAGATAATTGAAAATTATCTGCTTTATAAAGTGTTGATATTAAATCATTTCTGCAAAATATGTTTCACCCATTTTAGACTAAATTAATTATGTATCCTCTTAGCCAAAATATATGTGCTTTTAAAATTTTGTAAAGGCTAGGCAAAGCCTATTTATATCAGTTTTTTTAAAATTTATTAGGTTTTATTAAAATACTTAAATGTTTTATGCTAATGGTTTCATTGTTGGGAACAATATTACATCCCTTATTGATTCACTTTCTGTGAATAGCATGCATAATCTATCTATTCCGTATCCAATTCCTCCTGCTGGTGGCATACCATATTCTAATGCTTCAACGAAATCCATGTCTATATCATTTGCTTCATCATTTCCAAGTTCTCTTTCTTTTAATTGATCTTCAAATCTTTCTAATTGGTCAATTGGATCATTTAATTCTGTATATGCATTAGCAAATTCTTTTCCTGCTATAAACAATTCAAATCTATCTACAAATCTTGGATCTTCTGGATTTTTCTTTGTAAGTGGTGATATTTCTAATGGATGTCCATATAAAAATGTGGGTTGTATTAATGTTTCTTCAACATACTTTTCAAAGAATGCATTTATTATATGTCCATATGTTTTTTCATGTTCTTCTAGTTCTATATTATGTTCTTCAGCTAATTTTAAGCATTCATTTATATCTGTAATTTCTTTAAAATCAATTCCTGTTTGCTCTTTAATTGCATCAGTCATACTTATTCTTTTCCATGGTCCTTCAAGATTGATTTCATTTCCACCCCAATTATATATCATTTTTCCTGTTACATCTTTTGCAATTTTTTGGAACATTTTTTCAGTTAAATCCATCATTCCTTCTAGATTAGAATATGCTAAATAAGCTTCCATTAATGTGAATTCTGGATTATGTTTTAAATCCATTCCTTCATTTCTAAATACTCTGCCTATTTCATATACTGCTTCCATTCCACCAACTAGTAATCTTTTTAGTGGTAGCTCTAAAGCAATACGAAGATACATGTCTAAATTTTGTGCATTATGATGTGTAACAAATGGCCTTGCAGAAGCACCTGTTAAAAGTGTTGTTAAGACTGGAGTTTCAACTTCTGTAAATCCTTCATCATCCATAAAGTTTTGTATACATCTAATAATTTTAGGACGTAGAAAAGCAATTCTTTTAGATTCTTCGTTCATTATTAAATCAACATATCTTCTTCTATATCTTTCTTCTTTATCTGTTAAGCCGTGGAATTTCTCTGGAAGTGGTCTTAAAGATTTTGTAAGAAGTACTACTTCTTTTGCATGTACAGAAATTTCTTCTGTTCTTGTTTTAAATACAAATCCTTTTATTCCAATTATATCTCCTATGTCATATGTTTTAAATGCAGAATAGCTTTCTTCTCCTAAGTCATTTATACTAACATAACTTTGGATTTTTCCTTTTGCATCTTGAATAGTACAAAATGATGCTTTACCCATTATTCTTTTTGCCATTATTCTTCCTGCTACAGATACGTCTTTTCCTTCTAATTCTTCATATTTATCTTTTATTTCTTGACTTAAATGCGTTCTATTATATTTTGTTACTTTAAATGGATCTTTCCCTTGTGCTTGTAATTCTCTTAATTTTTCTTTTCTAATTGCTATTAAATGATTTTCATCCAATTGTTCTTGGTTCTTTTCAATATTTTCTGCCATATAATTCATCTCCTTAAAAACTTATTTTAATATTATATACTAAAATGCTTTGATTGTAAATATTTAGCGCAATAAAAAAGCCCCAAGTATTAGATTTTATCTAATACTTGGGGCATGCTTTATTATTTTAATCTATATACAGTCCAGTCTAGTCCATATTTTGCCCAAGAAGTATTTTGGCAACAGTTATTCTCATCATTACTTCCTCCATTATACCACATACCATTTCCTTCATATATTTGAACATGACCTGACCAATATACAATATCTCCAGGTTTTAGATTTCTTGTAGAAGGATTCTCTAAATATGTTCTGTCAAACTTTCCAGTTCCAAATAATTTTTTACATATTTCATAAGCCCCATTAAAGCCTCCTTTATTTATTTCTTGGTATGACATAACACCTGAATCATATAGTACCCATGCTACAAATGATGCACAACACATTTTATGATCATCCCACATATTTCTTACATCACTAGTTGTATAATAGTCGTCGTATCTATATCCTCCAACTCTTTCCGTATGTTGCCACATCTTTTTTGCTGAACTTACAATTGCATCTGCACTAACACCTTTTACAGTAACTTTACAGGTTGCTGTTACATTTCCATTTGAATATTTTGCCTTTGCTGTTATTGTTGCTGTTCCTTTTCCTTTTGCTGTTACTTTTCCATTTTTATCTACTGTTGCTACCTTTGTATTACTACTTGTCCATATCACTTCTTTTATTTTGCTTGTTACTTGTATTCCTCTAGCATTATAACATTTTGCTGTTATTGTTGCTGTTCCACCTTTATTTAGTGTTTTTGAGTTTTCCATTGTAATTTTAGTTACTGCTGTTCTACTTAAACATGTTGCTCTATATACTATTTTTCCATTTTCCATGAATTGATAATAATTTGATAACCTACTCCAACCTCCTATTGTTGGATCTATTACATATATATCTTTTGCTGTGAATTTTGGAGATGCTTGTTTAGGTTTTGTCATTGCATATGCTAATACATATCTAAAATTTCCATTTTCATCATTTACAGGGATTGCTACTGGATTTCCATAACTTAATTCTTGGCATATTTTATTCATTTGTTGTTCAAAACTTGCAAAATCTTGTCCTCCATAATTTCCTTTTACCCAATCTGTTCTCCATGATACATATTTACCATTTTCTGCTACTTGATAATTTATTACTGAATTATTTCCTTGTTTTAATATTTGGTTTGCAAAATATAAACATATTGCTCCACTACTTACATAATTTTTATTTGCATCTATTTTTATTCCTGTTACATTTGCATTTGATACACAGTTTTTTACAACCCATGCTGTATTATTTTTATTTGTAGCCATTCCACCTGTAATTGCTGTACTGTTTATCGCCGTTATTGTTGCTGTTCCTAGTCTTGATATTGCTCCTACGCTTACTTTTAATTTTGCTGTTAATCCACTATATTTTACTGTTATTTCTTGTTTTCCTGTTTTTGTTAATTGAGTTGGTGTTGCAGAAAAACCTTTTGTTTTTTCTTCTGTTGTTCCATCAGTATATGTTACTTTTATTTTCATTCCTGTTGTATCTAATTTATCATTTAAATTATATGACATTTTTGTTGGATTTTTTATTATATCTATTCTTGTTGCTTGTACTTTTCTTTCTTTTATTTCTATTCTATGTGTTGCACTTGTTTCTCCTACCTTTGCTGTTATTCTTACTATTCCACTGCTCTTTGCTGTTACATTCCCATTTTGATCTACTGTTGCTCTTACATCACTACTAGAACTCCATTTTATTTGTTTATCTGTTGCATTGTTTGGTTCTATTGTTGCAGTTAGTTTTTTCGTTTCGCCTTTGTACATTTCTGTTGCTCCGCTTATTTTTATACTTGAAACATTTACTTTATTACTTTGATTTGTATTTGTGTTTGATGCTGATTCATATTTTGATATAAGAATAGAATCTTGTGAATTTATTTTTCCATCTTGATTTACGTCAGCACGTTTTTTTTGGAATATTGTTAATCTTCTTATTCCAGTTGAATACTCCAAAACCAATTTACTATCTTGTGAATTTATTTTTCCATCTCTATTCACGTCCCCTAAAATTCCATAGTAACTAATTTTTTCTCCTATTTGTATTTTATTGGCTGCTTGTACTGTTGGAATCATTACAAGTGCCAATATTGTTAATATACTTAATATTTTCCCCAATTTGTTTTTCATACTTCATCACTCCTTAGAAAAATTTTCCCAAGTTTTGTATTTTATGTAAAAAACTCCTACTTGTATTATACCACGCCAAGCTATATTATGTCAAATCGCGTTAACTTTGTGCATTATTTTACTTGTTTTAGCTTTATGTATTGACAAATTTAATCTAAAATGTTATAAATAATGTATTATTGGCCCCTTGGTCAAGCGGTTAAGACGCAGCCCTCTCAAGGCTGAATCATGGGTTCGATTCCCGTAGGGGTCACCAAAATAAAAAATGAACTAACTTTAAAGTTAGTTCATTTTTTATTTTTAATTAATTATCTTTGATTTTCTTCATCAACTAGTTCATTCATTCCATTTTGCCTTGCTGTTTTAGTTATCCTACCTTCTTTCAATATTGCAGTTATATCTTTATCTCCTTCTTTATAGCTTATTATTAAGTTTTCATTTTGAACTTTATATTTTACATCATTTAAATTTGTTGGTACATATATTTCCGAACCATCATCTTGTTCAAATTCTTCTGTTGTAGTATATAGTAAAGATTTTACTAGTTTTTTGTTTTCTTGCTGATTTGTGCTAAATTTAAATGCATTTGTTTTTATTATTTTGTCTGCCATTTTCTCGTCTAATGAGTTTATAGAAAAATAACTGTTTGTAACATTTTTCTTTCCATTATACATTTGTGCTAAATTATTAAGTTTATACATTCTATATATATTAGCATATTTTATTACATCGCTTTTTCTATTTAAGCTTGATATATCTTTTTCTATACAGCTTAATAATTCTTTTTGTAATTTTACCGCTGATTCCATCTCTTGCTTTTTATTATCATTTTGTTGTGCATTATACATGTTTTTTAATTCTCTAAATATACTGTTAGAAATATCACTTCCATATTTTTTGCTTATTGTACTTTCCAAAGTAGATATTGGCTTTCCTTCTTTTAGGCTCTCCATTACATTGTATCCACAAAGAAATTGCAAATTATTATAAATATTCATTTCTTTAGGATAGCCAGAACCTGTATCTGCTTTGTATTCTAATTCGTAATTATTGTCTCTTATGAAATTGCTAGCCATTTTTTCTACTTTTAATGGATTAGCATATTTCATATTTGTGCTTGCTCCACCTTCTATTATTACACTACGTAAATATTCGTATCCCTTAAAATATTGATTATTAAATACTATGTTTTTTTGATCTATATGATTTAGTTCATGTGCTGTTCTTTCTATTGTATCTGCTTCGTCTTCTCCATATATTAATACTATATTGAAGTTATCATCTGTGTATCCAGATGCTTCTCCCCTTTGCGCATTTTCTATTCCTTCTTTGCTATTTTCTGAATAGAATTTTATTGTATTAATATTTTTTATATTATTTATTATATTGTCTTTTATGTATTTTTCCTTTGATGGCAAATCTTTGCTGGTTTCGTACCAATCATCGTAATTTTTGTATACATTATCTAATACTGCTTTTAAGTATTTATATGATGTTTTATCAAATTTCTTTTTGTTAAATTCATTATTAAATTGTTCCAGCAATTTATTATATGATATTGCTTGACTTGGTCTAGTTGTATGTTCTTCATTTTGTTTTATTTGCTCTTCAGTTACTTTTATTTCTTCTCTAAAATCTGATGTTGTTTGTTCTTGTCTTTGTGATATATCTTCTTTACTTACTGATAAATTTCCATCTTTGTCTTCTGTAAAGATATCATTATTTTTATCATCTTCTAGATAATCTTCTATTTTTTTACTATCGTCTATCGTTGTTGTATTTTTTGCCTCTGTTGAAGCTGCTGGTAATGCCACAAATAAACTCGATAAGCCAATCGAAAAAATTCTTTTAATTTTTTTCCATATATTTTCTTTCATAGTATTAATCCTTTTACATATTCTTATTAAGATATTATCACTTAAATTCTTATTGTCAAGTATTATTTTTTTGTGCAAATTTCTAATATTTTATTTAGTCTATCTTTTTGTCCACTTAAATATAAATAGCCTAATAGTCCTTCAAATGCTGTTGCATACATATAATCTGTTGGATCTGCATTTTTAGGTAAATGATGATTTTGAGTATTCCTAGTTCTTCTAACGATTTCTTGTTCTTCTTGTGTTAAGTATTCTTTTATTTTTTTTAATGTATCTGCTTGGGCTTTTGCCTTTACATATTTAATTGTTTCTATATGTAATTTGTGTGGTTTTAAATTTGTTGCATTTACAAGTTTTTCTCTTATATATAGCTCATATACACTATCTCCAACATATGCCCAAACAAGTGGTGACATTAAATTTACTTCTTCTTTACTTTTCATTTATCTTCTCCAATGTTATTTTTCCTAATTTTCCGCTTCTAAAATCATTTAGTATTATTTTTGCAGTTTTCTCATCATCTATTTCCCCTCCAGATACAACTGCTCCCCTTTTTTTACCTATCAGTTTCATAAGATTATATAGCTTTTCATTTTCATCTTCTGAATCTATTTGGTCTAATTCATTTTCTGTTATTTTATATCTTTCTAGTAAATTTGTTTTATAATTATTATATAAATATATTAATAGTTTAAATGCTACTTCTATTGTTTCTAGTACCTCATCTTTTATTGAGCCTGTGTATGCTAGATTTAGTGCAACAGTTTCATCTTCAAACTTTGGCCATAAAACGCCTGGTGTATCTAGTAATTCTATATTATTTGCTATTCTTACCCATTGTTTTTGCTTTGTAACTCCTGGTCTATTTCCTACAATAGTTGTTTTTTTGTTGCAAAGTCTATTTATTAATGATGACTTCCCTACATTTGGTATTCCAAGTATTACAACTCTTATGTTTTTCTTCACTCTACCTTTTAGTGCTGCTTTTTGAGTTTCTTCTTCTACAGATTTTTCTATTTGATTTAAGATTTCTTTTATTCCTTTTCCTAAATTTGCGTCACATGCAATTGCTGTTATATTGTTATTTTTGTAATATTCAATCCATTTCTTAGTTTCTTTATCCTCTGCCAAGTCACTTTTATTTAATAGTACTATTCTTTTTTTGTTTTCTACTATTTTTTGTATATCTGGGTTTTTACTTGATTTAGGTATACGTGCATCTAATAGTTCTACTACTACATCTATTAATTTTAAATCTTCTATTATTTGCTTTTTTGTTTTTAGCATATGCCCTGGATACCAGTTGATTCCGACTGATGGAAAACTTTTTGGACTATCATCTTTTTTCTTTTCTGCTCTGATTTTTCTTTTTTGATACATATCCATTTTAATCACTTCCTTTTTACAACTTGTAATTTGTATCTTACTATTTTATTTCAAATTCTACATAAAAATTTTCTTGCACATTCGCAGATGATGTTATATTTTCTTCTGTTGTAAATTTCTTTACCAATCTATATTTACCATTACTTAATTCATCATATCCTATTATCCAATTTATTTCTATTTCTATTTGTTCATTACTTTTTAGTGAATATAATACATCATTCCAAGATAAAATTTCTTTTGGTTCATATACATTAAATGTTCCATTTTCCTCTTTTTCTAAATAATATTGAGATCCATAAAAATAATTTTGTTTTGCATTATTTTTTATAATTAAAGTTATTCCCTTTTTCGTTAATGTACCTTCTTTTATGGATATAGATATTTTATCATCTTGTAAATATGAATAATGTTCTTTTACTTGATTATCAATTTTATTTCCATCTACAAGGTCATCATTTAACTTGTTTCTTATATCTAGTGGGAAAATTTCTTTAATTGATTTTGAATATTCAGAACCATCTCTTGGTATTTTGTAGTCTATAATTTCATTATCTTTTATTATAAATTTATGAGGGATTGAATATCCACCATTACTAATTAATTTACCATCTTGTACATAATAACTCTCAACTAATGCCCATATATATACATAAGTTTCATCATCTTTTTCTTTTATACCTAATCTTGCAATATCTGTAAACACTTGAAAATCACTTACATTATAATTAGGTATAGCATTTTTTTCTTCTACAAAATAATGTGGCTGTTCTTTACTAATAAGATATTCTTCTACTTTGTCATATAATTCTTCTTTACCCTTAACTTCTATTTCTTTTGAATTATTATTTAGTCCTACAACAATGACACCTATAATTCCTAAAATAAATATAGCTATTGCTAATATTATTAGTGCGATTTTTGTTTCTTTTTTCATAATCTACCTCCTCGACAAATTACTATTTTATTTCATCAAGTTTCTTTTGCTCTTTTATTTCTAATTTTTTCCTTTCTCTTTCAAGTTCTTTTAAACTCTTTTTAGGTGTTGGCATTTCTTCCGGCATCATTCCACCAATATCTGCAATTGCCTTTCTAACTTTTTTTCCTACCTCATAATGTACATCTTTTGCTTCTTTCTCACCTTGTACATTATCTTTTAAAAGTTTTTGCTTAGTTTGATTTATTCTAAATAAATTAGCAACTAACTCATCTTCATTCATATTATCTAAAATATCTTCTCTATATCTTAATTTTTTTCTTTTAAAAATATCATCAGCGGTTTCACCATTATATAATCCTTTATATCCTGCATTATGAAATTCAGCCATATTTTTAACACCAACAGAAGACGCAACTTTTTGCAACGTATAATTACCTTGCTTTGTTAATTTTCTTTGATAAAATCTTTTTTCATCGTCTGATAAAGAATCATATTCTTGTTCAGTTATTTCTTGTTTTCTTGTTTGAATAGCAAAATATGTTTGTCCTAAGGCAACAACTTCTTTGCTTGGATCTGCATTTTGAACTATCAAATAACATATGTATCTTGAAAGTTTATAATCTTGTATATTAGCAATGGCATTATTATTTCTTTTTGACAACCTGTTGACCTCAACAAGTTGTTCATCTACATTAAATCCGGAATTATTACAAGCTTCTTTTGCTTTGTTTAAAACCTTTAAAAAATTTCTCCAATCTCTATATTCTAAAACTTTTGAAAGTTCTCTAGCATACCAATATTCATTTCCATATTCATCCATATGTTTAATATTTTCAAAAATATTATTAGTATATCTATCTACAATTTTCTTCATTACTACCTCCTTCTTCATTTTTTATATAAAAGTTTTCCTTAAGTCGTAATTACCCCATTTTTCTTCAAAATCCAATTGATTTTTACTTATAAAATGTAAAAAGGAATAAGACTAAAAGACTTTATTTATAAAACTTCATAGGAAGTTTTCCATAAGTCGGTTTATACCAGTTTATATTTGTTTTGTTTTCGTTCATATTTTTCACCTTATTTTTATTTAATACTTTTATATTTTAACATAAAAGCAAGTGACTTTCAACTAATCACTTGCTATAAGCATCTATTCATATTTAATCTATAATCTCTTCAAATCGATATTTCTGAATAACATTACTTTACAAATTATTTAAAATTTGTATTGGTTCTTATCTGCTCTTTCATCATATTTTCTATCATATTCTTCATTTCCATAAAACCAATCTGTTTTTTTATTTCTTGTTGCACTTTTCCTATCTTTATTTATTGCAATATCTAAAACTACCAAAAGTGGTATTAATACTCCTAATATTGAAACAAATAAAGTCTCATATCCTGACATTTCTTCATGTCCGTTGCATTATTGCTGTTACTTGATTGTATACATCTGTTCCAAAATACAATCCATATGATACAAAATATACTAATCCACCTATAAGTTTTCTTTTAATAATAAAAGCAAAGCATATTAATGTTACAAATAATAATATTATTTCTACTGTTGGATTTAATGGTTGAATAGGAAAGTCTTTTTGCATACTATTTAGCAATGCAACTATTACCCTAGAAGCCCAAAATAATCCTCCTATCATTGTAATTAAATAACTAAAAACACTTGTCATATGTAATTCCCCCTATAATTTATTTAATTCTACCATAAACTTTTTTAAATTACTATATCTCTTTTTAATAATTTGTTTTCTACTATTCCTATTCCTATAAATTGTTTATTATTGTATATTCTATATATATCTTTTGGCAAATCATATGTTAATTTTACTCCATTTAAAAATAGTTCTAGTTTTTTATTGTCTAATTCTATTTTGTCCTTTTCTTTAAAAACTTCTTCTGTTTTTATTAGATTTTCCTTTACATTTTCTAGTGTTATATCATCTAATAAAACTGAATCTCCTATTTTAAAATTATTTACTTTTGTTCTTTGTAGCTCTTCCATATATCCTACTGTTCCAAGCTTTTTAGCTATATCCTCACATAGTGTTCTTATATAAGTTCCTTTTGAGCATTCTACTTCAAACTTTATTTTACTGTTTTTATATTCTAATAATTGTATTTTGTATATCTCTATTTCTCTTGCTTCAAGATTTACTTCTTTTCCTTCTCTTGCATATTCGTATAGCTTTTTCCCATTTATTTTTATTGCCGAATAGATTGGTGGCACTTGTTTTTGCTTACCCAAAAAACTTTGTAGGGCATTATTTATATCTTCTTTTTTTAAATCTGTTGGTACCAATTTTTCTTCTATAACTTGTCCTTCACTATCTCCTGTATCTGTTTTTTCTCCTAATTTAATTGTTGCTATATATGTTTTATCATGTTCTATTAAATATTTAGATATTTTTGTTGCTTTTCCCACTAAAATTGGCAAAACACCGGTAGCATTTGGATCTAGTGTACCGGTGTGTCCTACTTTTTTTATATTCAACTTTTTTCTTATAACATTTACGACATCATGTGAAGTAAAATTTTTTTGTTTATTTATTATAATTACTCCATCCATTTTTTCCTCTTTTCTAAAGTGCAATATTTAATTTCTTACAATAATTATAGGCTTTTATTTTAAATATTTCTTGCATTCTCCTATTACTTTTTGTTTCGCTTGTTCGAATGGTAAATTTATGCTACCTCCTGCTGCTCTTATGTGCCCTCCGCCAGAAAACATTAAGCATATGTCAGAAACATTAACATAGTCATTTGAACGTAAAGAAAGTTTATATCCATCTTCTTTTTCTCTAAAGAATATTGATACTTCTACTCCTTCAACATCTCTTCCCATTTCTACTATTCCGTCATAATCATTTATTCCTGCATTTATTTTTTCTTCATCTTCTTTTGTTATATATGTAAATGCAATTTTACCTTCTTCAAAGAATTCTATTCTGTTCATTGCAATTCTTTTTAATTCAAATTGAGATTTTGACATTGTTTGCATAACCCTTTTGTATATGTCTGATACTTTTACACCTTTGTTTAACAATTCTGCTGTAAATTCAAAAGTTTCTGCTGTTACTCCTGAATATTTAAATCCTCCTGTATCTGTAATTATTCCTGTTAGCAAGCATGTTCCTATTTCTTTATTAATTATTACACCCAATGCTTCCAGAACTGTAATTAATATTTGGCAACATGCAGGTGCTGCTGGATTTACAAAGTTATAGTCTGCAAACATTGTATTTGCGCTATGATGATCTATTGATATTTTTGTATTTGCATCTTCAAAATATTTTGCAAATCCATTTAATCTTTTTATATCTCCACAATCTAAAGCTATTGCTAAATCATATGAATCTATATTTCCTTCTTTTTTTATATCACTTGCATTTGGCAAAAATTTATATGTATTTGAGTATTCTGGTATTACAACATCAGCATTTTTCCCTAATTGTTTTAGTCCATTATATAATGCTAAACTGCTTCCTATTGCATCTCCATCTGGATTTTCATGTGTTAATACTACTATGTTTCCAGCATTATTTATTTCTTCTATAATATTATCTAGAGTCATATTTAATATCTCCTCTTAATCTTTGTTTTCAGGTTTAATGTCTTTCATAATGTCTTTTAATATTGTATCTATTTTTTCTCCATATTCCATAGAATCATCTAGTTCAAAAACTAACTCTGGTGTTACTCTTAAGTTAACACTTTGAGCAATTCTACTTCTTATAAATCCAGAAGAAGATTTTAAACCAGCTAAAGTTTGTTTAACATTTCTAGAATTTAATATGCTAACTTTAACTTTTGCATATCTTAAATCTGGAGAAATTTTTACAGAAGTTACACTAACCATTCCTGTTACATTTGAATTTGTAACTTCATAGTTAATTATATTACTTATTTCCCTTTTTAATTCTTCGTTTATTCTGTTAAGTCTGTTATTTCCGTTTTCTCTTTTCATTGTTTCTCCTTTTGAGGTACTTTATCAAAACGAATCAAAATTAGTAGATTGTGCATTTTCTGAGGCAATAAAACCGGAGGCGTACGGCTGTACGTTGAGGATTTTATTGCTGATAGAAAATGTGCAAGGTACTGATTTTCATTCGTTTCTTATTATTGTTTTACTTGTTCCATTATATAAGCCTCTATAATATCTCCCTCTTTAATATCATTGAAGTTTTCTATTTGAATTCCACACTCAAATCCTTTTGCGACTTCTTTTGCATCGTCTTTCATTCTCTTTAATGAAATTAATTTGCCATCATGTATTACAACATTATCTCTTAATACTCTTACTCCTGCATTTCTTGCAACTTTTCCATTTGTTACATAGCATCCTGCAATTGTTCCAACATCTGAAATTTTAAATGTTTGTCTAACTTCTGCATTTCCTATTACTACTTCTTTAAATACTGGGTCTAGCATTCCTTTCATAGCTGCTTCTACATCTTCTATTGCATTGTATATTACAGAGTATGTTTTTATTTCTACTTTTTCTTTTTCTGCCATATCTTTTGCAATAGCTTCAGGTCTTACATTAAATCCTATAATTATTGCATTTGATACATTTGCAAGTGTAACATCACTTTCTGTTATTGCACCAACATTTGCATGTATAACTTTAACTTTTACTTCATCATTTGATAATTTTTCTAATGATTGTTTTACAGCTTCTACTGATCCTTGAACATCTGCTTTTACTATAATATTTAATTGTTTTAGATTTCCTTTTTCTATTTGGCTAAATAAGTCATCTAATGTAACTCTTGATGATGCTTTTAATGCTTTGTCTCTTGCTTGACGTTTTCTTCTTTCCATTAAGTGTTTTGCAGTTTTTTCATCTTTTACCTCATAGAAAGTATCCCCTGCTTCTGGCACTGATGTTAGACCTGTTATCTCTACTGGTGTTGAAGGTCCTGCTTTTCTAACTCTATGTCCTTTATCGTCTGTCATTGTTCTTATTCTACCTATAACAGAACCTACTAAAATTGTATCTCCTACATCTAGTGTACCACGTTGTACAAGCATTGTTGCAACTGGTCCTTTTGATTTATCTAGTTTTGCTTCTATTACTACACCTTTTGCTTGTTTGTTTGGATTTGCTTTTAGTTCTTTCATATCTGCAACTAAAAGTACCATTTCTAATAAGTTGTCTATATTTATTTTTTTCTTTGCAGAGATTGGAACAAAGATAGTATCTCCTCCCCAATCTTCTGAAACTAATCCATATTCTGCAAGTTCTTGTTTTACTTTGTCTGGATTTGCTCCTTCTACATCTATTTTATTTATTGCTACTATTATTGGAATTCCAGCAGCTTTTGCATGGTCTATTGCTTCAACTGTTTGTGGCATTACTCCATCATTTGCAGCAACAACTAATATTGCTATATCTGTTATTTGAGCACCTCTTGCTCTCATTGCAGTAAATGCTTCATGTCCTGGTGTATCTAGGAAAGTAATTTCCCTTCCATTTATTTCTACTTTATATGCACCTATTGCTTGTGTAATTCCTCCTGCTTCTCCTTCTATTACATTTGTAGATCTTACTGCATCTAGTAATGAAGTTTTACCATGATCAACGTGTCCCATAACAACAATTACTGGTGGTCTTGGTTTTAATTCATCTTCTTTATCTTCACTATCATCAAATAGAATGTCTTCATCTGTAACTACTTCTTTTTTATGTGCAGTTAC
Organism: uncultured Clostridia bacterium; assembly: GCA_934167165.1. Classification (GTDB taxonomy): domain Bacteria; phylum Bacillota; class Clostridia; order TANB77; family CAG-508; genus CAG-452. The sequence continues at coordinate 15,658 of CAKPKG010000012.1, forward strand.
TCCAAATTCTCCTGCTATTAAAAATGCTGTATCAAAGTCAACTTCATTATTTATTGTTGCCATTATTCCATAACCTAGTAATTTTTTAATAATTTCACTACTTGTCTTTTTAAGTTCAGCACTTAAATCTTTTACTGTTATTGTTTCTGGTATTGTTATATCTGTTAAATCAAATATTTTTTGTTTTACTCTATTTTCACCTTGCCCAATTTTTTTCTTTCCTCTTCTTCCTCTTGTTGTTGTTAAATCATAATAATCAAGCATAGAACCTTCATCAAACATATTTGATAATCTATTTTCTTGTTTTAAATCTTTTAATTTATGGCTACTTATTTCTTCAAATCCATTTCTTCTTGATTTAGAAGATTTTTTGTTTGATTTTTCTTCATATCTGTTATTTTTTTGTTTGTCTATTGCTTTGTTTGCATACTCTCTAACACTTTCTTTTTCTACAACATCAGAAGCCATAATATTTTTTATATTCTTTTCTATTCCTCTTTCATCTAAAGGTCTTCTACCACCAAAGTTTCCTTGATTTCTGTTGTTAAACGGCCTTTGTCCGTCCCTATTAAATGGTCTGTTGTTTTGCCCATCTCTATTAAATGGTCTTTGTCCATCTCTGTTATATGGCCTATTATTATTTTGGCCATCTCTATTAAATGGTCTATTATTGTTAAAAGGTCTTTGTTGTTGTGGTCTTTGATATGGTCTTTCTGTTCTATTTTGTTCTCTATTAATTTGCTTTGGCTCTTCTTTTTTTACAGGTGTAACTTCTTCTTTTTTCTCTACTTTTTCTGTTACTTCTACTACTGGCTTTTCTGGTTCTTTTACCTTTTTAGGTTCTTCTTTTTTGCCAAATAATTCACTTACAGTAAGAGGTTTTGTAGGTTTATTTCTATAAACAATGTTATAATCAGTCTTTCTTTGTCTTTCTATAAATCCAACATCTCTATTTCTTTTTGTTTCATCTTTTTTTGTTTCTTGTTTTTTCTTAATGTCTGAATCACTCATTATTACTTCTCTTCTTATAATAACTGGATTATCTCTTTTTTCTTTAACCTCTTTTTTAGTATTAGTATTTGAAAATTTTGCTTCTATTTTCTTTGCATCACTTTCATCTACACTGCTCATATGTGTTTTTACGTCTAAACCTAATTCTAGCGCTTTTTCTAATACCTCTTTACTATTAACTCCTATTTTTTTTGCTATTTCATGTATTTTTATTTTACCCAATAGTATCACCCCCACAGATTTCTTTAATGTTTACATTGTTTTTAGTTATCTTCGCCAATAATTACACCCCTTAATTCATTATAAATTTCTTCACTTATATTTTTTTCTAGTGCTCTTTCTAACCTTTTTGTTTTTATTACCTTTTCTAAACATTCTATGTTATCACATATATATGCTCCTCTTCCAGATAACTTTCCGGTTTTGTCTATTGAAATATTGCCGTCTTTTGATGCAACAATTCTAATCAATTCTTTTTTTTCTTTTTTTGTATTGCATCCCATGCACATTCTTTGTACAACTTTTTTCATAAAATTATCCTTCCTTTGGTTGGTCGCCGAGGACTGCAACCTCTTACATTGTTAATCTTCTTCTGTTGTTTCTTCCATTGTTTCTTCTGGCTCTTGTTTTTCTAATAATTCTCTAAATTGGCTCTCGCTTTTTATATCTATTTTCCAATTTGTAAGTTTTGCTGCTAAACGTGCATTCTGTCCAGCTTTTCCTATTGCTAGTGATAATTGATCATCTGGAACTATAACTTGTGCAAATTTTTCTTCTTCTTTTATATCTACAGCCATAACTTGTGCTGGTAATAATGCTGCTGATATAAATATTGCTGGATCTTCATTCCACTCTATAACATCTATTTTTTCACCATTTAATTCATTTATGATATTTTGTATTCTTATACCTTTTTGTCCTACACAAGAACCAACTGGATCAATATTTTCGTTTGTAGAATATACTGCAACTTTACTTCTTGAACCAGCATCTCTTGATACGCTTTTTATTTCTATTAATCCTTCATATATTTCTGGTATTTCAAATTCAAATAATTTTCTTACAAAATCAGGATGACTTCTTGAAACTAAAACTTGTGGCACACCTTTTATTCCTCTTTCTACACTAACAACATATGCTTTTATTTTATCATTTACTCTATATGTTTCTGTAGGTATTTGGTCTTTAACAGGCATTATTCCTTCTAGTTTTCCTAAATCTAATACTACTGTTCCACCTTCTGCTTTTTGTATTATTCCAGAAACTATTTCTCCTTTTCTGTCATTGTACTCTGTATATACCATATTTCTTTCTACTTCTCTTATTTTTTGTACAATTACTTGTTTTGCAGTTTGTGCAGCTATTCTTCCGAAATTTCTAGGTATTATTTCTATTTCTATTTCATCACCAATTTTTGCATTTTTATTTTCTTTTTTTGCATCTTCTAGGCTCATTTCTAATTGGTCATCTAGGACTTCTTCTACTACTGTTTTTATAGTGTATACTTTTATATCTCCTGTATTTGCATCCATAACCACTTTAACATTTTCAGCTGAATCAAAGTTCTTTTTATATGCTGTTACCAACGCTGTTTCTAATGACTCTAATAAATATTCTTTGCTTATTCCTCTTTCTTCTTCTAATTCTTCAATTGCTGTTATCAATTCTTTGCTTTCAATTGATTTCATTATAATCATCCTTTCTTTTACCAATTATACACAGTCTTTATTTGTGATATATTTTTTCTGTCTATATTTATTTGTTCTTCATTTTGATTAACTATTTCTATTTCAGTTTCATCAAAACCTTTAAGTATTCCTTTGTATTGTTTTTGACCTTCAAAAGGCTTAAATAACTTTATTTGTACTTCATTTCCAATATTGTCTGATAAATGTTTTTCTTTTTTTAAAACTCTTTCGATTCCTGGTGAAGATACTTCTAAAAAATATTGTTCTGGTATTAAGTCTTCTTTATCTAACAATTCTGTTATGTTGTTGCTTACTTTTTCACAATCATTTAAGTCTATTCCTTTTTTAGAATCAATGTATATTCTTAAGAAATAGTCTTTGGCTTCTTTTACATATTCTACGTCATAAAGTTCATAACCCAATTCTTCTATGTTTTTTCTAATAAGGTTTTCAACCTTTTCTTCTATTTTTGCCAATTTTTTCTCCTTTTCATGATTGAAGAGTGGGATTTGTTCCCACTCTTCTAGTATTTTACAATTGCTTTATTATTATATACTCATTTTTTGAAAAAATCAAGTATTTTAGGCATTTTTATTCATTTGGTGTTTTTATACACTTAATTTAGGTAAATTGGATTTTCTTTAATTGATGTGTGAAGTGTGATGTTGGAAGTGGGATGGATCAGTAAGAGTGTATCGCATATGCCTAAAACAAATTATTTGCAAATGCTATATGAGTTGTTGCTGCCATCGGCGACCCATACAACGTTTGCAATAAATCTCACCTCCCACCTCACACATCGCACCTCTCGCCTCAATTAAAGCATTTTATATTTTTTAATAGCTTGATCATGTATATTTATTTTATATTTATGTACACTAATATATTATGAATCAAATATTATATACTGGTAATAGTTCTAAAAATACTTTGATAAAGAAAAATCGTTTTTTTAAATTTATTCTATATTTCTCACTTTCTATATTTTTGTCTTCACTTACTTATTTTTGTATGTATTTATATGATACTAAAAAACAAGAAAAATTGGCTTCAAATTTAATTAATTCTTTTAACATTGATAGTTTATACTCAACAGACAAAGATTATACTGTTGTAAGATTAAATGCCTATGCTGAGGCTACAGTAATTGGTATTATTAAGATTGATAAAATAGGAATTGAATATCCTATACTTTCTGAAACTACGGATGAAGCACTTAAAATTGCTCCTTGCAAGTTTTTTGGTCCTGATCCAAATAAAGTAGGTAACCTCTGTATTGCTGGACACAATTTTGATGATGATCGTTTTTTTAGTAAACTTCATTTATTAAATATAGATGACATCATCAATATTTATGCACCTTCAAATGTTTGTGTATCATATAAAGTATTTGATATGTATGAAATTGAAAAAAATGATATGTCATGTACTTCTCAAAATACTAATGGAAAAAAAGAAATTACTTTGATTACCTGCAATAACTCAAATAAAAAAAGATTTATCGTTAAAGCTAGAGAAATGGTATAATAAAGTTACTTAAGTCACCCTTTGTTCTCGCCGATTTGAGTTTTTGAATAGAACGAGAAAATCTCAAAGGCAATAGCAATTATAACATTTTTTATATACTAGGAAATGAGAATTTTTCTAGTATACAAAAAAAGAACTACTAATTGTAGTTCTTTAATTATTCATTTATACATTATATTGTCTTATTTTTCTATAAGCATATACTGCAGAAACTCCACATATAGCTATTATAAATACTATTGAATAATCCACACCAGCATCTGCATGTTCTGAAGCATTTGCTGTATTTGCATTATTGTTTACATTTTTATTTGTGTTTTTATTTGTATTCAAGTTAGAATTTGTGTCTTTATTTGAATTTCCATTTTCAACATTTTGATTTCTATCTTTTATTTGTTCAGGTGTTCCATTTTCATTACCTGTTGCGAATACATTAAGTATATCCTCTGTTGCAAATACGTTTGTTTTTGCTGCTAAAACTACTAAAGCAATAGCTAATATACATATTATTACTTTTTTTACATTTGACATAATTATTATCTCCTTTATATCACACTACATTATTATTATAAGTTGTCCTTTAATATTTATACTACATTTTTTCAATTATTGCAATAGTTTGCCAAATATTTTTTTAATTTTATAAAAAAATATTTATTTTTCGACATTTTATTTAATTCTAAACGTTAAACTTAAATAAAACTATGTCCCCTTCTTGCATTATATATTCTTTTCCTTCTGACCTAATTAATCCTTTTTCTCTTGCAGCATTCATTGAGCCTTCTTTTATTAAATCATCATAAGAAACAATCTCTGCTTTTATAAATCCTCTTTGTATATCTGAATGTATTTTTCCTGCTGCAACTGGTGCTTTTGTTCCTTTTTTTATTGTCCATGCTCTTACTTCTGGTTCTCCGGCTGTTAAAAATGACATTAATCCTAATACTGAATAGCTTTCTCTTATAACTCTATCTAATCCAGATTCTTTTAGTCCCAATGCTTCTAACATTTCTTTTTTATCTGCTTCTTCTAGGCTTGTTAATTCTTCTTCAATTTTTGCACAAAGTGGAATTGCTATGCTATTTTCATTTTTCACATATTCTTTTACTTTTTTTACATTTTCATCATTTTCTGCATCTGATAATTGTTCTTCTGACACATTGCATATGTATAAAATTGGTTTTGCTGTAAGAAGCATTGCATCTTTTAATATTAGTTTTTCATCATCATTAAGTTCTAATGTTCTGGCAGGTTTTTCTGCCTCTAGATGCTGTTTTATTTTTTCTAGGCAATCGATTTCTTCTTGATATTTTTTATCTGCTTTTAGATTTTTCTTTGCTTTTTCTAATCTTTTTTCTACTGTTTCAATATCTGCTAATATTAACTCTAAATTTATTGTTTCTATATCTCTAATTGGATTTATACTTCCATCTACATGTACTATATTAGGATCTTCAAAACATCTTACAACTTGTGCTATTGCATCAACTTCTCTAATATGGGCTAGGAATTTGTTACCTAATCCTTCTCCTTTGCTTGCTCCTTTTACAAGGCCAGCAATATCAACAAATTCTACAATTGCATGAGTTATTTTTTGTGTGTTATACATTTTTCCTAAAACATCTAATCTTTCATCTGGTACTGGTACAACACCCACATTTGGTTCTATTGTACAGAATGGATAGTTTGCGCATTCTGCTCCTGCATTTGTTATACTATTAAACATTGTACTCTTGCCTACATTTGGCAAACCTACTATTCCTATTTTCATACTAATTCCTCTTTTCCCTATATGCACTTTTATTTTTTGGAGCTTCCAGCCGGAATCGAACCGGCGACCCCTGCCTTACCATGGCAGTGCTCTACCTACTGAGCTATAGAAGCACATAAGATGAGGATTATTCCTCCTCATCTACTATATTTCTAATTGCTTTTTTTCTAATTCTTTGTATTGCATTATCTACTGACTTTACCGGCGTATCAAGTTTTTCTGCAATTTTTACATAGCTTTCTCCGTTTTACAAACCTACTTAAAACTTGTTTTTCAAAATCGCTTAAATGCTCATCTATTTTTGTCCCCACTTTTTTATAATATTCCTTTTTTGTTATTGTATCTAATGGGTCTTCAACTGTTTTAGAATTAAAACATTCTATTAAAGAAGTATCGTCATCGTCTTCATATACAGAAGTATTTAGAGATACTGAAGAATTAAGAGGTATATGTTTTTGTCTGTTTGATGTTTTTATTGCTGTAATCAATTGCCTTTCTATACACAAATTAGCAAATGATTTAAAAGAATTTTGCTTGTCCACCTCAAAGTTTTTTACAGCTTTATAAAGGCCAATCATAGCCTCCTGAACGATATCTTCTTTTTCTGCGCCAACAATAAAATACTTACTTACCTTCATATTAACAAGGTTTTTGTATCTTTCAAATAAATATTCTAATGCCTCTTCTTTTCCTTCTTTTGCAAAAGTTACTAATTGTTCATCTGTTTTATTATTTAAATCGTCATCAAATGAATACGCTAATTTACACTGTGCCATCTGTTTTACTTTTGCCTCCATATCAATTGAATTTGACCTTATTATATTAGCTAAACGTAGTAAAGTCAATAGTTTCGAATTATTTTTCCAAAATTATAGTAACAGGTCCGTCATTTAATAAAGTTACCTTCATATCTGCTCCAAAAATACCTCTTTCAACTTTTTTGACTTTTTCTTTACATCTCTCTATAAAATACTCATACATTTCATTTGCTTTTTTAGGTTCCATTGCCTCAACAAAGCTTGGTCTATTGCCTTTTTCGCAGTTTGCATAAAGCGTAAATTGTGAGACTATTAAAAGCTCTCCTTCTACATCATTTATAGACAAATTCATTTTCTCGTTTTCATCTTCGAATATTCTTAATTTGCATAGTTTTTCCGCTAAAGCATCTGCTTGGTCTATTGTGTCTCCCTCTTTTACTCCAAATAATACTAAATAACCTTTGTTTATTTTTCCTACTATTTTTTTATCTACTTCTACTTGTGCATTTGCTACTCTTTGTATAACTAATTTCATGATTTTTCTCCTTTTTATATTTTTGTATCTATTTTATATTCTATTTCTTCCATAAAAGGATGGATTTCTTTTACCGCTTTTAATGTTATAATTTGGGTTTTTGGATGAGGTCCCTTTCCATTAAAATTGACTATTTCTTTTGAATAGCAATTTTTTGTAAGTTTGCTAAGTAAGTACCTTGTATTCATATAAGTGTAATATATTTGATAACCATCATTTAAGTCTTTCCATAATTGTTCGAAACTGTAGTCTTTATTCATTTTATCTCCTTTATAAATTGGAATTTGTTTAATTGATGTGAGAGGTGTGATGTGTGAACAAATGGGGACAGACCCCTTTTGTTTCTCTAGCAACAAAAGGGGTCTGTCCCCATTTGTTCCTACAAGTCCCCCCTCCAACATCACACATCTCACCTCAATTAAACAATCATTTCTTGAAATTCTTGTTCTGTTATTATTTTTACTCCTAGTGATTCCGCTTTTGTTAGCTTGCTTCCAGCCTCTTCTCCTGCTAAAACATAGTCTGTTTTTTTAGATACAGAACTTGAAGTTTTTCCACCAAAGCTTTCTATAATACTACTTGCCTCTTCACGGGTATAGTTTTCTAATGAGCCTGTTAATACAAATGTTTTTCCTTCAAATCTGTTATCACTATTTGTTTCTTCTTTTAACTCCATATTTACATTTGCTTTTTCTAATCTATTTAGCAAATCTTGTGTTTGATTTTGTTTAAAGAATTCATAAATGCTTTTTGCTGTAATTTCTCCTACGTCATCTGTCATTATTAATTCTTCTAATGTAGCATTTTTTAAATTCTCCATTGTTTTAAATCTTCTTGCGAGTGTTTTTGCAGATTTTGTTCCAATGTGCCTTATTCCAATTGCACAAATTAATCTGTCTAAATCATTGTTTTTACTTTGTTCTATTGCATCTATTAAGTTTTTTGCAAATTTCTTTCCATCTTTTTTTAGGCTTTCTATATCTTCTTGTTTTAAATAGTATATATCTGCAATTGTTTCTATTAATTTGTTGTTATATAATTGCTCTACTATTTTTTCGCCTAATCCCTCAATATTCATTCCTTCTTTTGAAGCAAAATGAATGATATTTCTTAAGTTTTGAGCTTTGCACTCAACTCCTATACATCTTACAGCTGCTTCTCCCTCTTCTCTTACAGCTTCTGCCCCACAAACAGGGCAAGTTTTTGGCATTTCAAAATCTTTTTCATTGCCTGTCCTTTTTTCTACTAATGCTTTTACTACCTCTGGAATAACATCTCCAGCTTTTTGTATTAGTATGTGGTCACCTATTTTTAATTCTTTTTCTTTTATAAAATCTTCATTATGAAGAGTTGTTTTAGATATTTTAGACCCTGCAACCACTACTGGTTCTAATATCGCCATTGGTGTAATTACTCCTGTTCTTCCAACATTACAAACAATATCTTTTAATATTGTTTCTTTTTGCTCTGGTGGGTATTTATATGCAATAGCCCATTTTGGTACTTTAAATGTTGTACCAATTTTTTCTCTTGAATCTAAATCATCAACTTTTATAACTGCTCCATCTATTCCAAATGGAATTTTTTCTCTATCTTCACCTATTTTTTCTATTGCCTTTATCGCTTCTTTTATGTTATTGCAAAATATTTTTATAGGATTTACATTAAAGCCTATTTTTTCTAAATATAGTAAAGATTCATAATGTGATGTAAATTTTATTGTATCACTTTTTTGAACATTAAAAATGTAAATATCAAGAGGTCTAGTAGCAGTAATTGAGCTGTCTAGCTGTCTTAATGAACCCGCTGCTAAATTTCTTGCATTTGCAAATTTATTTTCCTCATCTTGTTTTTCGTTTAATTCATCAAAGTCTTTTTTAGATATAAAAACTTCTCCTCTTACTACTATGTCTATATTTTCTTTTAACTTTTTAGGAATATTTTTAATAGTTTTTAAATTGTCTGTAATATCTTCGCCAACTTGTCCATTTCCTCTTGTTGCGCCTCTTACAAATTCACCATTTTTATATTCTAGCGCAACTGATAATCCATCTATTTTTGTTTCTACAACATATTTAATATTATCATCAAATTTTTTCATTCTTTCGTCAAAGCTATATAACTCATCAAAAGAAAATACATCTTGCAAACTTTGAAGTGGCACAATATGTGTTACCTTTTCAAACCCTTCTTTTACAGTTCCTCCAACTTTTTGAGTTAGTGAATCTTTGCTTATAAACTCTGGAAATTCCCTTTCCAAATTTTTAAGTTCATTCATCAGCATATCATATTCAAAATCTGATATTTCTGGTTCATCTTCATCATAGTATTTTTTAGCATAATATGCTGTAAGTTTATTTAATTCATCAATACGTTTTTTGGCTTTTTGCTTGTCCAATTAAGCTCCTCCTTTGTTAAAAATATATCCTAAAGTTTTCAGGGAAAAAGGGGCCTGTCCCCTTTTTCCCTCTCTTTAATCTTTTAATAATTCTTTACCATTTTTTACATAGTCCCAACCAGAAAAGATTGTTGCTATTACAGAAATTAGCATAAATACTGTTGCTAGTATATTTATTATTAGTTCCATTCCTGTTAAATTTCCTTTTATGAATGTTCCAAATATGTTTGTGTTGTTTATATTTATAAACATTAGAATTATTGCAATCATTTGTGTTACTGTTTTTATTTTTCCCCAAATACTTGCTGCTATTACTTCTCCACCTTTTTCTACGGCTATTAACCTATATCCTGATACCACAAATTCTCTAAATAATACTATTATTGGTATCCACGCTGGTAAGCTTTTTGCTTCTACAAATATAAGCATTGCTGCTAATACTAATATTTTATCTGCTAGTGGATCTGCAAATTTTCCAAATGCTGTTATTTGATTGTTTTTTCTTGCTAATTTTCCATCTAAATGATCTGTATATGACGCAATTACAAATATCAATCCCATTATCCAATATGCAATTGATATATCTAAAAATGTTCCTTTTATATTTAAATATGAAATTATTACCATTATTGGTACTAGCAGAATTCTAAATATTGTTAATTTGTTTGGTAAATTCATAAACTATTCACTCCAATTATATTTTTGTTACAAATTCTTTTATTGTTTCTATAAAGCTTTTTTCAACCTTTTGGGCTGTTTCATTTACTTCTTCATGAGATAATTCTTTTTTTAGAATTCCAGCAGCCATATTTGTAATACATGAAATTGCAACTACTTTCATTCCACAATGCCTTGCAGTTATTGCTTCTGGAACTGTTGACATTCCTACAGCATCTGCTCCTAAAGTTCTTAATGCTCTTATTTCTGCTGGTGTTTCAAAGCAAGGTCCTTTCATATATGCATATACACCTTCATAACATCTACCCATTTTTTCTAACATAACTGGTCTTAATTTTTCAATTAATTCTCTACTGTATATTTCTGACATATCTGGGAAACGGACTCCAAATTTATCTTCGTTTTTTCCTCTTAATACTGATTCTGCAAAAAAGCTTAAATGGTCATTTATAATCATAAGGCTTCCCTGTTCTATATCTGTATTTATTCCTCCTGCTGCATTTGTAAGTATAATGTTTTCTATTCCTAGTAAATAAAATACTCTAATTGGATATGCAGTATGAGCTACCTCATACCCTTCGTAATAATGAAATCTTCCACTCATTGCTATTACTTCTGTTCCATTTAAGTTTCCTATTATTAACTCTCCTGCATGTCCTGCTACTGTTGAAACTGGAAAATTAGGTATATCTTTATATTTTATTACTATTTCATCTTCTATCTCTTTTGCTAATCCTCCTAGTCCAGATCCTAATACTATTGCTATTTTAGGATTTCTACCTTTAATTTTTTCCTTGATATACTCTGCTGATTTTTCGTAATCTTCATAATTAAACATATTATTCCCTCCAAATATATTAAAAATTATTTAACCAAATATTATAACTTGCATCACTTGGCATTCTTAAATCTCCTCTTGGAGATAAACTTACTGTTCCTACTTTTGGCCCGTCTGGTATACAGTTTCTCTTAAATTGTTGTGTAAAAAATCTTTTTATAAAAACTTGTAACCAATGCTTTATTTCTTCTTCTTTAAAATCTTGCTTAAATGTTTTACATGCTAATATGTATATTTTTTTAGGTTCTGCTCCATACCTTAAAAAGTGATATAAAAAGAAATCGTGTAATATATATGGTCCAACCTGTTCCTCTGTTTTTTGTTCTATATTTCCTTTTTCATCTGGTGGTAGTAGTTCTGGTGATATTGGGGTATCTAATATATCATTAATTATATTCTTGCATTCTTGTTTACTATTCTCTGCAACCCATTTTATTATATATTTTACTAGTGTTTTTGGAATGCTTGCATTTACAGCATACATACTCATGTGGTCACCATTATATGTACACCATCCAAGAGCTAATTCTGATAAATCACCTGTTCCAATAACTAATCCATTTTCTTTGTTTGCAATATCCATTAGTATTTTTGTTCTTTCTCTTGCTTGAGCATTTTCATAAGTTACATCTTTTATATTTTTGTCATGTCCTATATCTTCAAAGTGTTGCAAAGAACTTTTAGTTATATTTATTTCTCTAAATGTTGCTCCATACTCATTTATAAGCTTCATAGAGTTATTATGTGTCCTAGAAGTTGTCCCAAATCCTGGCATTGTTATTGCTATTATATTTTCTTTTGGAAGATTTAATATCTCATATGCTTTAATTATTACTAAAAAAGCAAGTGTTGAATCTAATCCTCCTGATATTCCAATTACTGTTTTATTAATATTTGTGTGTAATAATCTTTTAGCTAACCCATAACTTTGTATATTTAAAATTTCTTCGCAAATTTCACTTATTTTTTTTTTATCCTCCGGAACAAATGGAGTTTTACTATATTCTCTTGTTAAATTTTCTATATTATCTGGTATGTTTATTTCTATTTCTCTATATTCTAAATGCACTGGATTTCCCATAAAGCTAGTATTTTTTCTTCTATCATTTGAAAGTCTTTTTGTATCTATTTCTGTAAAAATCATATTACTTTCAAAGTCAAATCTTGCATTATTTGCAAGGCAAGAACCGTTTTCAAAAATCATACTATCTCCAGAAAATACCACATCTGAAGTTGATTCGTTTACTCCGCTAGAACAATATACATATCCTGATATTGTTTTTGCTGATTGCATTTTTACTAATTCTCTTCTATATTCTTTTTTGCCTATAACTTCATTGCTTGCAGATAAATTAAATATAATATTTGCTCCAAGTAATGCTAACTTGTTGCTTGGTGGCTCTACTGCCCATACATCTTCACATATTTCTATTCCAAAGCAAATCTCATTATTTGCTTTATCTTTAAATAATAAATCTATTCCAAAAGGAACTTTTTGACCTAATATTTCTATTTCTTTTTTATTTGTATTTTTACTAGATGCAAACCATCTTTTTTCATAGAATTCGCTATAATTTGGAATAAATGTTTTTGGGACTATTCCAAGTATTCTACCTTTTTGAATTACAACTGCTGTATTAAATAATTGATTTTCTGCTTTTATTGGCATACCAATTATACAAATAATATCTAGATTATTTGTATAATCCATAATTTTATTTAGTGCCTTTTCTGCATATTCTAACAATATGTCTTGTTCAAATAAATCTTGGCAAGTATAACCTGTAACACATAGTTCTGGAAATACTGCTATTTGAATTTTATTATTACTCGCAGCCTCTATTTGTTTTATTATTTCATTACAATTAAATTCTGTATCCCCTACTTTTAGTTTTGGAACTACAGCTCCTACTCTTGCAAATCCTTGTTCTTTTAACATATTAGTTTCCTTTCCTAATATTATTGCATTTATTATATTATTGTTTTATATAATTTGCAAGAAAAATTGTTACCGTTTTTTATTCTTTCTATATTTTTACAAATTAGAATTTCACGAAGTGAGAAGTGTGAGGTGAGAAGTGTGAGAAATAGAGAAAGGCCTACGAAGCCCTGACCCTATGAATCACACCTCCAACCTCACACCTTTCACAGCAATTAAACAAATTCCAATTTATAAAAAGGACGTATAATGCGTCCTTTTAGCCTATAATATTATACAAATTAGTCCTCCACTTCCTTCGTTTATAATCCTTTCTAATGTCTCTTGTAATTTTTCTTGTGCATCTTCTGGCATTCTAGAAAGTTTATTTTGCAGTCCCTCATTTACTAATTCGTGTAAGTTTTTGCCAAATATATTTGATTCCCAAATTTTTATTGGATCATTTTCAAATTCTGATAGTAAATAATTTACTAATTCTTCTGATTGTTTTTCGCTTCCTACTATTGGTGATACTTCTGTTTCAATATCCGCTCTAATCATATGTATAGAAGGTGCTTTTGCTCTTAATCTTACACCAAAGCGAGAACCTTGTTTTACCATTTCTGGTTCGTCTAGTATTAATTCCTCCATAGTTGGAGTTACAATTCCGTATCCTTTTTGTTTTACTTCTTCTAATGCAATTGCAACTTTATCATATTCTTTTTTTACACTTGCTAGATTAGAAATTGTAGAGAATAGATCTGCTTCATTTTGTACATCTACTCCTGTTATTTCTGTTAGTACTTGATAGAACAATTCTTCTTGTAGTGTAATTTCTAGACTTACAGAACCATTTCCTAAATTTATTTCTTTTATTGTTGTTTGTTTTACTATTTCTGTGCTATTTATTCTTTCTATTCCTACATTTATATTTTTTACTGCATTTGTATTCTTAAATGCTTCTTTTACATTTGCATATAATTCTTGTTTTAGTGGATGTTCATCATTTAAGCCATCTACCCAACCTGGGAAATTTAAATTTATTCTTTCTACTGGGAATTCATATAGTATTTTGCCAAATATATCATTAACATCTTCCATGTTTAAATTTGTACAGTCTGTTGGAATTACTGCTACTTGATACTTATCCTCTAGTGTTCTTGATAATTCTTTTGTGTAATCTGAATATGGATTATTTGTGTTTAACACAATTACAAATGGTTTGTTAAGTTCTTTTAATTCTTTTACTACTCTTTCCTCTGCTTCTACATAATCTTCTCTTGGAATTTCTGTTATACTTCCATCTGTTGTAACAAGTATTCCTATTGTAGAATGTTCTGTAATTACTTTTTTAGTTCCTATTTCTGCCGCAACTTCAAATGGCATTTCTTCGTCTGACCATGGCGTTTTTACCATTCTTGGAACTTCATTTTCCATATAACCAAGTGCATTATTTACTAAATATCCTACACAATCTACTAGTCTAGTTTTTAGTTTTAAATTATCACCAATTGTAATTTCTACTGCTTCATTCGGTACAAATTTTGGTTCTGTTGTCATTATAGTTCTTCCTGCTGCACTTTGTGGAAGCTCATCTCTTGCTCTTTCTCTTTTATGAGTGTTCTGTATATTTGGTAAAACTACTAAATCCATAAAGTTTTTAATAAAAGTAGATTTACCAGTTCTTACTGGGCCGTACTACTCCAACATATATATCTCCATCTGTACGATTAGCAATGTCCTCATATATTTCTAGATTCTCCATACTAATATTCCCTCCTAAATAAAAATGTTTGTACAATTAAACTTTAATAAATGTATATTAGGAAAGAACAATTATTATTACACTTTTTTAATCTTTTTTTCCTTTTTCTTTTTTAGTCATATTTGCCATTTTATTTGCTTGCTCTTTTTGTTTATCTAATGGTAACCATTGATATTCTGAACATACAAATTCCCCATATTTTGTAGTATTTTCTTTTATTTTATCTTTATTTTTTTCCATAAAAAATCACCTCATAAAATAGTATTTCTTATTTTATGAGGTGTTATTCATATTTATTCTTCTACACCTGTTGCTACAACAGTAACTTCCTTTTCATTTTGTAATGACTCATCTATTACTGTACCAAATATAATGTTTGCATCTTCACTTACTTTATCATTTATTACTTGAACTGCTGTATTTATTTCACTTAAGCTAAGGTTTTCTCCTCCTCTTACATTGAAAATTACACCTTTTGCATTGTCAATTTTATTTTCTGTTAGAGGATTGTTTATTGCAGTTTTTACTGCTTCTTCTAAAGTTTCTCCTTCTTTAGCTTTTCCTATTCCCATATATGCTTTTCCTGTGTAGCTAAAAATAGTTTTTATGTCAGCAAAGTCAATATTTATTTCTCCTACTGTTGTAATTAAATCTGTTATACTTTGTATTCCTTGTTCTAATATACTATCTGCTATTCCAAAAGCGTCTTGTATTGTTGTTTTATTTCCTATAACTTTTAATAATTTATCATTTGATACAACAATTAAAGCATTAACATTTTCTAGTAATTTTTTTGTTCCTACATCTGCTCTAACACTTCTTTTTCTACCTTCAAATGTAAATGGTTTTGTTACAATACCTACTGTTAGTATGTTCATTTCTTTTGCAATTTTTGCAATTACTGGTATAGCTCCTGTACCTGTTCCGCCACCCATTCCAGCAGTTAAGAACAACATATCTGTATTTTCTAATACTTTTCTTATATCCTCTTTACTTTCTAATGCAGCTCTTTCTCCTATAATTTCGTTTGCACCTGCACCTAATCCATTTGTTGTTTGTTTTCCTATTTGTAGTACATTTCTAGTATTTGCTCTTTTTAATGTTCCTGTTTCGGTATTTAATAAATATGTTTCTATATTTTGAACTCCATCATTTATAATTCTTATAGCAGCATTGTTTCCTCCGCCACCTACGCCAATTACTTTAACTTTTACAATATTTTCTTTATCTTTATACATGTTACTCCGCCTTTCTTTTGCAATTATAATAAATCTAATAATATTTTTCAAGTTTTTATTGAATTTTTTATAATAATTAAATTAATTTTATTTGTTTGCATTTTAATGTAAAAACACCTCATTAAATAAGGTGTTTTTTATAACTAACTATACTTGTTACTTTGTTTTTATAAACTATCTATTTCTCTTTCCTGCATTATTTCTTTAAATGTTGATGTTATACAATTATTCATAACATCTGTGGCCATTCTTTCTTCACTATCTAGATTAAAAGAATTAAATGAAACATACCCTTTTTTTGCAGCGTCATTACTTTTAAATGCTTCTATAGTCTTATTTGAAACTTGTTCTCCATTATTTATCAACATTTCTTCTATAGTATTTAAATTAATCTTCTCATTAAATATTGATGAAAGTTTGCTTTCTCCTCCATTTTTTAATTGTTGTATATTATCACTTATAATTTTAAACACTTGTATTATCTCATCTGAAACTGGGATATCTGCTCCGTGTCCAAAATCTCTATAATCCTCTTCTGCTTGAAGTCTATAACGATTTTTATACATTGATTCTCCTAAATGATCCATTCTATTAAATGGCTTTCTTATTCCAACTGCTTTTTCTGCCAAACATCTATATGCTGCTTTTTGTGCCAATTCTTTTTCTTCTTGAGCTATTTGCTTAGGGCTTTTTTGTATATTGGTTAATTCTTTTTTAAAATCATTATTTACAACATTGTTATTGTTTTCTTCAGTATTTCTCTCTTCACTTCCACTTTCTAATCTTTTAGTTTTACTAAAAAATGCTTTTATTCTATCTAGTAAACTCATTTGTATTCCCTCCATTAAAATATTAACTAATATTATATTATATTAACATTTGAATTATTGCAAGTATTTTTTATTCTTTAATATCTCATATTGCAAAAAAGATTGCATTAAAAGCAATCTTTTATAGTTTTCTAAATACTCCTCCAACAACTCCAAGTATTTTACAATCTGGAACTATTATTGGATCCATTGTACTATTTTCTGGTTGTAATCTTATATAATCTTTTTCTTTATAAAATGTTTTTACTGTTGCCTCATCTTCTATTAATGCTACTACTATTTGACCATTTCTTGCACTATTTTGTCTTTTTACTAATATGTAATCTCCATCTAAAATTCCAGCTTCTATCATGCTTTCTCCACGTACTGTAAGCATAAAGCTCTCGCTATTTCCAACAAAATCAATTGGAATTGGGAATGTATCTGTTACATTTTCTACTGCAAGTATTGGTGCTCCTGCTGTTATTTTTCCTATAACTGGAACATCAACTAATTCTCTTCCATTATATACTGGCTTTGGAGAAGATTTTTCGTTTTCTGAAAGACCTCCTTTTAAAACTCTTAAAGTTCTTCCTTTTTGATCTTCTTTTTTAATATATCCTTTTTTAGTTAGTTTTGCTAAATATCCATGAACTGTTGCTGTTGAACTTAATCCAACTGCTTTTCCTATTTCTCTTACTGATGGTGGATATCCTTTTTCATTTATTTGTTTTTCTATAAATTTTAGTATAGCTCTTTCTCTTTTATTTAAATCAGTCATTTCTTCTTTACTCAACACTAATCACTCCCAAAAATTCATTATATTTTTCATTATATTATCATACAAACAGATAATTGTCAAACAAATTTTTGGATTTTTTTAATCAAACCATTCCATTTCCCAATCTATAAATTTTACTGTATCTCCTTCTTTTATTCCCATTTGTTTTAGTCTGTCTTCCACTCCTAAAAATCTAATACTTTTTTGGAAATAATATAAAGATTCATTATCTTCTAGGTTTGCTCTTCTTAGTATTTTTTCTATAGCTGGTCCATCTACAATATATACACCATTTTCTATTCTTACATTAAAGCCTTCTTCTTCTTTCTTTAATGTATATACTTTTCTTTCTTCAACTTCTTCTACATCTTCTTTTGGTAAATCTTTTAGCACTTTTGATACATGTGTAAATAGTTCTTTTAAGCCTTCTCCTGTTGCTGCTGATATTTTAAATATTTCCATATTCTTTTCTTTTGCTAAATTTTCTAATTGTTCATATAAAGTTTTATCTTGCATAACATCTATTTTGTTAGCAACTATTATTTGTTTTCTTGTACTTAATTTTTCACTATATTTTTTTAGTTCCTGGTTTATTGTTTTAAAGTCTTCTACTGGATTTCTTCCTTCTGAACCTGAAGCATCAATAACATGTAATAAAAGTCTTGTTCTCTCTATATGTCTTAAAAATCTTAACCCTAAACCTGTACCCTCACTTGCTCCTTCTATAATTCCTGGTATATCTGCAAGTACAAAACTATCTCCAAATTCTGTTTTTACAACTCCTAAATTTGGTTCTAATGTTGTAAAATGATAGTTTGCAATTTTAGGTCTTGCAGATGTTACCATTGAAAGTATTGTAGATTTTCCAACACTTGGGAATCCTATAAGTCCAACATCTGCTAAAAGCTTTAATTCTAATATTACTTCTTTTTCTATTCCCTTTTCTCCATCTTGTGCAAATCTTGGAGCTTGTCTTGTTGATGTTGCAAAATGTGAATTTCCTTTTCCTCCTCTTCCTCCTGGAAGTATTAACTCACATTGTCCTTCTTTGGATAAATCTGCAATTAGTTCTCCTGTTTCTGCATCTTTTACAACTGTTCCAATTGGTACTTTAATATATAGGTCTTCTCCAGATTTTCCGAAAGCATCTATTTCCACTTCCATTTTGACCATTTTCTGCTTTATATTTTTTGTTATATCTAAAGTTTATTAATGTATTGGAATCTGGGTCAACAACGAAGTATATGTCTCCACCTTTTCCACCATCTCCACCATCTGGTCCTCCTGCTGCTACATATTTTTCACGTCTAAATGTAACTGCACCATTTCCTCCGGTTTCCTGATTTAATTATTATTTTTGTATAGTCTATAAACATTATTCTTCTCCTTCAAAGTAGTCTAATTTCATTGCTTTTCTTACTTTTGCCATTGTTTCTTTTGCTTTTTTTCTTGCTTTTTCTGTTCCTTCCATTAGTATTTTATCTACTAGTTCTGGATGTGCCTCGTAATATTCTCTTTTTTCTCTAATTGGTTTTAAAGTTTCTATAATATTTTTTGCAAGTTCTCTTTTACATGCTACACATCCACGTTTTCCTGCTCTACATTCTTCACATATTTTGCTTAATTCTTCTTTTGGTGTAAATAAATTGTGGTAATATGCAACCATACATATATCAGGGTTTCCTAAATCATCTTTTCTTATTCTATTTGGATCTGTTACAGCCCCCATTACTTTTTTAGTAATTTCTTCTTCTGAATCTGATAAATATATTGCATTTCCTAGTGATTTCCCCATTTTTTCGTTTCCATCTAAACCTTTTATTCTTTTTGTATTTGAAAGAACTGCTTCTGGATGTGCCTCGTAATATTCTCTTTTTTCTCTAATTGGTTTTAAAGTTTCTATAATATTTTTTGCAAGTTCTC
>CAKPKG010000013.1 GCA_934167165.1 uncultured Clostridia bacterium
TCTTCCCACATTTTATTTATTATTTGTTCTAATTCATATTCTATTTTAGATTTTTTAACTTCTTGTTTTGTTATTTGCGCTTTTAAATCTTCTATTATTTTAAATTTGCTTGTAATTTCTTCTTCTGTTTTTGCAAGTTCTTCATTTTTAGAAATTCTTTCTTTCTTTAGCTCTTCTACCTTCTCTCCACTTGTACTTACTTCTTGCTTCATTTGTTCTATTTGTTCATTTAGTTTTAGAATTTCTTCTTCTAGGTTCTTATTGTCTTCTACTATTTTTTCTCTTAATTGTTTTTTATTTTCTATACTTGTTTTATTGTTTTGAATATCTTGCTCTATTCTTGCAACAATTTCATCTATTGAACTATTACTTTCATCAAATGAACTAACTGATATTTTTAAATTTGTTATATCAAAATTTAAGTCATCTATGTATTTTTGAGTATCTTTATTTTTGTCACTAAATGCTGTTATTTCTTTTTGTAGTTCTTCATTTTCTTTTTCTAATATTTCAATTTCTTGTTGTAATTTTTCTGCTTCTTCTTTGTTGTTTTTTTTGTCTTCTCCTATTTGAGAAAGTTCTTTTCTTAGATTTGCAAGCTTATTTTCTAGTTTAGTAATGTTTTCTTCTATTGATACAACTTTTTGTTTTTCTGTTGCATACACAATTTCTGTGTCTTGCATAACATGTTCTAATCCCATTACTTCTTCAATAACATCTTCTTGTGATTTTTCGTATTCTTCTTTTTGTTGTTCCAACTCTTCTATTTTTTTATTTATTTTTTTGATATCTTTTTCTAGTTCCTGTATTTGGCTTGTTCTTCCTATTATGTTGTTTGTTTTTACTGTAGTTGATCCACCTGTTATTGCTCCACTTGGATTAATTACATCACCTTTTAGTGTAACTATTCTAAATGAGTACTTGTTTTGTCTTGCAAGTATTATTGCTGTCTCCATGTTGTCTACAATTACAGTTCTTCCAAGTAAATTTAATATTATTTCTTCATATTTTTTATCTACTTTTACTAAATCTGCTGCAATTCCTATTACTCCGCCTAAACTATTTTTTATTAGTTTGTCTACTCTTTTTCCTTTTACTGAAGCTATTGGTAAGAAAGATGCTCTTCCCAAATTATTTTTTCTTAAATGTTCGATTAGTTTTTTAGCATCCTCTTCTGTATCTGTAACTATGTTTTGAAGTGTTTGTCCAAGTACAGTTTCTATTGCTGTTTCATATTCTTTTGGAACAGTTAATATGTTTGCCAAAACTCCATGCATACCTTTTTTTAGGCTTGCATCTTTATCACAATCTAGTAATAGAGATCTTACACTTCTTATATATCCTTCTTTTTCTTTTTCCATGTCACTTAAGAATTTTAATTTTGAATCTTTTATTCTTAATTCTGTAGAAAGTGTATTTATTTTATCTTGGTATTCTTTTGATTTTGCAATACTCGCTTCTCTTTTTTCGTTTATTGCTTCTAATTTTTTACTTGCTTCATTTCTTTTAGCTTCTATTTCATAAAATGTTTTAGATATTTCATCTTTTTCCAATCTTTTTTGGTCTAGTTCTGATATTGTATCTGATATTTCATTTTTTACTACTTTTTCTCTTTTTTCTAAATTCTCATAATTTACTTCTTGTGTATTAATTTGTGTAGCTTTTTCATATTTTGAGTCTATATTGCTTTCTACTTTCTTTTTTTGTTCTTCTATTTGTATTTCTTCTGATGATAATTTTTTAGATATTTCTTCTAACTCTTTTTCTTTTTCTTCTAACTCTTTTGCAAATTTTTCTCTGTTAGATGACAAATTTAGCTTTTTCTCTAATCTTTGTGTCTTTTCTTCTTCAAGTTCTTTTACTCTGTTTGTTACCTCTTCAATCTCTTTTAAATATCTATCATAGTTTTCTTTGTTATTTGATATTCTTTCATTTGCAATATTTATATCTGAATTAATTTGTTCTTGTTTTTTACTTGTTTCAAAGCCTAAGTTTTGAGTTTCTTCTATCTTTTCTGTTATTTCATCTATTTTAGTCTTTAATTCTTCTTTTAAGTTTTGCATTTCTTGCATCTTTGTTTCTTCATCTTGTTGTTGAGCTACAAATATGTCCATATCTTTTGTAATTTCTACTAACTTTTGTTTGTAATTGTCTATGTTAAATAGGAATAGTCCTATTTCTATTCCTTTTAATTCTTCTCTTAAATCTAAAAACTTTTTTGCTTTTTCTGATTGTTTTTTTAATGGTTCAATATTTGCTTCTATTTCTGCTAAAATATCATTTATTCTAAGTAAATTTAATTTTGTTTGTTCTAGTTTTTTCTCTGATTCTGCTTTTCTTACTCTATATTTTACAATTCCTGCTGCTTCTTCAAAAATTGCTCTTCTATCTTCTGATTTATTACTTAAGATTTCATCTATTTTTCCTTGTCCTATTATAGAATAACCATCTTTTCCAATTCCTGTGTCCATAAATAATTCTAAAACATCTTTTAATCTACATGGTGTTTTATTTATGTAATAACCAGATTCTCCATTTCTATATATTCTTCTTGTAACTGTAACTTCTGAATATTCTATTGGTAATTTTCCATCAGTATTATCAATTACTATTGAAGCTTCTGCAAATCCTAATGATTTTCTATTTTGAGTTCCAGCAAATATAATATCTTCTGACTTTGAACCTCTTAGGGATTTCATGCTTTGCTCCCCCAGAACCCATCTAATACTATCAGAAATATTACTTTTTCCAGAACCATTTGGTCCTATTACTGTTGTAATACCTGGCATAAATTCTAATACTGTTTTATCTGCAAATGATTTAAATCCTTGCAATTCTAGTCTTTTTAAGTACATGTTTTCCACCTTTTTTTCTTACTTAAACAAAAGGGGACTTTTCCCCTTTTATTCATTTTTATATAATATATTAAAATCTTCAAATTTTCAACTTTTTTTGCAAAAAAAATCTCCGTTGATAAAACAGAGATTTTTATGTTAAATATTTTTAATTATTTGTTGAATTAGTCATTTCCGCTACCTGTTCACTTCTTTGTAAAAGCTGTTGTTCTTCCTCCATAGCAGAACTTGCGTTTTCTACTGCATCTATAGATTTATTAAATAAAGATCCATTCATCTCCATAAATATTCCTAACGCGGTATCTTCTAGCCCTTCTTTTTCTTGCAAAAGTTTTGTAGCAGTTTCTACTATTTGCTCTATTTCTTCTTTTGATTTATCATTTATTACGACACTATTTTTATCTGTTAATTCTTTAATTGTATCTTCATCATTAAATTTTACATTCATATTTACATTTGCAGAAAATTTATATTCGTCATCCTCATTACCTACTATTTCAAAATTGATTGTGCATTTTTCATTTTCGTTTGTTAAGGCTGTTAATATATCAATTGTTACTTGTTGTTTGTCTGGTGTAATAATTTGAATTGTTAAATTGTCGTTTTGTGTCCCTATTTCTTTTGCTACTTTTGCTTGATAATCTTCACCTTCAATTTTTATTTCTATCATTGCTAATTTTTCTTCATAAATATAAATTGTCTGTGAGAAATTAAATTTTGAATTTTCTATACTTTGTTTAAAATTCTCAATAAATTCATTTGTATCAGAATCACCTGTATTAATAGAAGCACATATGTTTTTTATTTCTTCATTATTTAATTTTAGTTCATAAGCTTTTGCCTCAACAGCTGCTCCATTTAATTCTATTTGTGTTTTTCCTAGATTAGAATATTGTTCTTTAGATGTTTGCTCTGCTATTTTTGTAAAGAACTCTGTAACAACAGCTTTGACTTTTTCTATGTTTTTATCTATTTGACTATCATAATTAGAAAACTCAATTTTATCCATATCCAAGCCATTTAATCCTAGCTTCTCCCAAAATTGGTTTAAGTTTTTATTTTCTAATGCAACATACTTATTTGTAATATCCTTAAATGATATTCCAACTTTTTCTTTGTTATATATTCCATCTATTTGAAGTACATCTTTTTTGTTTTCATTTCCAAAAGCTAAACTGATTTCAGATTTATTCTCTGTTGGATCAGTTTTTCCTTTTAACGAAATTGTTGCATTATTTAAAACATTCTGGTCATCCATAGTCATGTTTATTGTAGCATCTATATTTTGTTCACTTTTCTCACTTTTAAGTCTTGTTAATGTTTGATTTATTGAATCAAAATCAATTATTTTTTCTAGTTGCTCTTTGCTAGCATATTTATAAAAAATTTCCTTATTTGTTTTGAATGTATCTGTATAAAAGTAGATGTATGCACCAACTCCAATACCTATTATTAATATTCCTATTATCACAAAAGTCAATATTTTTATTGCCTTCATTTATAAATCACCTCTTTACTATTATATTTTAATGTTTTTTATCACTTTTTGTCAATACAAATCATACAATATATTAAGTAAAATAAAGAAAGGAAATGATAAAAATGGAATTTGAAAAAGATTTTTGCCCAGTTGTTAAGGTTGACGGTTTTATCGAAAAAGGTAAACAATTTGACTTGGAAATAAATCTACCAGAAGATAACAGAAATGTAATATATGGCGTAATTAAAGATTGTTACAAAGATCCTGTTGAAGATGCTGTTGTAAAATTAATAGAAGTTTGCT
This sequence comes from uncultured Clostridia bacterium, assembly GCA_934167165.1. Classification (GTDB taxonomy): domain Bacteria; phylum Bacillota; class Clostridia; order TANB77; family CAG-508; genus CAG-452. The sequence continues at coordinate 4,639 of CAKPKG010000013.1, forward strand.
ATGAATACGGAAAAGAAGAAAGAAAACCAGTTTCTCATACTTTTACAGATAAAGATGGTGAATTTGTATTTGGTCCACTTTGTCCAGACAAATCTTATGAAATTCAAATATGGGTAGATAGAGTTAAACATGTAAAAATTTGCAAAGAATGTAAACGTCATGGCAAATGTTTAAAAGGTGTAAAACTTGATTGTGATGACAAACCTTGCAAAGATGACTGTAAACCAGATTGCAACAAACCTTGTAAATAGTTTAAAAAAAGAGGATTTTTTCAATTAGAAAAATCCTCTTTTTTTAAACATCTTATTTATATTACACCTACTTTTTTTGCTAATTGTCTTCCTTTTTTCATTATTGTTTTTTTATTCATCATACCTTCATTATACATAATTGCCATTCCTGCAGCTATGGCAGTTCCTATAATCATACCTTTTACAAACTTCATTTTTATTCTCCTTTCTAATATAAATTGTGATTTCACGAAGTGCGAGGTTTGAGGTGAGAAGTGTGAAAAATAGAGAAAAGCCTACGAAGCCATGGCCCTATAAATCTCACCTCCCACATCACACTTCTCACTTCAATTAAACAAATCACAATTTGTTTTATTCTATATTTTTATTATTACTTTTTCTATCTTTTTTATACTGTCTGATTAATGAATAAATTTCGTAAATTGAAATTAAAATTAAAAAAATTCCAAAATATTTTTTTAAATGCTTTACATCCATATTTACTGATATTTTTGCCCCTATTATTGCTCCTACAATTCCAGCAATAGCTACTGGTATCCCCACTTTCCAATTTATCAGTTTATCTTTAATAGTAGTAATAATTGCAGAAATTGATGTTGGAACAAAAAACACAAGGTTTGTTGCTTGTGCTGTATGTTGTTCTATTCCCATAAAAACAGAAAGTATAAGAATCAAAATGGTTCCTCCTCCCATTCCTGTCCCACTTACCGTTCCTGATACTAATCCTGTAAGAACTTCTAACATATTTTTCTCCTATCCGATTATCATTTTTATTGATACATAAATTAAGAATAAAATAAATATCATTTTTAAAACTTTATCTGGTAATTTTTTTAGTAATTTTGATCCTATAAATCCTCCTATTATGCCTCCTATAGCACATTTAGCTCCAATATTCCAATTTATATAATTGTTATTATAGTAAAATAATCCACTAGTAATAACCATTGGTAAAATTGAAAAAACAGAGGTAGCTCTTGCCTCTGCTTCATTTAATTTAAATATGTGAACAAATGCAGGTACTACAATCATTCCGCCTCCTGCCGCAAAAAGTCCGCTTATAAATCCTGCACTTATTCCTACAAGTATTTTTTTTATCATATAATTACCTATTCTTTTTTCGCATCGTTTTTTCCTTCTAGATAATATTCCTTAAATAATTTCTCTGCTAAAATTGTAAGTTCATTATCACATTTTAAAATTTGATTTCTTATTCCTATTTTTAGTTCCTCATCTTCTATATTTTCTATTTTATCTAAAAGATTTTCTAATGCTAATAAATATTTTTTACTATCCTTTTTCCAATTTTCTATTTTTTTCATATATCTAGTTTTGCACAAAATCATTTTTTTATACTCCCATTTTTTGTAAATATTATAGCAGTATTTTTACTGGTAGGCAACTTTTTCTTACGTTTATCGTTATATTAATTTTAATCCATGTGATTTTTCAACATTAAATGATAAAATACTACATAATTTTAAAAAAGTGAGATGGTGTTTTATGATAAAAATTAGATTATCCGATTTATTAGGAAAACATAAAATGACTCAAAAAGCTTTATCTGAAATTACAGGAATTAGACCTGCTACTATTTCTAAAATGTATTACGAAGAAGTAAAACGAATTGATGTTAGACATTTAAACAACATTTGTAAAGCATTTAATTGTGAAATATCAGAATTGTTAGAATACATTCCAGATAAAAAAGAAATTAAAAAATAGACCGAAAAGATAAAATACCTTTCGGTTTATTTTTATATAACAGTAATTCTATTATTTGATTTAAAAACTCAAATAAGATAAAACATATATCTTTTTAATCTATTGTTTCATCTTTTATATAATATTTTGTTCCTAACATTTTATCTGGTAAATATTGTTGTTCTACTTGATGATTTGGATAATCATGTGGATATTTATAACCTTCTCCATATCCAAAATCTTTCATTCCAGAAACTGGTGCATTTCTTATATGCATTGGAATTTCTCCTGTATCTTTTGTTTCCACATCTTCTAAAGCCTTGTTTATTGCTAAATATGTTGCATTTGATTTTTTTGATGTTGCTACATATATTGCGGCTTCTGATAATATTATTCTTGCTTCTGGCATTCCAACACTTGTTACTGCTTGCATTGCACTATTTGCAACAACTAATGCATTTGGATTTGCAAGCCCCACATCTTCTGCTGCTGCAATTACAATTCTTCTTGCAATAAAAACTGGATCTTCTCCTCCTGCAATTGCTCTGGCCAAGTAAAAAGCTGTTGCATCCGGATCGCTTCCTCTCATTGATTTTATAAATGCACTTATATTATCATAATGGCTATCTCCTGTTTTATCAAACATTGCTTTCTTTTTTCCAACGCATTCAGCAGCAATTTCATTTGTTATATTAATAACCCCATTTTTGTCTACTGGTGTTGTAAGTACTGCTATTTCTAGACTGTTTAATGCTGTTCTTACATCCCCATTAGAAATTTCTGCTATTTTTTTAAGTGTTTCATCATCTATATTTATATTGTAACTTTCAAGTCCTTCTGGATTTTTTATAGCATTTTTTAATATTGTAAATACATTTTCTACAGAAAGTGGTTTTAGTTTAAAAACCATAGACCTTGAAATTAAAGCTTTATTAACTTCAAAATACGGATTCTCTGTTGTAGCCCCAATTAGTATAACTGTACCATTTTCTACAAAAGGAAGCAAAGCATCTTGTTGTAATTTATTAAATCTATGAATCTCATCTATAAATAATATGCATTTTCCTGTTGGATTAAGTAATGGATTTTTAGCCTCTTCTATTGCAGATTTTATATCTCCAACACCTGAAGTTACTGCATTTAATTTTACAAATTTATATTTAGTTGTATTACTTATAACTTTAGCTAAAGATGTTTTACCAGAACCTGTTGGTCCCCATAAGATTATACTAGATAATCTATCTGCTTTTATTGTTCTATATAAAATTTTGTCTTTACCTAAAATTTCTTCTTGCCCAATAAATTCATCTAAAGTTTGTGGTCTTACACGGTGGGCTAAGGGTGTATTTAAGTCCATGCTTGCTCCTTTCTAAAAGAAATTTCTAGGGACTGTCCCTCTTTTGTTGGAAAGCAAAAGGGGACTGTCCTGAAATTTCTATGAATAATTAAGAATTAATGATGAAAAATATACGTTGATCTTTTGTTGAAGTCAACAAAAAATCTTCATTTATTATTCATTTTTCACTTTTCTTTTTTCAATAAAAATGTAGGGACATACCTCCGTACCCGCCTGCAAACGAAGGTTGGCGATTAAAATCGCCCCTACGATTTTTCAATAAATCACTTTTACGATTCAGGACAGTCCCCTTTTGTTTTCCAACAAAAGATGGACAGTCCCTAGAATCGTTCACACAAATTGCAATTTTTAGTTTCTCGCTAAACTTTTTAATCCTTGTTTTATTATTTCTTCTAATTGTAAATTTTTTGTATCCACATTTTCTAATGCTTTTTCTATTTCTCGTTTTGTATAACCTAATACTTGTAATGCTGCTATTGCTTCACTTGTTTCTTCTTCATTTGATATTGATAATTTTACTTCTTCTGTTTGTGTTATTGCTTCTTCTGTTTTTAATTTATCCTTAAGTTCTAATACTATTCTTGCTGCTGTTTTTTTGCCTATTCCTGGTATTTTTACTAATTGAGATATATCGTCTGATATTACAGCAAGTGCAAAACTTGATGGACTTATCTCTGAAAGCATTGTTATTGCAGATTTTGCCCCTATTCCACTTACTTGTAATAAAAGTTCAAACATACGTAATTCTTCATTTGTGTTAAATCCATATAAACTAATATTATCTTCTCTTACATAATAATGCGTATGAACTTTAACAATTTCTCCAATTTCTCCTAAAGCTTCTATTGCTTTTGTTGCCATAAATATCTTATAGCCAATTCCACCTACATCTATTACAACATAATTATTTGATTTTTGTTCTAAAATACCTTTTATATATGCAAACATTTAGTTCTCTCCTTGCAAACAAATTTTCTGTATGTATTTTATCATATTAAATTTATTTTGCAATAGTTTAATCAAAATTTTCATTCACATTCACAGAGCAAATTATATTTTACTTGACACAGATATGATTAACTAATACTCAAACAAATACCCCTAAACTTTTGTAAAAGCTTAGGGGGTTCTTTTATTCAACCGTAACTGATTTTGCTAAATTTCTTGGTTTATCTACATCTAAACCTTTTTCTTTTGAAATGTAATATGAAAGTACCTGCATTGGTATTACAGAAAGTATTGGAGATATAAATGGGTTTGTTTTTGGTATTTTGATTACTGTATCAAATCCATCATTTTTTATATCTTCACTTGTAATTAGAAGTACTTTTGCACCTCTTGTTACTACTTCTTGAACATTGCTTATTGATTTTTCAACTAACCTTTCATCTGTCATTGTTGCAACTACTGTTATTCCGTTTTCTATTAGAGCTATTGGACCGTGTTTTAATTCACCTGATGCATATGCTTCTGAATGAATATATGATATTTCTTTTAGTTTTAGTGAACCTTCTAAACTTACTGCATAGTCCGTTCCTCTTCCTAAAAAGAACATATCTTTTTCTTTATATACTTTCTTTGCAAAAGCTTTTACTTCCTCTAGGTTTTTCAAAATCTCTTCTACCTGTGATGGTAATCTTAATATATCTTTTTTTAGTTCTTTTATTTCTGCTAAATCTGCTACTTCCAATTTTTCTGCAAAATATAAACCTAATATATTAAGTAATACCACTTGTGAAGTATATGCTTTTGTTGAAGCTACTGCTATTTCTGGTCCTGCGTGTGTATATATTGAGTGGTCTGCTTCTCTTGTTATTGAGCTTCCTATCACATTTGATATTGCAAGAGTTTTTGCTCCTTTTGATTTTGCAAGTTTTAATGCAGCTATTGTATCTGCCGTTTCTCCTGATTGGCTAATATATATTGCAAGAGTCTTTTCATTTATTATTGGATCTCTATATCTAAATTCTGAAGCAATATCTACCTCTACTGGGATTTTGCAAAGTCTCTCAAATATAGTTTTTGCTACTAGCCCTGCATGCATTGCAGTTCCACATGCTACTATATATATTTTATTTAAACTTTCTAAATATTCTTTTGTAAAATTTAAATCCTCTATTTCTATATGACCATTATCTAATTTGGCACCAATTGTTTCTCTTATTGCATTTGGTTGTTCATTTATTTCTTTTAGCATAAAGTCTTCATATCCATCTTTTTCTGCACTAGCTGCTCCCCACTCTATACTTTTTATTGGTTTATCTATTCTATTTAAATCTTTATCATAAAAAGTTGCATTATCTTTTGTAAGCTCTACAATCTCGTTATCATCTAAAAGGTAAAAATCTTTTGTATAAGAAAGTATTGCTGGTATATCTGACGATATATAATTTTCTCCATTACCTTTTCCTATAACAAGTGGACTATCTTTTCTTACAATAAACATTTTATCACTTTCAGCAGCTGCTAATATTTCTAATGCATAGCTTCCTTTTAAATCATTGCATGTATTTTTTATTGCTTTTAATACATCATTTTCTTTTTTAAAATAGTAATGTATTAAATTTGGTATAGTTTCTGTATCTGTTTGTGATGAAAATGTGTATCCTTTTTTTATTAAAAAGTTCCTTAATTCATGATAGTTTTCTATTATTCCATTATGGACAACTGCAAAAGAACCTGAATTATCCAATTGAGGATGTGAATTTTCTTTTGATGGTTTTCCATGTGTTGCCCATCTTGTATGAGCAATTCCTATTGTTCCATTTAAAGAATCTATTCCTTCTAAATTATATAAATTATTAACTCTTCCTTTATCTTTTTTTACAATAATATTGTTTTTTTCCATTACAGCAATTCCTGCTGAATCATAACCTCTGTATTCTAATCTTAAAAGTCCATTAATCAATATATGTGTTGCTTTTTTCTCTCCTATATAACCTACAATTCCACACATAGTGTACCTCCTAAAAAATCTAAATTGGAATTGAAAGCATTTTTAGTAAATTAAGGTTTATATTACCTTTGTTCTAATATTGCTATTAGTCTTTATGTAATATTTAATGACAACCATATGCCATAGAACCATCCGCCGAATATTTCGATAAGTTCTAATCCTCGTCAACAATATATTATATTGTCCTGGCGCTTTTCTTTACATTTACTCCTTCCCTCTAAGAATCCATTTACCTAAAATCTTTCAATACTGTATTATATTACACTAATATTTATTTTGAAGCAAGTCTTTTGCAAAAAATTGTTGTTTCACGAAATGTGAAGTGTGAGGTGAGAAGTGCGAAGAATAGGGAAAAGCCTACGAAGCCTTGGTCTTATAAATCCAACCTCCCACATCACACCTCTCTCCTCAACTAAACAACTTCCAATTTATCTAATTACTTAAAAATATATTTTACAATTTTGCACTGTTATGTTATTATATATTTGGTTATAATATATGTAAGGAGTATTTTATGAAAAATTATTATGAGATATTAGAAGTAAGCCCAAATGCCTCTTATGAAGTTATTGAAAAAGCTTACAGAACACTAGCTAAAAAGTATCATCCAGATATTCAACCTAGAGATAAATTATACTGGGCTGAAGTAAATTTTAAAGAAATTACAGAAGCTTATGATGTATTATCTAATCCTACTTTAAGAAAAGATTATGATGCGAAATTAAAATATGATACTTTTAATAGTCAAGCAAATAATTTTAACCAATATCCGCCACAATATGAAGATAGTAACTATAATCAATATACTAATAACTCTAGTAATACTACTAATGATTCTAGCCAAAGTTCTTCTAAAGGATTCTTTGGTAGAAAAAAACAAAAACAAAAGAAAGAAAAAGTCTTGGATAAAGAACTCATTTCTTCCGTTAAAAGCCTTTTTTCTGGAATTCCAGATCTTATACGAGCAGAAGCTAAAAAACCTGCTGAAGAACGTTCAAAGGATATGTTAGCTCTTGTATTAACAATTATAATTGTAGCAATTATTATATTTGTATTTTTTAAAGTCCCTGCTTTAAAAAAATTTCTTTTCCCTTTCTAATATTATTATTTAAGAGCCAAGAGAATTACAATTTTTTCTTGGCTCTTGTTGTTTTTTCTATCAGTAAAATTTTATCTATATGTTTCTGTAAAATTATACCTACTAATGCTATATTCAAAATAAAAAAAGAGGTGTAAACATGGCAAATAACTCAAATATGGCATTAGATTATACTATAATTGGAGAAAGAATAAAACAAGCACGTCTTAGTAAAAAAATGACTCAAGAAAACTTGGCAGAGGAAATGGACGTTTCTGTTGCATTTTTAAGTAGAATTGAGCGTGGTAGTTCTTTTGTAAGTTTAAAAAGACTTAGTCAAATTTGTTCTATATTAGGAGTAACTGAAGGAGAAATTATAAATGGTACTTTTAAAAATTCTTCTACATATCTAAATAAAGAATTCTCTGATTTATTAAAAAGTTGTCCTCCAGAAAAATTAAATCTTATATATAATATTGCAAAAGTTATCTTAGAAAAATAAAAGGGATATCTTCCCTTTTTTATTTTTTTATAGTATAATAATTATTGTGATTAATATTATTAGGAGGAATACATATGTGGAGTTTTTGGTTAATTGCAGCAGGAGTATTTTTTGTAGTTGAAATTATAACAGTTGGATTTTTAGTATTTTGGCTAGGAATTGGTGCTCTTTTAGCTATGGTTGCGAGCATATTTACAGATAGCATAGCAATACAAACAGCTGTATTTGTTATTTTTTCTGCAATACTTATACCACTTACAAAACCTTTAGCAGATAAGTTTATAAACAAAAAGGATACAATTCCCACAAATAGCTATTCATTAATAGGTAAACATGGTATTGTAACAGTAGATATTAATCCAATAGAAGCAACTGGTCAAGTAAAAGTAAATGGTGAAGCATGGTCTGCAAAATCAGAAGATGAATCATCTATACAAAAAGGAACAGAAGTTGAAGTTTTAAAAATAGATGGTGTTAAATTAGTTGTTAGCCCAATTAGAGTAACATCTGTATTATAGTTATCAATATTTTAATATATATATTTTTTTAGGAGGAATTAATATGCCATTTTTGATTATACTACTAGTTATAATTTTAATTATAGCATTCAAATCAATCAAAGTCGTTAGACAATCTGAAGTTTATATTATAGAAAGACTTGGTAAATTTCATAAAGTTGCTGACGCTGGACTTACAATAATCATTCCTTTCGTTGATCACGTAAGAAGTGTTGTAAGTTTAAAAGAACAAACAATGGATATACCACCACAAGGAGTTATTACAGAAGATAACGTTACAATTACAATAGACACTGTTGTGTTCTACCAAATAACAGATCCTGCAAAAGCAGTATATGAAATTCAATCATTAAAAAGAGGTATTGAATATTTAGCCATTACAACTATTCGTGATATAGTTGGTAAAATGAACTTGGATTCAACATTTAGCTCTAGAGATATGATTAACAATCAATTAAGAATATTGCTTGATGAAGCAACAGATAAATGGGGATGTAAAGTAAACAGAGTTGAAATTAAAGATATTAGACCACCAGAAGATATCCGTGATGCAATGGAGAAACAAATGAATGCAGAAAGAAATAAAAGAGCTGCTATTCTTCAAGCTGAAGGAGAAAAACAAGCTGCTATTACAATAGCAGAAGGTCAAAAAGAAGCTGCTATTCTTCAAGCTGAAGCTGATAAAGAATCAAGAATTAGAAAAGCTGCCGGTGAAGCAGAAGCTATTCGTGAAGTTGCTAAAGCTAAAGCTAAAGAAATAGAAATGGTTTATGAATCAATTAAAAATGCAAACCCTGATGATACATTAGTTCAATTAAAATCATTAGAAGCACTTAAAGAAGTTGCAAAAGGAGAAGCAAATAAAGTATTTATTCCTTTTGAAGCAACAAGTGCACTTGCAAGTTTAGGTTCTATTAAAGAAGTTATGAAAGACGAAAATAAAGCAAAAAGCAAAGAATAAATTAAATAAAAAGGAGAAGATTTAAAAGTCTTCTCTTTTTTTATTCCTCTAGTCCAAAACTTACTCCAAGCGCATCATTTATTTTATTTATTACTATTCGGTCATCTATATGACCTATCTTCTCTTTTAACCTACTTTTATCTATTGTTCTTATTTGTTCTGCAAGTACTACAGAATCAGCCTTTAATCCAAATTCTTTTGAATCTAATTCTATATGTGTAGGTAATTTATTTTTATTCATTTGAGAAGTTATTGCTGAAACTATTACTGTTGGGCTGTATTTATTTCCTGTATCATTTTGTATTACTAAAACTGGTCGTATTCCACCTTGTTCTGAACCAACCACTGGACTTAAATCTGCATAAAACATATCTCCTCTTTTTATTACCATATTCTTCACTCCTGCTACTTTTGTTAATTAGATTTTTTCTATATTTTAGATATGAGTTTGAGATTAAGAATATAATTTACTTAAATTTCTTTTGTATTATATATCATCTTCTATTTGATCTAGTTTAAATGCTAAAACATCTTCCTTTTGTAAATTATTTATTTTTATCTCATTATATAATATGTAAATTGTGTTTTTTTGTGTTACATCTTGTATTTCCATTTTTGTTGGTTTAGATGTTTTTTTGTCGATATATAGTTTCTTATGATTAATATATTTATTCCCATTTTTGGCACTTGTTTCTAATATTATTTCATTTTCATCCTCTGTTACTTTGTTCTCACCAGAATCCAAAAAATCATCAATAAAAGCACTTAAACTTAATAAATTGTCCCCTATACATTGATAATTTTCGTAAATCTTGCTTAAATTAATATTACTATTTTCTATTTTCAAACTAGAACCATCATAAACAGTTTTTAACCCTTTTATATTTTCTGGCTCTAGCACCTCCTGTTTATATATTCCATTTTCTTTTACATATTGCTCTTTTATTAAATACGAATTATTATTTTTATTTGAATTTATTTCTACTTTGAATGTTGCTTCATATGAACCAATACCTAAAATATAGTTTTTTACATCATCAGCTGATTTGATACTTATATTATTTCCAGATTTTATTTTTTTATAATTAAATTTAATAAAAAAAGCAATTATTACAACAATTATAACTGTTATAATAGTAATTATTTTTTTCATTTTAATTACCTCCTTATAATTGTAAATTGGAATTTGTTTTATTGAGGTGAGAGGTGTGATGTGGGAGGTGTGATTTGTAGGGGCGTATTGCATACGCCCAAAAATAAATTTGTTGCAAACGATGTAGGGGCAGGCCCTGTGTCTGCCCGAAAATGCAAAACGCATTACATTTACGATTCAGGACAGTCCCCTTTTGTCATTTAACAAAAGAGGGACAGTCCCTAGAATCGTTCACACAAATTCCAATTTTTTATTCTGCTAATAGAAAAAAGAATAGCTAATTGCTATTCTTTTATAACTTTATTCATAATGATTTAAAATATTCTTCTAGACATGCTTCTAGTTCATTTACATCTTCTATTCTATTTATTTTTTCTCTTATTTTGCTTGATTCTTTAAGATTTTTAATATACCAACATATATGTTTTCTCATTTCTCTTACTGCTATGTATTCTCCTTTTTCTGCAACTGCCATCTCTATATGTTGTTTTAATACTTTTAATTTTTCTTCGTTTGAAATTTCCCTTTTTTCACCTTTTATTATGTCATTTATAATCCATGGATTTCCTATTGTTGCTCTTCCTATCATAATACCATCTACATTGCAATACTCAAACATTTTATTAGCATCTTCTATACTTTTTATATCGCCATTTCCTATTACTGGTATATTTACCGCTTCTTTTACTTGTTTTATTATGTCCAAATCTACTTTTCCGCTATAGTACTCCTCTCTTGTTCTTCCATGTATTGTTAGTGCAGAAGCTCCTGCTTGTTCTATAATTTTTGCCACTTCTACTGCATTTATATTGCTTTTATCCCAGCCTTTTCTCATTTTTACTGTTACTGGCTTTTCTACTGCTTTTACAACTTCTTGCACTATTTCTCTTATCAATTCTGGATTTAGTAACAACTTGCTTCCATCACCGTTTTTGACTACCTTTGGTGCTGGGCAGCCCATATTTATATCTATAATATCAGCATTTTCAGATACTTTATTTGCAGCAAAAGCCACTATTTTAGGATCGTTTCCAAAAATTTGAACTGCTATTGGCTTTTTTTCTCCTTCTACATTCAAAAGTTTTTTTGTTTTTTCATCATTATGGAAAATAGCTCTGCTACTAGCCATTTCTGTGTACACCAATCCTGGATTTCCATACTCTTTGCAAATTTTTCTAAATGCTAAATCTGTTACTCCTGCCATTGGTGCAAGTATTACATTGTTCTCTAATTCTACATTTCCTATTTTTAATTTGTGTATATACATATCTATTCCTTTTTAAAATATATTTTTTTGCCTTCTGCTACTAATATTTAATAATAATCCTATTGATATAAAGTTAGTAATTAATGAGGTTCCACCATAACTTATAAATGGTAATGGTATTCCTGTTATAGGAAGTAATCCTATTGTCATTCCTATATTTTCTACAACATGGAATAAAAGTATTCCGTACAATCCCCATTGCTATATATGAACCCAAATCATCACTTGCCGTTTTTGCTACATTAATTGCCTTTGTAATTAATATAACATATATAATTACAACCAAACCACAAGCAATAAACCCTGCTTCTTCTCCTATTACTGGAAATATAAAATCAGTTGTTTTTGGATATAAAAATCCTAGTTGAGTTTGTGTTCCGTTAAGCAATCCCATTCCCAAAAGTTTACCTGCTCCTATTGCTAATTTGGATTGGATAATATTATATCCTGCACCTCTTGGATCTAAATTCGGATTTAGATATACTTCTATTCTAGATTTTGCATGTTCTGGTAATACAAAGAAATATAATAATGGTAATGCTACAATTAATATTATAAAAGTAGTTATTATATATTTTTTATCTATTCCAGCAACATATAACATTAGTGTAATTGCAACTATATACGCTAATGCTGTTCCATAGTCTGGTTGAATTGCAATTAAAAATGTTGGTGCTAATCCTATTAATAGTATAATTGCTAATTTGCTTGGTTTATTTATTTGATTTTTTCCTTTTGCTTGAATATTTACAATGGTATAACTTAAAAAAAGTATTACAAATATTTTAGCAAGTTCTCCTGGTTGAAAAGATAAGAAACCCATATTAAACCAGCTAGTCGCTCCATTGATTGCAGCAGTAAACAGAACCACTATTAATAAAAGCATAAATATTCCATAAAAAATCCATGAGAATCGCGCAATTATGTTGTAATCCATAACCATTGCTACACACATAATTGGAATACTTATTAAAATCCATATACATTGTTTTTTAAAGGCATCTAAATCTGTTTCTTGACTAGCGCTATATAATGCAATTAAACCAATTATAACTAATAGTAAAACACAAATTAAAATAGCCCATTCGGTATTTTTTAAGTTTCTTTTATTCATTATTTACCTTTCCAAAATATTTTTTTAGGTGGAATATTGCTTCCACCTAATCTTATTATTTTTTATTATTTATTTTCTTTTTTAACTTCTTCTTTCTTTTCTTCTTTTGGTTCTTCTTTATCCTCTTCTACTTCTACTTCTTTTGATTCTTTTACTTCTTCGTTCTCTTTTTCTTTATTCTCTTCTGTCTCAACTTTTTTATTCTCTTTTATTTCTTTGTCTTCTTGAGATTCATCTTCTTTTGGTTCTTCTTTATTTTCTTTCTGTTCTTCTGGTTTTTTCTCTTCTTTGTTTTCTTCTTGTTTTATTTCTTCTACTTTTTCTTGTTTTTCTTTATTGGTTTCTTTTTTCTCGTTTTTTTCCTTTTCTACTTCTTTTTTCATTTCATTTTTAATATTTACAATTGGAATATTAGCATAAAGTGATGGTGCTCCTGTTGTTCCATCTTCTTTTATTTCATTTGTAAGCCTAACATCAATTGCCTCTTCTTCTACGTCTATATATTTTTTTATAACATCTATGATTTCTTGTTTCATTAATTCTAGAAAGTCAGCAGAAACATTTGCTCTATCTTGCATTAAAACTAAATGTAATCTTTCTTTTGCTGTATCTTTGCTAGGTACATTTTTATCTTCTGCTTTTTTTAATCTTTTAAAAAAGTTTACTATACTCTCGAACATTTCTTTCCCTTTCTAAAAGTGATTTTTGTTTCACTTTTTACATATTATTTTCTAAACCATCCTTTTATTTTTTCCCATATTCCTTGTTTTTTTCCTGGTATTGTAACATCTATGTTTTCTCCAAGTATTCTTCTTGCTATCTCTATGTATGCTTTTCCTGATGGTGCTTTTTTATTTTTGATAACTGGTTCTCCTTTATTTGTTTGAGTAATTATATACTCATCATCTGGGACTACACCAATTAAATCTACTGATAATAGGTCAACTATATCTTCGACCTCCATCATTTCTCCTTTTCTAACCATGTTAGGTCTTAATCTATTTACTATTAATTCTGGATTTTTTATTTCTGAGCTCTCTAATAGTCCTATTATTCTATCAGCATCTCTTATAGCAGATATTTCTGCTGTTGTTACAACTATGGCTCTATCTGCTCCTGCTATTGCGTTTTTAAATCCTTGTTCTATTCCTGCTGGGCAGTCAATTAGTATATAGTCAAAGTCTTCTTTTAATTTTTTAGTTAACTCTTTCATTTGTTCTTCATTTATTGCACTTTTATCTCTTGTTTGAGCTGCAGGAAGTAGGAATAGTTCTTCAAAACGTTTATCTTTAATTAAAGCTTGTCTTAATTTACATTTTTCTTCTACAACATCAACAATGTCATATACTATTCTATTTTCTAGTCCCATAACAACATCTAAATTTCTTAATCCAATATCTGTATCTACTAAAACAACTTTTTTACCTGCTTCTGCTAAACTTGAACCTAAATTAGCTGTTGTTGTTGTTTTTCCTACGCCACCTTTTCCTGATGTTATAACTATTACTTCACCCATTTATTATTTCCTCCTCAAAACAGAATATAAATTATTCTCTAAAATCATTACTTCCGTATATTTTAAAGCATAAAAATAACTGTATTTTTCAATACAGTTATTTTATAATTTTTTTAGCGAAAAGTCAATGTTATTATAAAATATAATTTACGTAATGCATCTCTTATACTTCAGGTCCATATAGGAATGTACCAGTACCGGAATTTGTATAAAAAATATTCTCTACCATATCATACATTCCTGCAGTATTATCATAATTTCTATAACATGGCACTAAATCCCTTACTATTTCTTCTCCATCCCATATTTTAGCACTATATATACGCCCTTTCATAGGGAGATAATCAGTAATTTCTGAATTAAAGTGAAATAAATATGCTGTATTTTTCTGTTCAAACGTTCCTTTCCCTAGGCTAACACTCATATTATTGTCTAGGCAAGCCTCTCCATTTTTTATAACTATAGTATGTTTGTCCAAATCTGACAGTAGTGTTTTTGAATCATAAATATTATAAAATCCTGGTTCAATATATCCGTCTTTACGAGCAAAAATTTCATATCTACTTTGAGGGCCTTCATAGCATCCAAAAATCCCTCTTCCCCTAGTTGTAGTATCCAATTCCGTTAATTTATACTCTATGCTTACATTAGAATTACTATTGAGCTTATATAGAGTGTCAATGTATTGAACTCCCGTTCCCTCTATATATTGCACTTTAGTATAAAAATTATCTTCTCCATCTAATACTTCAGGTCCATATATGAATGTGCCGGTACCTGTATAAAACTTATCTTCTACTAAATCATACATTCCTGCTACTTTATCTGTTTTTCTATAACATGGAATAAAATTCCTAACTAAATTATCATCTAAATCCCACATTTTAGCATAGTATATCACTTTTGTCGATGAAGAATTTGTATGGTTTGACCTGAATATTTTTAGTGTCCTTTTACTCATATTTTCTAGCTCTGTAAATGATGGCTTTTTTGTTTCTGAAGTTAAATCATCAATATATAGTGAATCTTTTAGTATTTTATATGTATGTACATTAGTGTCACGACTTATTTCTAAATAGTAATTACTGTTATCCGTCCCACTATATACTCTTATTTTATCTCTATAGTATCCTATCAATTCACCTCTTGCTGGTCCTGCGTTCCAGTCTCCGAAGAGCCAGTCCTCTGAACTTGCATGATTGTCAAACTTTGCTTTCATTTCTATTTGGTATTTATCTGTAATATATAAACCAGTATCTATACTTCCCCCTGAAGTTTGCAAATATTCAACTCTTTGATATTCGTCTGGTAATAATGGTTTTGCTTTTTCTGTAAATTCTATTGTATGACCATTATAATCAATCATTCCACCATTTAATTTTTCTTCTGGTCTTTGCCATTCATCCCAATTAATATCACTATAATCAGATTTATTAATACTTAAATCATTCATTAAAATGTAATTAGCTGAATCTACGAAGTCATAATATTTTCCACCTGTTTCTGGTATTATGACTTTTTCATTTGATCCAATTTTAAAATATTGTTCATTAGAATATATTGGAATTGCTCCATTATTAAAAAAGCTATTATATATTTCTGCTAAATCATAATTTTCATATATTTGCCTTGTTTGATCTATTACCTCTTTTTGAGTTTTTAATTTATTTGAAATTACCATGTAACTACTTATTAAAAACATTGTTAAAAACAGTACAGATACTAATACAATAATTGCAATTGCACCATTTTGACTTTTTAACTTTTTCATTTGTTACCTCCAATAAAATCTAATTTTATTATACTGTAATACTTTTTCAAAAACAATAGATTTTTTGTTTTTTCTTTAGTTGCACATGAATTAAGGAACAAATGGGGACAGACCCCTTTTGTTCCTAAGAGGTGTGATGTGTGAGATGGGATTTATATGGTCAAAGCTCCGTAGGCATTTCTCTATTTTTCGCACTTCTCACCTCACACTTCGCACTTCGTGAAACTGGAATTTGCCTTTCTTCCAAAAAAATAGTATAATATCAATGTTTTAAGGAGATTGATGAAATGAACTCAAAATATTTAGATAAATTAGAATATAATAAAATACTAGAAATGTTAGAAAATTTTGCTAAAACATATTTAGGTAAAAATTTATGTAGAAGATTACATCCAAGTACCAATGTGTCCTTTTTATTGGAGCAAACAAATCAAGCTCTTGGATTAATTTATAAAAAAGGTAGCTTACCTCTTTCTTCTATTCCTAATATTGATATCGCAATTAAAAACCTTGAATCTAATTTTTCTTTAACTGCTTTAGATTTATTAGAAATTGGTAGTATTTTAAAGACTTCTAGAGAATTAAAAGAGTATTTTCTTAATGAATCTTGTGAGCTAATACTGCCTTCTTATGACATGATATATATTAATAAATTATTAGAAAAAGAAATTTTTGATAAAATTTTAGATGAAAACACTATTGCAGATAATGCTTCTTCAAAGTTAAACTCAATTAGAAAATCTCAAAAGAATTTAGGTGTAGAAATTAAAAATAAATTAAACTCAATGGTTCATTCTGCTACATATTCAAAATATCTGCAAGATAGTATTGTTACAATAAAAAATGAAAGATATGTAATTCCAGTAAAAGAAGAATATAGAGGTTTTGTTAAAGGATTTGTTCATGATGTTTCTTCAAGTGGTTCTACTGTTTTCATTGAACCTCTTGCTGTTTTTGAACTTAACAATGAATTGAACAACTTAAAAGCTGAAGAAGCAATAGAAATTGCAAAGATTTTAACAGAACTTTCTAGAAAACTTATGCCAATTACTAATGAATTAAAAAATAATGTTGAATTAATCGGTCAAATTGATTTTATATTCGCTAAAGCAAGTTTTAGTAAAAAGCTAAATGGAATTAAACCTGATATTAACAACAAGAAATATGTAAATTTAATTCAAGCGCGCCATCCTTTAATTGATGAAAGCAAAGTAGTTCCAATTGATATTTCTATTGGAGAAAACTATTCTTCTCTTATAATTACAGGGCCAAATACCGGTGGTAAAACTGTTTGTTTAAAAACTACAGGTTTATTGTTATTGATGGCATATAGTGGAATTTTAATTCCTTGCAAAGAAAATAGTAGTATATATGTTTTTGATAATATTTTTGCAGATATTGGTGATGAACAAAGTATTAGTGAATCTTTAAGTACTTTTTCTTCTCATATTTTAAATATTGTTGAAATTACTAAAATAGCAACTAAAAATAGTCTTATTCTTTTAGATGAACTTGGTTCTGGCACTGACCCAATAGAGGGAAGTCGTTTAGCGATAAGCATTTTAGACTACTTTTATAATTTAGGTTCAATTGTAATTAGCACTACTCACTACGAAGAATTAAAGCAATATGCAATTGTTACAAATGGTTTTGAAAATGCAAGTTTCGAATTTAATTTGGAAACTTTATCTCCAACATATAAATTATTAATTGGCATTCCTGGTAAAAGTAATGCTTTTGAAATAAGTAAAAGACTTGGCTTAAAAGAAAGTATTTTAGAAAAAGCAAAATCATTAATTGATAATGATAATATTTGTATAGAGGACTTATTAAAAGAAATTTATGATAATCAAATAGAAATTGAAAAAAAGAAAGATGAAACAACTAAAAATTTAAATCAAATAGAAATACTTAGAAAAAAACTTGAAACTGATTATTCAGAGTATGAAGAAAAAGCTATCCTTATGGTTGAAAATGCAAAAAAAGAGGCTCGCGACATATTATTAGATGTTCAAGATGAAGCAACACAAATAATAAAAGAAATGAATAACCTTTCAAAGAAAAATGGCAAAGCTTCTGTTCAAGAAATGTATGATTTAAAAAGTAAAGTAAATGATAAAATAAAAGATTTTTCTATGAACAACAAAAATCAAAAAGGTAATTTAACACCAGATGAAATAAAGGTTGGAATGCAAGTATATGTTATTCCTCTTGGCAAAGTTGGAACTGTAATAAAACTTCCAAATGCTTCTTCTGAAATAGAAATCCAAGTAGGAAGCTTAAAAACAAGTATTACTATTGATAAGCTTGTACGAACAAAACAAGAAACTCAAAAAGCTATCCAACCTACTAAAAATAAATCAATAATAAAATCTAAAAATATATCTAACGAAATAAATGTAATTGGCTTAACAGTAGATGAAGCAATTCCACTAGTAGACAAATATTTAGATGATGCAAATATTGCAAGATTAGAAACGGTTAGAATTGTTCATGGCAAAGGAACAGGAAAGCTAAAAGCTGGAATCCATGCTTTTCTAAAAAAGCATCCACATGTTAAATCTTATAGAATAGGTACATTTGGTGAAGGTGAAATGGGAGTAACTGTTGTAACAATAAAATAGGGAAAAAGGGGTCTGTCCCCTTTTTCCCTATTTTATTTTATGTTGGCAAATTCTATATCTTCTTTTTTGTATTCTTCTGGTTTTATTCCAAATCTTGTCCTCATGTAGTCTAAAACTACTATCATTATTGCAAGTGAAGCTAGCCCTACTATTAAAAATGCATTTTGTATTTTCATTACATTAAGCAATAAGCCACCTATAATTGATATAATGCTTGCTGCTATTCCCCCAATAAATTCATAAGCAAATGTTATTTTATTTCTCATATCTTCTGTTGTAAAGTTTTTTAAATATTTATATTCTAATATGTACCATATTGATGTGCATATTCTATGTACTGCAAGCATTGCTAAAATTATTGGTATTATTACTTTGCTATTATACATACTTGAAACAAATCCTATTACTATACAAGCTCCAATATACATTAATGATATGAATGATAATGTTCTGTTTTTATACTTTCTTTCTATTGGTTTTTTTAGTGAAAGGGAAATTCCACCAATTAATGTAAGTACTGAAAATATTATTGAAAATTCTTCTTCTGGTATTCCTATTGTTACTAATAAATCGCTACTATATGTACTAATAATTTCTATTAGCCCATATAAAGCTATTTGAAATAATATATATGCCTTCATTCTTTTTGATTTTAATATGAACTTAAAAGCCGTTTTTAGATCTATTGAATATTCCTTTATTGTATCTTTTATATTAGCATTTTTTGCCATCTCTTTTGGCTCATATACATCCTCAAATCTAAAAGATAAAATTGTAGAAATAACAATAAATAATAGGCATATAAATATTGGTATATAGTTATTTATTACAAATAAATAACCAGCAGTTAATGAAGCAATTCCATCAAGTATATAATACCAACTACCTCCTTTTGCATCTAGTTTTGAGTAAAGTCCTTCTCCTCCTTTAGTTGCAACAGAATCATATAGTAGGTTTCCTTCCGCGATTGTTTTTATATTATCTCCAAGTGAAAATATTAAATCTGCAATTATAATTCCAATAGCTCCTGGTAGTATTAATAATCCCAATGCATAAAATATAAGCAATATGTTTCCTAAAATTATACTTTTTCTTTTGCCTAAAAAATCTGTAATTGTTACAGCTGGTATTTGCATTATAATTTTAAATAACAAATAAAATCCATTTATTACTAATACTTCTGAAGCTGTAACTTTTTTAGTTATTGTATAAAATAAAAATTCTATTGAATAAAAGAATAACAAATCCCATGAAAACATTTTATATATTGGATATAATTTTGCATTTTTTCTTCTAATTTTATTTAGTTCTTTTCTACTCTTCATTTGTTTCTCCTTTTTTAGTTCCCTGTACTTCTATATTTGTTTAGAGCTAAATTCCATATTTTTACTGCAACTATCCATAATACCATTGCAACAACAGGTGACAAATAAACCATATATTTATCCATTCCTAAATATGCCAGACTTGGATAATATGCAACAAAAGCAAATGGCAGAATATATGTTATTAATATTTTTATAAAACTACTATAAATATCTATTGGATATTGTGCAAAAGTATAAATTCTATCAAATGACCAAATAACTTCATTTGACCTATATGTCCAAAATGATGAAATACTACAAATAGTATTTATTGCTCCAATTATTGCTGCACCTATTATACTAAAAAATAGTATTTTTACAATTAATATAAATGTAATTGGTATAGAAAGTTTAATAAGCATTATTATAGTCATTGCAAAACCTAATACTAAATATCCTAATGCAACAAACTCTTTTGTTGCTCCTAAAATTGATATTAATGGATGTACTGGTCTTAATAAAATCTTATCAAATTCTCCATCTTTTATATATTTGGGTCCGAAGTCATATAATCCATCTACACAAAGTGTTTTTATTCCAACAGATATTAAAGTTATTCCATATAATAATAAAACCTGTTTAAAATTCCAACCTGCTAAATTTTCTGTATTTCTAAAAGCAATAAATACAAATATTATTTCAACTGCTTGTGTGACTACCTGGGAAACTATTCCTACTAAACAGTCTAGCCTATAAATTAGCATTTCTTTTAATGATGCTCCTAAAAATGAAAAATATATTTTTACATTGTTCAATATGTTTGACATTTTATCCTCCATTTATTGTTACTTTTTTTATTGAATGATTAAAAAATATTTTTGCTATTCCATAAGTTATAAATACCCATAAAATTTGTTTTACAATTATAATCCAAATTTGATTTAGTTCTATGTTTCCCATTAATACATTTACAGGGGTATAGATTAGTTCTTTAAATGGCAAAATATTTGCTATTTTTTGAAACCATTCAGGAAAAAGAGTAAGTGGTGCTATAATCCCAGAAAAAATTGATATTATAGCTTTTTTTAATATTTGCATTCCCCAAATAGAACTACTATAAAATCCTACAGTTCCCACTATCATTTGCATAAAAAAACTTATTATAATTCCAACTAATATTATAATTACTGCTAATATAAAATTTAGTAAATTAAATTGCAGTGTTATTCCCCATAATATTGAACAAACAATAAAAGATGCAAGACCAACTACAAAAGCAAATGCCATTTCTCCTAAATTTACTCCAAAGCAATATTGAAAATATGTCATTGGATTTAATAGCTCTTTACTAATATTTCCATTTCTTATAGAATGTGCAATATCTTCATTTATTCCCCAAAGTGCAAATGGTTTTATTGTTGTTACCAAAATATAATATGTAATTATTTGCTCAACAGTAAAGCCCCCTGCATTCCCTGTTTGAGCAAATATAGCCTTCCATACAAAAATATATACTATTACTTCTACAATTCTATTTAATGTAAATAACCAAAAATTTGATTTATATATATTGTATTCTTTAAACTTCATTTTTCCGAATAGCTAGCATGCTTTTTAACATTTGTGAGCTCCTTTGTATATTTCTTTTAATATATCTTCTAATTCTGCTTCTTTCATATGTATGTCTTCTATTGTACAATATTTAGTTATTTCTTCCATAACTTTCATTATTGTTGTCTTGTCATGTTTAAATTTTACACTTATTTTATTACCTAATTCTTCTGTTACTTCAAAATTTTCTAAATTTGCATTACTTTTTATATTGTTAATTTTATTCCTTACAATAAATTCTGCTTTTGTATATTTTCCATAAGTATCTTTAAAATTTTGTTTTGTTCCATCATACATTATTTCTCCATTGTCTAAAAGAATAATCCTGTCACAAACATCTTCTATATCATTTAAATCATGTGTTGTAAGTATTACTGTTACATTGTTTTCTTTGTTTATATCTTTTATAAATTTTCTTATTCTTTCCTTTACAAAAACATCTAAACCTATTGTAGGTTCATCTAAATATACAATTTTAGGATTATGTAAAAATGTTGCTGCAATCTCACATCTCATTTTTTGGCCCAAGCTTAAGTTCTTTACTTGTTTTTCTAGTAAATCTTGCAATTCTAATATTTCCGTGAATTTCTTTAAATTTTTTCTGTATTCATTTTCTGGTATTTTATACATTTTTTTAATTAGTCTAAATGATTCTATAACAGGTAGGTCCCACCAAAGTTGTGTTTTTTGTCCAAATACAGCTCCTATATTTTTATTGTTTTCTATTCTTTTTTTATTAGGTATTAAACCATTTACTATTATGCTTCCAGATGTAGGGGTTAAAAGTCCGTGTAAGCATTTTTATTGTTGTTGATTTTCCTGCCCCATTTTCCCCTATATATCCTACTAGCTCTCCTTCTTCAATGTTAAAATTTATACCTTTCACAGCTTTAAATTCTTTATATTTTGGATTTATTAAATTTTTAAAATATCCCATTAGTCCTTTTTCTTTTTGAATAACTTTATATGTTTTTACTAAATCTTTTACTTCTATAATTGGCATTATTTTTTCTCCTTAATCCATTTTACTCTTTCTTGATGTAGTTTTTCTCCAAATTCTTGTCCTTGTATGTTTTTATATTTTTTCTTTATATATTCTCCATCTATTTTTGTTAGTAGCTCTTGCCCTATTTGCTCAAATGTACATTTTTTCCTTTTTTCTTCACTTAAAGTGCCTGTTCTATTTTTATCACAATATACTACTATTTGCAATCCATGTAATCCTAACAAGGATTTTTCTACTCTCTCTATAAAGGAAACTTGCTTTTCTGGAGTCATTTGACTAAATATCCCACCTCTCATGTGTTCTTTACATGATGTGATTCCTGCTTTTTTCCATGATGTTGGAACTCCTATTCTATTAGACAATTTTCTTTCTGGTTCAACGCCTCTTTCGTCATGTCCGTAATGATGCGGTAATATTTCTTTTGGTGTTAAACCTTTTCCTAAATCATGAACTAAACTTGCATATCGTATTTCTAAATTATCTGTTAATTTTGCGCTATTATCAACTACTATCATTGTATGATTATAGCTATCTCCTTCTGGATGATATTCTATTGGCTGGATACTTCCTATTAAATCATATATTTCCTTAAAATGTACATCTAAAACTCCTGCTTCTTTTAAAACATTAAAAAATATTGATGGTTTTTCAGTTGCTAATGCTTTTCTAAATTCGCAAAATACTCTTTCTTTTGATAATAAGTTTAATTCTCCTTTTAATTCATTCATCATCTGTATAGTTGATTTCTCTACTTTAAAATTTAACTCACTTGCAAATCTAGCTACTCTATATACTCTTAATGGATCTTCTTTAAAACTAGTGCTTGTTGCTCTTATTATCTTATTTTTTAAATCTTCTTGTCCATTGAATGGGTCTATTATTTCTTTAGTTAAAACATCTTGTGCAATTGAATTAATTGTTATATCTCTCCTTAACAAATCTTCTTCAATTGTTATATTTTTATTTGTTGTAATTTCAAATTCTTTATGACCTTTTCCTATTTTTTTCTCTGTTCTAGCAAGTGCAAATTCATGTCCATTCAAATCAAAAACCTCAAAGGCTTTTCCTCTTATATGTGCATTTGGAAACAATTCTAAAAAATCTTGTTTCTCTAAACCAACTACACAATAATCTTCATCAAAAATAGGCCTATTTAATAGTTTGTCCCTAAGTGCCCCTCCTACTAAATAAAGCCTACCTCCATGATTTTCAATTAATTTTGCAATTTCTAGAACTTCCATGTTTTTTCCTTTTATTCTTAATATTCTACTTTTTTAATTTATTTATGCAATCATATTATCATAAGTTCTATTAAATTGCAATTTAAAGCAAACAGGCACTAGGTTCGATCTAGTGCCTGTTTTTTTAGTACATATTACTAATGTGAAAAAATACATCAAATTAATTTTCATATATATTATATTTACTTTTACAATATTTGTCAATACTTATTTTATAAATTCCTTGCCATTTGGATTCCTGAACATGATGCCATCATTAAACCTCTTGTCATTCCTCCTCCATCTCCTATTGAGTATAATCCTTTTATATTTGTTTCAAATTGTTCATTTATTATTACTTTATTGCTATAAAATTTTATTTCTGGTGCATATAAAAGATTATCTGGATTTGCAAATCCTTCTACAACTTTGTCTATTGTTCTTATAAATTCTAGTATACTTACCATTGTTCTATAACCTAATGCAAATGTAATATCACCTGCTACTGCTGACTTTAATGTTGGTTCTACTGAATTTCTTTCTAACTCATAATCCCAAGTTCTTTTTCCTCTATGTATATCTCCTAGTCTTTGAACTACTATATTTCCTGCACCTAGGTCATTTAGGTTTTGAGCAACATTACGTCCATATCCAATTGGTTTATCAAAAGGATGTGTAAAGTGATGTGATACAAGTATTGCTAAATTTGTATTTGTACTTTTTCTTTCTTTATATGAATGTCCATTTACTAATGTTAAATTGTTATCATAAACTTCTGCTGATACAAATCCACTTGGATTTTGGCAAAAAGTTCTTACTTTATCTCTAAATGGTCCTACTCTTCCAACAAACTTTGCTTCATACATATATTTATTTACATCTTTCATAATTTCGTCTGGAAGCTCGTATCTAACACCAATATCTACTATTCCTGTATCTGTTTTTATACCATGTTTATTACACATATCTACTAGCCAATTTGCGCCTTTTCTTCCAACAGCTAGTACAACTTTATCTGCATATACACTCTCTAATGGATGTTCTTCATCTTCTATATATTTTGCTTCTTTAATTTTAACACCTTTTATCTCGCCATTTTCTACAATTAAATCTCCAACAGTTGTTCCGAAAAGCATCTCTACGCCATTGTCTTCTATATATTTTTCTAATCTTCCATATACTTCGTGGCTCTTCTCTGTTCCTAAATGTCTTATTGGAATATTTATTAATCTTATTCCATCTTTTTCTGCTCTTTTAGATATTTTAGCTATCTCTTCTTGATATTCTGTTCCTTCTAATTTTTTATCTGCTCCAAAGTCTAGGTAAATCTTATCAGTATAATCTATTAGTTCTTTTGTTTTTGGAACTCCTATATATTTATGCAAAATTCCTCCAACATGAATGTCATCATCTTTGCTATCATATAATGATAATTTGCCATCAGAAAAAGCTCCTGCGCCTGAAAAACCATTTGTTATATTACACATTGGTTTACAATGTACACATTTTTTTGTTTTTTCTATTGGGCAATATCTTTCTTCTACTCTTTTTCCTTGGTCTATTAATAGTACATGTTTATATTTTTTTAGCTGTATTAGTTCATAGGCACAAAAAATTGAGCTAGGGCCCATTCCTACTACTATTACATCATATTTACTTTGCATATAAATCACTCCATTTATTTATTTTACTACATTATAATAGCACAAATTTATTATATTTTCAATTGGTTATTTGGACAAATTGGAATTTCACGAAGTACGAAGTGTGAGGTGAGAAGTGTGAAGAATAGAGAAAAGCCTGCGAAGTCCTGACCCTATAAATCACACCTCCCACATCACACCTCTCGCCTCAACTAAACAAATTACCATCTGCTAAAGTTTGCTGTCTATATTAAAATTCACTAAAAAAGAAAAGCTAAATCAGCTTTTCTTTTTTTACTCTTTATATTTTTTCTTCAGGATTTTCTTCTACAATTTTTTCATCTTCTAGGCAATACTTGTCAATAATTTTTCCTTCTAATCCAACTGATATTCCTGAAGCAATTAGAATTGAAACCCATACTTTAACAAAACCACCTCTAGCTTCACTTTTTACTTTACCTATTACTTCTTCCATTTCATCTTCATTTAAATATATTGATGCCATTTTATATTCATTGCTTTGTTTTATTTCTTTAATGTTTCTGTTTAATGCTATTAGAAAATAAAATATTGAGATTACTGCTATTCCTATTATAATTAAATTTATGTTGAATTTAAGATTATCTTTAAATGATTTTGTTATGCTATATTTTTTTATTACATATCTAGTTAGTAGAAAACTTGAGATAAGAATTGTAAAAAATATTATTACAATCCTTATTGTAGTTAATTCATTTAAAGAATAGTCCTTTACGTCGCTTATTATGTCTGTTATGTATAGAGCAATTATCATTACTAATATATATAATCCTCCAAAATTTTTTGCAGCACTTGTAACATCATTTTTTTCAACCATTTTTTTCATTTATTCATCCCCCATTTAATATATTAATTTTATTCTTTATTTGTTATTTCTTCTAAATGTAATAGTTCTTCCCAACGTCTGTCTACTTCTTTTTGGAATTCTTCTATCATCCATTCATTTCCTGGTTTAAACATGTGTTTAAATCTTTTTTGTGGTTTTAAGAATTCTTCTATTGGAAGTTTGTTTTTTGGTTTATAGTTTACTATATATCTTCCGTCTATTACTTCATATAGTGGCCAGTAGCATGTTTCTACTGCTAATTTATTTATTTGCATTAAATCTTCTGTATTGTATCCCCATCCTCTTGGGCATGGTGTAAGTACATTTAGGAATGCTGGCCCCTTTGTATATATTGCCTTTTCTGATTTTTCATATAAATCTTTAAAGTTATTATATGCAATTGTTTGAGCAACATAAGGAATGTGGTGATTGGCCATTATGTTTGTTAAATCTTTTCTATTTTGCATTTTGCCAGGAATTACTTTTCCTGCTGGTGATGTTGTTGTATCTGCAAATCTAGGTGTAGCAGATGAACGTTGAATTCCTGTATTCATATATGCGCCATTGTCATAGCACACATATACCATATCATGTCCTCTTTCCATTGCTCCTGATAAGCTTTGTAGTCCTATATCGTAAGTTCCACCATCTCCTCCAAATGCTATAAATTTAGTTGTTTGGTCTTCTGGTATTTTTCCACTTCTTTTTAATGCTTTGTATGCAGCTTCTGCTCCACTTGCATTTGCAGCTGCACATTCAAAAGCTGTATGTACAAAAGAATCTGTCCATGCTGTGTATGGATATATAAATGTTGAAACTTCCATACATCCTGTAGCACATGATATTACTGCATGATCTTCTGGTTTTAATGCTCTTAAAACCATTCTTCCTACAACAGGAGCTCCACATCCTGCACACATTCTATGACCTGCTGTAAATCTTGATGGTTTTTCTGCAATTACTTCTTTTAAATTATATGACATTGTTATTTCCTCCTAAAATTTGTTAATTTGGATAAATTGGAATTTGTTTAATTGATGTGAGAGGTGTGATGTGGGAGGTGAGATTTATAGGGCCGTGGCTTCGTAGGCTTTTCTCTATTTTTCACACTTCTCACCTCAAACCTCACACTTCATGAAATTACAATTTATATTCTTCTACTTTCTCAATCCTAGATAACGATATGGATTATCTATTTCTCCTGTTTTTGCGATTTGAGCTAAATCATTATATACGCTTTCTATATCGTCTGCTTTTGTATCTCTTCCGCCAATTCCATATACATAGTTTACCATTGGAACTTGTTTTTTATTTACATACATTGCAGATGTTACATCTTCAAATAAAGCTCCACCAGCAGCATTTAGTGAATCTGATTTATCTAATACAGCAACTGCTTTTACATTTTCTAATGCTTTTGCAATTTCTTCTGCTGGAAATGGTCTAAATACTCTTATTTTTAGAAGTCCTGCTTTTATTCCTTTTTCTCTTAAATTATCTACAACATATTTTGTTGTTCCTGCTGTTGAGTTCATACATACTATTGCAATTTCTGCATCATCTAGTTTGTATTGCTCAAAGAAAGAATATTTTCTACCTGTCATTTTTTCAAAATCTTTGGCTACATCTAATATTACTTTTTTCGCATTTTTCATTGCTTCTGCTTGTTGTGCTTTGTGCTCAAATAAATAAGCTTGTAAATCAAGTGGTCCCACTGCTATTGGATTATCTTTATTTAGCAAATATTCATCTGGCTTATATTCTCCAACAAAATCTTTTACTTTATCATCTTCTATTAATTCTATATTTTCTATTGAATGTGATGTTATAAATCCATCTTGACATACCATTAAAGGTAGTTTTACATCTTTATTTTCTGCTATTCTATGTGCCATTATTAAATTATCATAAGCTTCTTGGTTATTCTCTGAAAATAGCATAATCCATCCAGCATCTCTTACTCCCATTGCATCTGAATGGTCATTATGAATATTTAATGGTCCTGATACTGCTCTATTTACTAAGCTCATTACTATTGGTAATCTTAAACTTGAAGCAATATATATCATTTCCCACATTAATGACATTCCATTTGCAGAAGTTGCTGTCATAGCTCTTGCTCCTGCCGCTTCTGCTCCTATTGTTGCAGACATTGCACTATGTTCACTTTCTACTGCAACAAATTCTGTATTTACTTCTCCATTACTTACAAATGTTGAAAAATATTGTGGTATTTCTGTTGATGGTGTTATTGGGAATGCTGCTACTACATCTGGGTTTATTTGTTTCATTGCAATAGCTGCTGCTTCATTACCACTTAAACGTTCTCTAATACTCATTTTTTATTCCTCCTAACTTATTTTAGAAAAGATTCTTTTATATCTCTAGAAGTGTGAAGTGTGAGGTGAGCATTACACTTTTGTAACTGTGTAAATTTTTCTCTATTTATCCTACTTCCCACATCTCATTTCTCACTTCCATTATTGCATAGTTATTGCGCCAAAAGGGCAAACCTTAGCACAAACTCCGCATCCCTTGCAATAATCATAATCAAATTCTGTTCTTTTTTGGTCTTTTCCTACTGGTATTGCATCATCTGGGCATACAGGGAAACATAGTCCACATTGTTTGCATTTTTCTGATAAGAATATAGGTTTTTGGCTTCTCCAATCTCCTGTTTTAAATTCTCTTGCATTTCCTGCTGTATATATATCTCCACCTGGTGTTAACTCGTCCATAGGTGTTTTTGGATTGATATCCATGTAAAATCACATCCTTCTTTCTATATTTCTTCTACTGAATTTAAAGCCATCTCTAAAGCTTTCATATTTCCTTCTATTACTTCTGGTTTTTTAGCAAATTTATGTTTAAATGA
>CAKPKG010000014.1 GCA_934167165.1 uncultured Clostridia bacterium
TTTCTCATTGTTATTCCCCTCTAATAGGTAGATTGCTTACGTGTTACTCACCAGTCCGCCACTAAAGCCATTGTTACTAAACTTCACTCCGATAAATCTTCATTCCATTTAATAACGACTTCCGTTCGACTTGCATGTCTTATGTGCGCCGCCAGCGTTTATCCTGAGCCAGGATCAAACTCTCTCGTTTATTGTATATATATTTCGTAACTTTCGTTACTCTTTACATATCTTTTTTAAGAGTTTCTAACTCATTTTAAATCTAGCGTTTTTTTACTTGGTTTTCTCCAATTTCTTTTTTGAGTACGAATACTTCAAAGTATTCTTCTTAAAGGAATTTATTGTTTATTTTTCAATGTACTTAACTGCGTTCTTTGTCAAACGCAAGATTTATTTTAGCACAGGTTTATATTCGATGTCAACACTTTTTTTAAAAAAATTTTAAAAAATTACAAGAAATTTTTTCTTGCAATTTTTTATGTTGTTTTTAAGCCATTTTTGAGCATTTTATTTCTTTATTTTATGCTTCTGATTCACAATATTTACATCTATATACTTTATTTTCTTTATTTGCCAATTCGAATACTTGGTCAATTTCTCTTTCTACTGTTGTTATACATCTTGGATTTTCACATTTAATTATATTTACTAATCTTTTAGGTAGTTCCATATGAGCTTTTTTTATAATCTTTCCATTCTTTATTATATTAACTGTAATATTTGTATCTATATATCCTAAAATGTCCATATTTACATTTATATCATTATCTATTTTTATTATATCTTTTTTACCTGTTTTCTTACTTTTTACATTTTTTATAATAGCAACTGAACATTCTAATTCTTCTAATCCTAAATACTTATATATTTCCATACTTTTTCCTGCTTTTATATGATCAATTACTATACCATTATTTATACTATCTATATTCATAATCTTCCTCCTTAATTATTCAATTTCTAGTAGCTTTAAAATTAAAGCCATTCTAATATATCTTCCATACTCTGCTTGTTTAAAATAACAAGCTCTTGGATCATTATCTACTTCTTTTGCAATTTCATTTACTCTTGGCAGTGGATGCATTATACATAAATCTGATTTTGCATTTTTTAACTTTTCTTCATTTAGTATATAATAGTCCTTTAGTCTTACATAATCAGCCTCATTAAAAAATCTCTCTTTTTGGACTCTTGTCATATATAAAATATCTAATTTATTCATATGTTCTTCTATATCTTGTGTTTCACACCATTTAATATTATTTTTATCTAGTACTTCTGTTTTTATATAGTTTGGAACTTTTAATTCTTCAGGAGATATCAATATGAATTTTATATTCTCATATCTTGCCATTGCTGTAATTAATGAATGAACTGTTCTTCCAAATTTCAAATCTCCACAAAGTCCAATTGTTAAATCTGTTAGTCTTTCTTTTTCTTTACTTATAGTTAATAAATCTGTTAATGTTTGAGTTGGATGGTTATGTCCTCCATCTCCTGCATTGATGATTGGCACTCTAGACACTTCACTTGCTACCATAGGTGCGCCTTCTTTTGGATGTCTCATTGCTATTATATCTGAATATCCATTAACCACTCTAATTGTATCTGAAACAGTTTCTCCTTTAGAAGCAGAACTATTCATAGCATCTGAAAATCCTATAACATTTCCTCCCAATCCTAACATTGCTGATTCAAAACTTAATCTAGTTCTAGTACTTGGTTCAAAAAATAATGTTGCAAGTATTTTATTCTTGCATTTTTCTGAATACTTTTCTTTATTCTCCATTATATCCTTTGCTTTTTCTATTAATTGGTCACTTTCTTCTACTGACAAGTCTTTAATATCAATTAAATTTCTCATAAACATTCTCCTTTCATTATCTCATGGAAAAAGGGGCCTGTCCCCTTTTTCCCTCATTTTTATTCATCTATTGTTGATATGCATAATGTTATTTCTTCTAATACATCTAGTAATACCCTTACTGTATCTAAAGCTGTAAACATTGCTATATTATTTTCTACTGCACACCTTCTTATTATGCTACCATCTGTTTCTTGGTCTATTGCATCTACATCTCTTGTGCTTATTACGTAATTTACATATCCTTTTCTCATTGAGTCTAGTATTTCTTCGCTACCTTCACTTATTTTTTTCTTTACTCTTGTTCTAATTCCATGTTCTTTTAAGAATATTGCTGTTCCTTTTGTTGCTTCTATATTAAATCCTAGATTATAAAATCTTTTTATTAAAGGTAAAGCTTCTTCTTTGTCTTTATCGGCAATTGTTACAAGTATTGTTCCATAATTTGCTAAATTCATTCCTGATGATTGAAGTGCTTTGTATAATGCTCTTGTAAGTTTTGTATCATATCCTATTGCTTCTCCTGTTGATTTCATTTCTGGTGATAGATATGTATCCATTCCATTTAATTTAGAAAAAGAAAATGCAGGAGCTTTTACATACCATTTTTTCTTTTCTTCTGGATACGTTTTTTCTATTCCTTGTTCTTTTAATGTTTTGCCTAGCATTACTAGTGTTCCTATATCTGCTAACGAATATCCTGTTGCTTTTGATATAAAAGGTACTGTTCTAGATGATCTTGGATTTACTTCTATTACATATACATTTTCATCTTTGTCTACTATAAATTGAATATTGTATAACCCTACAATTCCAATTCCTATCCCTAATTTTATTGTGTAATCTAGTATCTTTTCCTTTGCTTTATCACTTACACTAAATGTTGGATATATACTTATACTATCTCCAGAGTGTATTCCTGTCTTTTCAACGTGTTCCATTATGCCTGGTACAAATACATCTTTTCCATCGCAAACTGCATCTACTTCTAGTTCTTTTCCTATTATATATTTATCTACTAATACTGGTTGTTTTGTATTAATTTCAACCGCTGTTTTTAAATATTTTTCTAGTGCCTTTTTATTAGAAACAATTTGCATTGCTCTTCCTCCTAGCACATAACTTGGTCTTACTAATACTGGATATCCAATTTCTTCTGCAACTCTTATTCCATCTTTTATATTAGTTACTGCTTGCCCTTTTGGTTGTAATAGTTTTAATTCTTCCATCACTTTTTCAAAACTGTCACGATTTTCTGCTCTTTCTATTGCATTTACATCTGTTCCTATTATTTTTACTCCTAATTTAGAAAGTGGCATTGCAAGATTTATTGCTGTTTGACCACCTAAAGCTGCAACAACACCTTCTGGTTTTTCTAGTTCAATTATATTCATTACATCTTCTACTGTTAATGGCTCAAAATATAACTTGTCACTTGTTGTATAATCTGTTGAAACTGTTTCTGGATTATTGTTAATTATTATTGCTTCATATCCCGCTTCTTTTATTGTTTTTACTGAGTGAACAGTTGAGTAGTCGAATTCTACACCTTGCCCTATTCTTATTGGTCCTGCTCCTAAAACTATTATTTTCTTTTTATTGCTTACTATTGATTCATTTTCTTCTTCGTATGTCGAGTAAAAATATGGTACATAACTTTCAAATTCACTTGCGCATGTATCTATCATTTTGTATGTTGGATAGATGTTTTCTTCTTTTCTTAAAAGATATATTTCTTCTTCTGTTTTATTCCAAATCTCTCCAATGTATTTATCACTAAATCCCATTTTCTTTGCTTTTTTTAATATTTCTATATTTTCAGCATTATCTTTTAATTTATTTTCCATTTTTATAATATGTTTAATTTTTTCTAGAAAGAACATATCAATTTTTGTAGTGTTATAAATCAAGCCTAAATCCACATTTCTTCTAATCAATTCAGCTACTGCATATATTCTGTCATCTCTTCCATCTTTTATATATTCCATTAATTCTTCTGTTTCTATGCTGTCAAATTTCTTCATATATATATGGCATACACCTATTTCTAGTGACCTTACCGCTTTAAGTAGACTTTCTTCAAAAGTTCTTCCTACACTCATAACTTCTCCGGTAGCTTTCATTTGCGTACTTAATTTATTTGATGCAAGAACAAATTTATCAAACGGAAATCTTGCAATTTTTGTTACAATATAGTCAAGAGTTGGTTCAAAACTTGCTGGTGTATTTGCAAGTTTTATTTCATCTAATCTCATTCCAACTGCAATTTTAGCTGATACTCTTGCTATTGGATAACCACTTGCTTTTGAAGCTAGTGCAGATGAACGTGACACTCTTGGATTTACTTCTATTAGATAGTATTGGAATGAGTGTGGATCTAGAGCAAATTGAACATTACATCCTCCCTCTATTTTTAAGGCTCTTATTATTTTTAAAGCACTATCTCTTAGCATTTGATACTCTTTATTTGTTAATGTTTGACTTGGAGCTACTACTATTGAATCTCCTGTATGTACACCAACTGGATCTAAATTTTCCATATTGCATACCGTTATTGCTGTATCATTACTATCTCTTATAACTTCATATTCTATTTCTTTATATCCTTTTATACTCTTTTCTACTAGTACTTGTCCTACTGGTGAAAGTTTTAATGCATGTTTTATTATTTCTCTTAATTCATTATCATCATCCGCAAATCCACCACCTGTTCCGCCTAATGTAAATGCTGGTCTTAAAACTACTGGATAGCCTATTTTATTTGCTGCTTCAACACCTTCTTCTATTGTGTGTGCTATTATAGATTCCAATATTGGTTCTCCAAGTTGTTCACATAGCTCTTTAAATTTTTCTCTATCCTCTGCTTTTTCTATACTCTCACTACTTGTTCCAAGTAATTCTACTTGGCATTCCTGTAGAACTCCTTTTTTATATAATTGCATTGCTATATTTAAACCAGTTTGTCCTCCTATTCCTGGAAGTATAGCATCTGGTCTTTCATATCTTATTATTTTTGCAACATATTCTAGTGTTAATGGTTCCATGTATACTTTATCTGCTATAGCTGTATCTGTCATTATTGTTGCAGGATTGGAATTTACAAGTATTACTCTATATCCTTCTTCTTTTAGTGCCAAGCATGCTTGTGTACCTGCATAATCAAATTCTGCAGCTTGTCCTATTACTATTGGTCCTGACCCTATTACTAATACTGTTTTTATATCTTTTCTTTTTGGCATCTTACTCTTCTCCTTTCATTATATTTATGAATTTGTCAAATAAATATCCACTGTCCTGTGGCCCTGGTGCACTTTCTGGATGATATTGGACACTAAATATTCTGTCTTTTTTACATTCAACACCTTCTATTGTATTGTCTAAAATATTCTTATGTGTTGGCTCCAATTTTGTGCTTTTTAAAGATTCTTTATCAACTGCATAACTATGGTTCTGACTTGTTATTTCTATTTTATCTGTTTTTAAATTTAGTACAGGATGATTTCCTCCTCTATGCCCAAATTTTAATTTATATGTTTTTGCTCCATATGCTAGGCTTATCATTTGATGTCCTAAACATATTCCAAATATAGGGTATTTTCCTTTTAGTTCTTTTACTAATTTTATTACTTCTTTAACATCTTCCGGATCTCCTGGTCCATTTGACAAAAATACTCCGTCTGGTTTTAAACTTATTACTTCTTCTGCAGTTGTATTATATGGAACTACTGTTACATTACATTTTCTTTTATTTAAACTTCTTACTATATTTAGTTTTATTCCGCAGTCTACTGCAACTACATTATATTTTGCATTTGCTGTTCTTGCATACCACTTTTTCTTACAACTTACTTTTGAAACCGCATCTTTTGGAATCTGATAATTTTTCATTTTTTCCATTGCTTCTTCTTTAGTTGTAGATATATCTGTTATTATAACTTTTCTACTTCCTTTATCTCTAATGCTTCTTGTTATTTTTCTTGTATCTATTCCATATATTCCAGGAATATTGTTTTCTTCTAAATATTCTGATAATGTTTTTGTATATCTAAAATTACTAGGATGATCATTATATTCTCTTACTACTAATCCTCCTATTGAAGGTTTAGCTGTTTCGTAATCATCATCTGTTATCCCGTAATTTCCTATTAAAGGATATGTCATAACCACCATTTGATATGTATATGATGGATCTGAAACTATTTCTTGATATCCAACCATAGATGTATTAAAAACTATTTCGCAAATACTTTCTACATTTGCTCCAAAGCCATATCCTAAATATTCTTCGCCGTCTTCTAGTACAATCTTTTTGTTAAACTCTTTCATTTTTCTTCATCCTTTCTTTATTTTATATTTTTCTAAACAAAAGGGGTCTGTCCCCTTTTGTTCCTTTTGTTTAGTTTTAATTGGCAAAAAAAAATAAGGAATAAATTCCTTATTTAAAATATAAATGAAAATGAAACAATTATTAAGAAAACTGTTGCAACAATTATTAAGTTGGTTTTTCTTAAATAATTTCTCATTTTTTTACCTCTTTATTTTTTATATCTTGAATATTATACAGAATTAGAATTAATATTGCAATAGTTTTTAAGATTTTTTCTTGTATTTTTTTATTCTCTTTTTATAACGCAAGCTACTTGTTTTATCTAAACTGGGATTATATATTCTACAGCTTCTTTATTATTTTTTATTTCTATTTTATTCTTACGTCCTCCATATTCTCCGGTCCAATGTCCAAGTTAATTTTTGATTAGATTCAATTTCTATTTTATCTGTTTGAAAATAGTAAAAATATTTGCTTTTATGTTTTTTTAATCCTAATAATACAAGTGTGTTAAACCAGCCTATTATGTTTTTTGGTCTTTTTATAAACAATACTTCGAATTTTCCATCATTTATTTTTACTCCTTTTCTTTTAAACCATTCAAAACCTCCTATAGATTTAGAATTACTAACCGAACCATATATTACTTTATCATTGTATTCTTTTCCATCTATTTTAAATTTGATATTGTAACTTCTTATTTTACCTATATATATTATTCCTACTATAAAATATGCAATTTTTCCAAATACCTTTTTTAATTTGTGTGGAGTTACATATGGCACTGGAGTAAAGGCACCAAATGCTGCAACATAGTTAAAGTATACATTATTAAATGAACCAATGTCTGATTTTATTAATCTTGATTCATTTATATGCTTTGATAAAAATATTTTATTTGTAGACATTCTAATTGTTCTTGCAAAGTCATTCATTGTTCCAAGTGGTATAAAGCTTATTTGTGGTTTATTTTCCATTTGCATTACTGCATTAATTAATTCATTTAATGTTCCATCTCCACCACAACATACTACTAAATCAAGTTTTACATCTTTATGTTCTTTTAATATGTCTTTTGGTTTATAATCTTTTCTGGTATAACAAGTTTCAATAAAATATCCTTCATCAGAAAAATTTTTAATTATTCTTGGGAGTTTTCTTTTAATTGTTCCTTTTCCTGCTTTTGGATTAACTATTAATAGCATATTTTTTTGCATATAATACCTCACCTAAAATAGTATTCTTTACTTGGATTTTATCATATACCGGAGTCGTTTACAATAAATTTTAATTAAACTTTTCACAATGGTTTTATTTTAAATTAACATACCCTGTTCAATTAAGAACAGGGCTCTTTGTGGGTA
This sequence comes from uncultured Clostridia bacterium, assembly GCA_934167165.1. Taxonomy (GTDB): domain Bacteria; phylum Bacillota; class Clostridia; order TANB77; family CAG-508; genus CAG-452. The sequence continues at coordinate 7,556 of CAKPKG010000014.1, forward strand.
TATTATTCTGGATTGCAATATACATTTCGTTCTGCACACCATTCTACAAATCCTTGACGAATATTATTAAAGAAATTTATCGAACAATATTGTTCTTTTTCATATATTTGATACACTTCTACATCAAACATCTTAATATATTCATCATAGTCAAAATGTTTTCTATCATTGGTGTCATAAATACAATGATTTTTTACAATAACTGCATGAGCAGTTTGACCGTTTTCGCCTTTACAGCTGCAATACATTATTTTTGCATCTTCTATATGCCTTGCAAGAATCCATGTTACAGCATAGCAATGTTCAATATTTCTTTTGTCCCATATGAATTTGTACTCACGATTATTCTCTTTCTTTATTCTTTTCCAATCCTCTTTACTTACTACTAGCCCATATCTATCAAAAAAGTGTTCGATAATTTTTGAGCTAATTTTCATTATTTTGAAAAATATTTTTGTACAAAATGTAGAAACAAATAATAATATTGTACAAATACTTACCATGCAAACTCCTATGCATTGATTAAAACATCTACCAATTATAGCCCAAACAATATAGTTGACCATATAAATAGCAAACATAAAAATAAAATTTGCATACATATAAACCTGGATCCGTTTTTCAACTTTTCCTGTCAAAAAACCTTCTTTCATTTTTTTAAATTGTGTCCGCATTTTTTTCATCTTGTCAAACCTTCCTTTTTATGTATTTATACCCACATTTCTAAAGTGGAGCTTCCACTTATTTCTATTATATCATTATGTTACCTTCAATGTCAAAATATTCTGTCTCCTAATTGCTCTTTGTTTTTCAAATGTATATTATTTACGTTAAATATTTTACTAATTACAAATTTAATAAGTTTAGAATTTGTCATTTTTATATATCTTTTTTTCAGAACCTCTTTAGTAATATTGTAATTTTCATTATTTGTTAAAATTTCATATTCTACCCCATTATCATATAAACAGATATTAGTAGAATAAAAGCCATTTCTTAAATAAAACTCTTTTCTGTGTAATTTTTCATCTTTGATATTGTTGTAGGCTCTTTCAATACTTAATATAATAGTTTTATATTTTTTGCTCAAATCTGATAATACTTTAAATATGTCTTCATATAAATAAAAGACTGCCCTTATGTCAAGACACATAAGGGCATTTAAAAAAGTTTAGTTCTCCTCGCAGATTACAATGCCTCCATGGATTACTACTCGTTTTCCATCAGCATCATCGAAAAATATTTCATTTTCGCTTTCACTAATATCAAATTTTCCAGTCCATGATTTTATTTCTTTGCCGTTATAATCATATACCGTAACAGTACGATTTAGTCCCCCATTTATATCGCTAGAAAGAGACTTTATCTCTCTTCTCCAGCTTGCACATCCTGTAAGACTAATGGCAAGAATTAAAACCAAGCTTATAACTGTAATAATCCGGATAACCTTTTTCATGTTTTCCTCCTAAAACTATAGAAGTTTCTATAATTAGTACACTTTTTATATTTCGCTGTACTTACGAATATTAATTATATTATACCATAAATTAGTATGAAATGCAAAAAGTAAAAAGTGACAAGAATAAAACTATAATACCAAACTTTTGTATATACTATTGAATTGGATATTAAAAATAAAATATTAACAACCCATCTTCTAAAAAGAAAATAGGTTGTTAATATAGTTAGCAATTTTTAAGTGCATATTCAGCAGCTTGTTTGATCATCCAATTTTCGTCTTTTGAAAGTTCTTTCAATATTTTAGGTGTTACATTCAAGTTATCTATTATTGCTCTTCTTACATAATCATTGTCATCTCTTAAAAGTTCTTCCAATGTTGTTTCCGATACATTTGGATTGCGCGCTACCATTTTTCTTACCACAGGATTAGTATCTTTGGCAAGATTGCTCAATATTTCAGGTGTCGCAGCTAAATTATCTGCAACTGCTACCCTTACATGCCAGTTAGCATCTTTAGCAAAAAAATTTAGTAGATCCTCCCCAGAATCTACATGGCTTGCCATACATACCCTTCCGACTTCATCTAAACTTTTAAGATATTCATCAGTAATTAAAAATTGCATCTTTGTACTCTCCTTTAAAAATTATTTTTATAAAACTGTCTGACCTTCAGCTGCAAAAATAAGGAATATTGTGTATTTTTGCTTTATCATTATATCATGTCATTATGCTGATTGCAACGTTAACTGTGTACATGATTTTTTGGTACCGATGGTGGCTCCTCTACCCGCGACCTAAAAAACTGTCCACTGGACAGTTTTTTTACGGTCTTTTCGAGTCCTACCATTTCAAATTTCAAAAAGAAACCTCATAACTTTGTTATGAGATTTCTTTTTGGTACCGATGGTGGGACTCGAACCCACATGGTTTCCCGCTAGATTTTGAGTCTAGTGCGTCTGCCAATTCCGCCACATCGGCTTATTCAATTTGCAATTTGTATTATACAATATGTTTTTTAAAATTACAACTGTTTTTTAAGAAATTAGTTGGGTGGACCAATTCGTCCACCCATATCTATATGCTTTTTACATGGATTTTTTTAATTTCTATTTTAGACATTTCATCATGTGGATTTTTATAACATACAAGGTTTATTGTTTTTGTTTCTTTTATTTCATCTTCTACTTTGCCCATCTCTAATAGTAAACCCTCTTCTACATCCATTCCTAATGGTAAAGTTTTATTATTATTAAAGTAATATATAATATTTGTTAATGCAACTACTTTGTCTTCTTCTTTTAAATTTATTTTATATAAATTTGTTTCTTTTTCTTCAGAATTTTTAAATCTAGCTATTGCATCTTCTGGATTTATATTAAAAATATTGAATTTCTTTAGCTCTTTTGTTTCTTTATATACTGGTATTTGAATTTCTATTTTTATTTTATTTATAGCATTCTTTATATCTTTAATTATATTTTTGATAGTTTCTGTATATTCTTCTATTGTTGTACTTTGGCTTATATCTAGTATTTTAAACAACTCTTTTTTTACTTCTCTATGTTTTTTGTTTGCTAATGTTTTTACATAATTGTTATTAGATTCTATTGCCCCAAATATGTCAAATGGTTCATTTTCAAATAGTATCTTTTCTTTTGATGCTTCTTCTTTTATTTGTTCTAATCTTTCTTCTGTAATTTTTTCTCCATTTGCTACTGTATTTATATCTTTTATAATATCTGTTGTTGCAATGTATACGCTATTTGTTTCTGCTTGTGTAAGTTCTAGCCTTTGTTTTTTGTCTAGTTGTTTTGATAAATCTTCGAAATCTAATTCGTAATTAAATACTTTTTTCAATTTTTTTGTATTTTCTTCTTTTATTTCTCCCTCTGCTAATTCAGCCTTTTTGTCCTTATTGGTGAATTTCCAAAATTCAAAAATACTTTTTTTGTGTTCATTTATTTCCCTTATATATAAATCTGCATTTTCTATTTTTTTATTTAGATTATTTAATCTGTTGTTTAAAGCCTTTTCATCAAGTTTTAAATTTTTGACTTTATTTTCTTTTTCGTTTACTTTTTTATATAAAGCAATTAATTCTTCTAATGTATAGTATTTTTTAATTTCATCGTACTTTTCTTGTTCTATCTGTGTACTTTGTTTTGCTTCTTGTTTCTTTTCTTCTTGTTTTTGTTTTATTAACTTTTTGTTTTTAAAGAAATATTTTACTCTGCCAAAAAACGTTTTTTTACATTCTAAAAACACTGATATTTGCTTCTCTTTTTCCAAATATATTTGTTCTTTTTGTTTAGAATCTTCTTGCATTTTTCTTAATGCTTTTTCTAATTTTGATTGTTCTTTTTTTAAATTTATATTTTTTTCTTCTGCTTTTAGATATTCTTGTTTTATAACGCTTGATAAAATTTCATAAATTATTTTTTTACCTTCTAAACTAAATTGTAAGCCACCTCTTCCATCTATACTAATTTCAAAATTATAGTAATGTGGTGCTTCTGTTTGCATTATAAATAATGCCTTTAGTAGTTTATAGAATTTTTCTGCATCTTGTTTGGTTTTTAATTTTATTTTATAATCACTTTTTATATCATCATAAATATATGTTTTTCCTGTTATATTAACAGTAAGATTGTTTTCTTTATCATATACTTCATAAACTAGTGGCCATTCTTTTGTAAAATACCATAAATAGTTTTCTATATCTGTTTCTTGTGCTCTTGTTAAATACTCTCTGCTGTAATCTGTATAGCTAATTGGCACAAATATTTTACCTTTATTTCCTGCTAGTTGCTGTTTTAAAAGATAAAAAAATGCACTATATTCTAAATCTTCTATTGTAACTAGCATAAAGTATTTATTTGTATATTCTGAATAATATATTTGCCATAAATAATCTTTGGGATACTTTATTTTAAATGGTATTTGTTTATTTAAAATTTTTTGTTCTTGTTCAATTTCTTCTATTTTATTGATTTCTAAATTTTTAACCATTTCTAAAAATTTAGTATGTCTTTCTATATTTTCCTCTTTTTTTGGAGACAAGTATTCATATAAAGGAACTGCCTTCCCGATATTTTTCTGACACGTCGCATAATCTATTTGTTGGTGTAAGTAGTATCTTAATATCTTTTATATCTACATATTTATATACTTTATAATTGTGTTCATCATTAAATTTTGATGGTCTATAATCTAATGGCTCAAATTCTTTTATTGAATTTGGTAGCTTTTCTAAATCTAAACCCAAATATTTTAAGTTGTTTACAATATTTTCATTAGTACTCAAGATATTAATTCCTCCTATTTGTTTTATCATTTTTAGTATATCACAACGTTTTTTTTTGTACAATTATATTCTTTTATTTCTTTAAATAATTTTTAAAAGAAAAGACACATAAATTAATATGTGCCTTTGTGCTTCAAATTTCATTTTGAATTTAATAAATTTTCTAATTCCTTAATTCTCCTAAAAGAAATTTTTCCTCTTTGTTTCTCTTTTTCTGTTAATGGAATTTCCTCTATGTATTGAATAGGAATATTGTCTGTTTCTATAACAATTTTATCTCCTATAGTATTAAAAGAGTCTTTCTTTCTTGCATAAGAATATCTATGGTCTTCTGGTTCATAATACCTACCATAGTATCGTATTAGAATTCTCTTTTCTTTAAGAGGTAGATACGTTGTCTTTTGAGAATAATCCCACGATGTATTGGTATTTGAAACTTTCTCTATTTGGGTATTTACAACTATACCAATCCGGCAAAGAACTAAATCATCCTTTCTAAAATTTATTTTTTTGTTTTGTTTAAAAATATTCATATTTTTGTCTCCTATTATGAAATTTGAAAAAGCAACTAAATTAGCTTAAAGCCTTGCTTTCGGGTTATTATAGCACAAATTAATACAGACTTCAACAAAAAAAGGGGAAAAAGGGGTCTGTCCCCTTTTTCCCTCTTTTGCATTTTATCTTGCAAATGTTTTTATTTCTTCTTCTATTTTATTTATAAAGTCTTCTACACTCATTGCTCCAATGTCTCCATCTTTTCTTGAACGAACTCCTACTGCATTTGCTTCTACTTCTTTGTCTCCTACAATTAGCATATATGGAATTTTTTGAAGTTGTGCTTCTCTAATTTTGTATCCTATTTTTTCTTCTCTTTCATCTAATTCAATTCTTATGTCATATTCTTCTAGTTTTTCTTTTAATTTCTCTGCGTATTCTTTGTGGCTATCTGCTATTGGTAATATTCTTACTTGTACTGGTGCAAGCCATGTTGGGAATGCTCCTGCAAAGTGTTCTGTTATTATTCCTATAAATCTATCAAATGAACCAAATAAAGCTCTGTGTACCATTATAGGTGTTTTTTTGTTTCCGTCTTTGTCTATATAATGTAAATTAAATCTTTGTGGTAATTGGAAGTCTAATTGTACTGTTCCCATTTGCCATTCTCTTCCTAAGCAATCTTTCATTTTTATATCAATTTTTGGTCCATAAAAAGCTCCATCGCCTTCATTTACTTGATAATTTCCTTCTCCGCAGATTTCGTCTAATACTTTTCTTAAATCGTTTTCTGCTTTATCCCATGTTTCTATTTCTCCCATAAAGTCTTCTTCTGGTCTTGTAGATAGTGTTAATTTGTATTCTAGACCAAATACAGAATATAATTGTTTAGCTATTTCTATAATGTCTTTTATTTCACTTCCTATTTGCTCTTCTGTAATATAGTTGTGAGAATCATCTTGTCTAAACATTCTTACTCTAAATAGTCCATTTAATTGTCCTGATTTTTCGTTTCTATGAATAACATCTACATCATTAAATCTTAATGGTAAGTCTTTGTAGCTTCTTAGTTTTGATTGATATATTTTTATTGAGTTTGGACAGTTCATTGGTTTTAGTGCTTGTTCATTTCCATCTGCATCTGTTAGCACAAACATATCTTCTTTATAGTGATCCCAGTGTCCTGATATTTTCCATAATTCACTACTGTTTAATTGTGGACCAGAAAATTCTTGATATCCTCTTTTTTTGTGTTCTTTTCTCCAAAAGTCTATTAATGTGTTCATCATTGTAAATCCTTTTGGCATCCAATAAGCCATTCCTGGTGCTGTTTCGTCAAAGAAGAATAATTCTAATTCTTTTCCCAATTTTCTATGGTCTCTTTTTTTAGCTTCTTCTATCATGTTTACATATTCATCAACTTGGCTTGCTTTAGGGAATGATATTCCATATATTCTTTGTAACATTTTATTTTTTTCGTTTCCTCTCCAGTATGCTCCTGATGATGAAAGTAATTTAACTGCTTTTATTTTTCCTGTACTCATTACGTGAGGTCCTGCACAAAGGTCTGTAAATTCTCCTTGTTTGTAGAAAGATATTATTGCATCTTCTGGCAAATCATTGATTAATTCTACTTTATATGGTTCTTCTTTTTCTTCCATAAATTTTATTGCTTCTTTTCTTGGAAGTTCAAATCTCTCTAATGGTAAATCTTCTTTTATTATTTTTTTCATTTCTTTTTCTATTGCTTCTAACATCTCTGGTGTAAATGGTTTTTCTGTATCAAAATCATAGTAGAATCCATTATCTATTGATGGTCCTATTGCTAGTTTTATTTCTGGGTATAGTCTTTTTATTGCTTGTGCCATAATATGTGATGTTGTATGCCAATATGCTTTTTTACCATTTAAACTGCTTTCAAATGTTAATATGTTTAATGAACAGTCCTTTTCTACTATTGTTCTTAGGTCTACAACTTCTCCATCTATTTCTGCACATGTTGCCATTCTTGCTAGCCCTTCGCTTATTTTTTTAGCAATTTCTATTATACTTAAACCTTCTTCCACTTCTAACTCTGAATTATCTTTTAATTTAATTTTTATCATAATCTTTCTCTCCTTTTTAAATATATTTTCTTAATTTTATATTTTAAAGTTCCTAATATTGCACTTCTTACTTCTCGTATATTTCTTTTGAAACGATTTTGGTTAGTGCCATTATTACTGCATATTCTTCTAGTTCATCTCTGTATACTCTTCCACTTGTTAATACTCCTATTGCTCCTTTTCTTCCCTTTGCAGTATTTCCAAATACATCTTCCATATATCCTATTTCTTCTCCCTGTAAAGTTCTATCTACTACTGTTTGAGGATATTCAAATGATGGGCTAAATCCTACATAATATCTTTCTCCATCATATATTGCACAAATGCTTGAATCCATATATTTAGTTTCTACTTCTGGTACACTAAACATTCCTGCCTCTATTCCTACTCCAAAACTACATGTGCCGTGTTCTTTCTTTTGCATGTTCATATGCGTTTTTTGCTCTATTTTTTGCTCCTTTTATAGTTTCTGAAAGAGACATTGGGTTACATGAAACTCCAGAAAATTTATCTTGTTCTTGTCCACTTTTTTCATCTTTTCTTACTTCTTGTGGCATAATCATATATTCAATTTTGTCAGAACTATTAACCCATAATTCTGGGTATCTAGAAAAAGCTCTTGTTATTGCTGTAATTTTAGGTATACTTCTGCTTCCTATTGATATTAACATACTATCTTCCTTTCTTTTTAGATATTATTTATATATTATCTTAAACAATAAAAAATCCCCTAATAGACTTTTAAATCTATTAGGGGTATTTTATAAAACACGGTTCCACCCTTTATTTTACTTAATTAAAGACTTTATCGCATCTTACACGTCTAACTTTTAATTAGAAACTCCGAGGTAGTTTTTCAAATATGTTTACTTAGATTAGCTCCCAGCGCAATCACTAATCCTCTCTTTAAGCAACCTTTATTTTACTTTTTCTCTTCTACGTTTATATTTATCTTACTTTTTTATTATACTCTTGTTTTAAGCTTGTTGTCAATTATTTTTATTTATTTTTCATATCCTGGTTTACCTAGTAATCTAAACATATTCTTTTTATATGCTTCTACGCCAGGTTGATCAAATGGATTTACTCCTAATATATTACCTGATATTGCACATGCTAATTCAAAGAAATATATTAATTCCCCAATTGTTTCTTCATTTAATTTTTTAACATTTATTATGATATTTGGCACTCCACCAGATGCATGTGCCTCTATTGTTCCTTTCATTGCTTGTTTGTTTACATAGTCCATAGTTTTTCCTGCTAAAAAGTTTAATCCATCTAAATTATCTTCATCTTTTTTTATTTTTATATCTGATTTTGATTCTTCTACATTTATAACTGTTTCAAATAAATTTCTTCTTCCATCTTGTATGTATTGTCCCATAGAATGTAAGTCTGTTGTTAAATCTACTCCTGCTGGGAAGATTCCTTTATGCTCTTTTCCTTCACTTTCTCCATATAATTGTTTCCACCATTCTGTAAAGTAGTGAAGCTTTGGTTCGTAATTTGCAAGTATTTCTATATTTTTATCTTTTTTGTACAATATATTTCTTGCAACTGCATATTTATAACATTGATTGTATTTTAAATTTACATCTAAATAATCGTCTTGTGCAGATTTTGCACCAGCCATTAGTTTATCTAAACTAATTCCTGCTACTGCTATTGGAAGCAATCCTACTGCTGTTAGCACAGAGAACCTTCCTCCTACATTGTCTGGTATTACAAATGTTTCATATTCCTCTTCATCTGCTAATTGTTTTAATGCTCCTCTTTTTTTGTCTGTTGTTATATAAATTCTATCTCTTGCTTCATCTACCCCATATTTACTTTCTAGATATTCTCTAAAAATTCTAAATGCAATTGCAGGTTCTGTTGTTGTTCCTGATTTTGATATTACATTTATTGATATATCTTTATCTCCTATGCAATCAATTAATTCATTTATATAATTTGGACTTATGCTATTTCCTACAAAAAATATTTGAGGTGATTTTCTTGTCTCCTCTGGCATTATATTCGCAAAGTTGCTTGTTAAAGCCTCTATTACAGCTCTTGCTCCTAAATATGAACCACCTATTCCTATTACAACAAATACTTCCGAATTTTTTCTAATCCTTTTGGCTGCTTTTTTTATTCTGTTAAATTCTTTTTTATCATAATTTGTTGGTAAATTAAGCCATCCAACAAATTCATTTTCATCATCTGCTTTTTGGATTAAATTGTTACATATTTTTTCTACTTTTGAACTATATCTAGATATTTCTTTATCAGAAACTCCTGAATATGTTAAGTCTAATTTTACATTTGCCATTAAAATCACTCCATTCTTTTGTACATTTATTGCTTATATATTATCATAACAAAAAAATTTATTAAATAGTTTTCTATAATTTGCACAAAAAAAATATTATAATTCTTTTGCTAATTGATTATTTAATTTCCCAATAGCCTTTTTTTCTATTCTCGATACATAGCTTCTAGATATTCCGAAGCATTTTGGCTATTTGATTTTGAGTTTTTGGTTTCTCACCTCCGAAGTCCGAATCTAAGTTCTATAATTGTTTGTTCCCTGCCTTTTAATATATCTTTCATTCTAGTATATAATTTTTTAGTTTTAATTTTTAAATCGATTTCATCTTCTATGTTTTTTTCATCATTTTCTAATATATCTATTAATGCAATTTCATTATCATCTTTATCCTTTCCAATTGGTTCATTTAAGTATACTTCTGCTCCAAGTTTTTTTGTGCTTCTTAAATGCATTAGTACTTCATTTTCTATACATCTTGATGCATATGTTGCCAACCTTACTCCTTTATTTGTATTAAATGTATTTATTCCTTTTATTAAGCCTATTGTACCTATTGAAATAAGATCTTCATTATCTACATTTGGTATGTTATATTTTTTGCAAATATGTGCTACTAATCTTAAATTTCTTTCTATTAATACATTTCTTGCCTCTTCATCTCCTTCCATATACTTTTGCAAATATATGGCTTCTTCCTCTGCAGAAAGTGGTTCTGGAAATAGCGCGTTATTTGATATATATCCAAAAGCAAAAATCGCTGTTTTTAAAAACACTATAAGCCCAGTAATACTGAGTAATGGCATAAATGCACCTCCAATTTTTCTATACCAAAGTATATGTTGTAGAAAAATAAAAGTGCATGACCCCTAATAAAAATATTTTTTAATATTGACTTTATATCATAATTTGTATATAATTTGTACATGATATTTTAAGGAGGGATTGTAATGGCACAAATACGACCTTGCGCTGATTTAAGAAATAATTATAATGAGATTTCTAGAATTTGTCACGAAACTAATGAACCGGTTTATATTACTAAAAATGGTTTTAGCGATTTAGTTATTTTAAGCAATACGAGCTATGAAGCTCTGTCTCAAAAAGCCTCAAAAGCTGAAGAAGAACGAATTGACGAACTTGTTGCTAAACATTTTAACGAACATTATGCTGACTTTGAAGAATTTAAGAAAGATTTTTTTTCTAAAATTAATCAGGCTCTTAAAGATGTAGATAAAGGTCATTATAAAACACTAGAAAAATTCTGTGCAGAATTGGAGGAAAAATATGACTTTTTACAATAAATATATAATTATTTATACTTCTCTTTTTCAAAGTGAACTAGAAAGAATGCTCAAATATATAGCTTTTAATTTAGATTCTCCTAATGTTGCTAAGTCCTTTTATAAAGAGATAACAAACAAATTATATTCTCTGCAATATTTTCCTGAAAGGTATATGAAAATTAATTATAAAAATAAACTTTTAAGAAAATTGCTTGTTCATAAATATGTTATTATTTATGAAATTAATAAAAATACTCGGTCAAGTTTTTATTCTACATATATTTCATGGTTCTCAAAATTATTTAAATTTATTATGAATTTCTATGAATATTAAATTTCTTAATTTATTTCAATAGTAAAACTTTTATTTTTAATACTTGTATAATTTTCAATTCTATAAAATATATTTATATTAATAGAAAAGGAGGTTTTATGAGTAAAATTACAATTTATATTAAATCTATTCTTATTCCTTTAATAATTGGCGGATTTATTGGGCTTATTACGTCTAATTATATTGATTATAGTTCACTAGTTCAGCCTAGTTGGGCACCACCTAGTTTTCTTTTTCCAATTGTATGGTCTATTCTTTATATTTTAATGGGAATATCTTATGGGATACTAAAATCGAATTCATTATTAGATACTAAATCTATTAATATTTATTATTTACAATTATTTGTAAATGCTTTATGGTCAATATTCTTTTTTGTTTTTAAATGGAGATTGTTTGCTTTTGTTTGGATTTTATTGCTTATAATTTTGGTATGCTTAATGATAAAAGAGTTCTACTCTAAAAATAAAGTAGCTGGATTACTCCAACTACCCTACTTGCTATGGATTATTTTCGCTTCATTTTTAAATTTAACTGTTTATTTGCTAAATAAGTAAAGAAAGCACTTTTTCAAGTGCCTTCTTTACTTCTCAATTTTTCTACGATTTTGAGAAATTCCTTTTTAGAACGGCATTTGTAAACAATATGTGAATAAATGCCCTCTTCTATTAAAGGAATTTTAGTTGTTTCCATCAAATCCCTTACAGGACTTATTAGGTCCAACCTTCTAGTGGTTTGGAGACAGGTTACAACCAGCTCCTTTCTGAGCGCTCTGAATTCCAATTCAAACCGCTCTCCTTTTGGGGATGTAATCACAACTTTATTTTTCATGTTGTGAAGCCTCCTTTTCCTAAAAGTTTTACAATTTTATTATACAATACTTTTACACAATATACAATATTTCGACATTAGGTAAATATTTTTTCATAGTTTTTCTTAAAAATTCTTCACCTTTTTCTCGTGTTTCTTTTTTGTACATGTATTTTCCTCTTCCTCTACCTATCATAATTTCTGGATTAAATAAATTTATTGCATTTGGAAAAGCTTCTTTATTTATCATTTTATGAACATAGCTATATGTCATAAATATAAGTTCAAACACTGCATCATTTTTTATTTCTTCGCTTAATTCCTCTGATAGTCTTTTAATTAATTCTTCATAAAGTTCTTCCCAATTATCTACTAGGATAATTGGAGCAATTAGTATTCCTACTTTGTAGCCTGCTTCTTTTAGCTTGTTTATTGCTTTTATTCTTTCATTTAATCTTGATGTTCCAAACTCTACTCTATTTATTATTTCTTCTGGATTCATACTCATTCTTACTATAACTTTTTCTTTGTTTTTTAGGTTTAAAAGTGGATCTACCATATCAAATTTAGTTGGAAATGTAAGATATCCTTTATCTGCATTAAAATTTTCTATTGTCCATTCTAAATTATGAGTTATAGTGTTTTCTAAAATAAGGTCACTATTACTTCCTATTTCAAATGTTAATTCTTTTTCGCTTTGATTTGCTACTTTTATTATTTTATCTAACATTTCTTCTCTATTTACAAATATTCTTAAATATGAGCATTTGTTATAATTGCATACTAAATAGCAATACATGCACATTGCTATACAGCCAGATGATGTATATGGTACTAAAAAATCTGACACTTTATGGTTTGGAACAAATTTATGAGTCTTTCTAACTCCAATAATTATATTTTGTTTCATATTTGCAAATTCCGAATTTGGATTTTTTCTTAATTCTTCTATATTATTATGGTTTTCTATTGGAATTAATTTAACACCTTCTTCTCTATATCTATCTAATAATTCTTTACCTAGTTTATAGTTTCCTGCGTTTGGTTCATAATATACTAATTTAGGTTTAAACATAAATACACCCCTTGTATTTAGATTAACCTTAAATTAGAATATTATAATAATTTTTTAAAAAAAGCATAGAATTATATAAATTGGAATTTGTTTAATTGAAGTGAGAGGTGGGATGTGGGAAGTGAGATTTATAGGGCCGTGGCTTCGTAGGATTTTCTCTATTTTTCACACTTCTCACATCACACTTCCCACTTCCATAAGGAGATTTTATGAGAAATTTTATTGCTGGAATTTTTATTGGTGCTGGTGCTATTCTTCCTGGAATAAGCAGTGGTGTACTTTTATGTGCTTTTCGGGCTTTATGAAAAGCTAGTAAATTCTATTTTAAATTTTTTTAAAGATATAAAAAAGAATTTTACATTTCTATTTCCTATTTGTTTAGGAGTTTTTGTTGGTATTTTTATGTTTGGAAATATTCTAAAAGTTCTTTTTACTAAATACTATATGCCAACTTCTTTTGCTTTTATTGGTTTAATATTAGGTAGTATACCTTTAGTTGTAAAACAAGCTAATGTAAAAAAAGTAACTTTTTTGCATATTCTTTGCATGCTTGTTACTTTTTCTTTTAGTTTATATTTGGTTGCTCTTGAAGGAAATATTTCAAGTACTCTAAACAACTATAATTCTAATTCTAACTTAATTCTTTCTGGTGCAATTACATCTGCAGGGATTGTTATCCCTGGTGTTAGTAAAACTGTACTTTTAATGCTCTTAGGAATTTACGAAGTTTATATTTCTGCAATAGCAAGTTTAAATTTGTCTATCTTAATTCCTATTGCTATTGGTATTGCTATTGGTGGAATTATATTTTTGGTTTTAATTAATTTTCTATTTAAAATAGCAAAGTCATATACATACTTTGCTATAATTGGTTTTGTTTTAGGTTCTGTTTTTGTAATTTATCCTGGTTTTAGTTTTAATACACAAGGAATTATTTCAATTATTTTGTTAATATTTTCTTTTATTGCAGGTATTAAATTATCTAATTTAAATAGATGATTTTTAATATATTATTCAAATTTGTCTACTACCTCTATTCTATTTCCTCTTAAGAATTCTGGTGTAGGCATTCTTTTTGCATTTTCGCCTTGTATTTCTAGAACTTTTATTATTCCTTCTTTTGCCATTATATATATTGCTTCTTTTTTCTCTATATATAACACTGTTCCTGGATCTATTTCTAAAAATCTATATTCATATTCTTTAAATTCAGGATATTTATTTATAAACTCATCTATTGATAATTTATCTACTTTCCAAAACTTAATTTTCTTTTGGTTTAGCACTGCATATGCTCCCATTATTGGGTTTAGGCCTCTTACTAGATTTTTTATTTCTTGTGCTGTTTTATTCTCCCAATCTATTTTTGCTTGTGATTTTTCAAGCATTGGAGCAAGTGTAAATTCTTCTGGTTGTTTTATTCTTGGAGCAGTTTTATTTTCTATTTTTTCTAATGTTTCTACTAAAAGTTCTGCTCCTATTTTTGATAATCTATCCCATAATTCTCCTGATGTTTCGTCTTTATCTATTAAAGTTTTTGTTTGCAAAATAATATCTCCTGAATCCATTCCTTCATCTAAATACATTGTTGTAACACCAGTTTCTTTGTCTCCATTTAAAATTGCCCATTGTATTGGTGCTGATCCTCTATATTGTGGAAGTAATGATGGATGAACATTTACACATCCATATTTAGGAATTTCCAATATTTCTTTAGGTATTATTTTTCCATATGCTACAACGCAAATAACATCTGGATTTATATTCTTTAATATATCCACTATTTCTTTATTTTCTCTTAACTTCTCTGGTTGATATACTTTTATATTTTTTTCTATTGCATATTCTTTTACTTCGCATGGAATTAATTTCATTCCTCTTCCTTTAGGCTTATCTGGAACTGTAATTACTGCCGGAATTTCATGTCCTGCGTCATATATTGCTGATAATGAATCTCTTGCAAAATCTGGGGTTCCCATGAATACTATTTTCATGTTTTTCCTCCTTTTAATCTTTTTGTTCTGGTGTTAGTATTTCTAGTGTGCCTGGTATTATTTTATCTATAAATAATTCTCCATTTAGATGATCTGTTTCGTGTGATATTGCTTGTGCAAATAAGTCTTTTGCTTTTATTTCAAACTTTTCACCTTTTTCGTTTAAAGCTCTTACTACAACTTCTTTTGGTCTTACTATTTTTGCAAATTTATTTGGGAAGCTCAAGCATCCCTCTTCTACTGTTTGTTCTCCTTTTGTTTTTATAATTTCTGGATTTATAAAAACATAAGGTTCTACATTTTCTTCGTATAAATCTATTATAAATATTCTCTTTAAAATTCCAACTTGCACTGCAGCTAGGCCAACACCTTGGTATTTGTGTAAAGTCTCTATCATATCTTTTATTAGTTCATGTGTTTTTTCATCAATTACTTCAACTTCTCTTGATTTTTTTCTTAATATTTCGTCTCCTTCTTCTCTTATTATTCTTATTGCCATATAAATTGCCCCCTAATTCATATTGTTTGGATTAACATCCACAACAACTCTTGTATTTTTAAACTTCAAATTATAATATTTTTCTAATACTGAATTTAATAGATTTATTATACTATTATTTAGTTTACACTTAATAATTATTCTCCATCTATACTTGTTTTTTATTTTGCTAATTGGTGCTACAACTGGTTTATATACTTCTATTTTTGTTTTATATTTAAAGTTCTCTTTATTTATTAATTCATATATTTTTTTAGAAGCCTTTTCTACTTCTTGCTCTGAAGCAGAGCTTATTCCAATCATTATTATATCGCAAAATGGTGGATATTTCAACTGTCTTCTTAGTGCTATTTCTGTTTCATAAAACATATCATAATTTTGTTCTTTTGCGTATTTTATGCAGAAATTATCTGGATTATATGTTTGTATTATTACTTGTCCATTGTTTGACTCTCTTCCTGCTCTTCCGTGCTACTTGTGTAAGTAAATCAAATGTTCTTTCATTTGCCCTATAATCTTCTATGTTTAAACTTCCATCTGCAGCAATTACCCCAACTAAATTTACATTTGGAAAATGATGTCCTTTTACTACCATTTGTGTACCTATTAAAATATCTATATTTTCATTTTTAAATTTATTTAGTATTGTTTCATGAGAATTCTTTTTTGTAACAGTGTCTACATCCATTCTAATTGTTGTAGCTTGTGGGAAAAGTTTTTTTATTTCATTTTCTAGTTTTTCTGTTCCTGTTCCAAAAAATTTTATATTTTTGCTTTTACAGCTTGGGCATGTTGTTACATTATTTATTTCATAACCACAGTAATGGCATTTTAATGTGTTTGTGTATTCATGGTATGTTAAACTGATATTACATCTTTTACATTTTAATGTATAGCCACAGTCCCTACACATAACAAAAGTAGAATAACCTCTTCTGTTTAAAAATAGGATTATCTGTTTTTTGTTTTTTAAATTTTCTTCTATTTTTTCATATAATCTATTACTTATTATTGACCTGTTTCCATTTGCTAATTCTTCTCTTAAATCTACAATTTCTACATTTGGAAGATTAGAATTGTTTGCTCTTTTGGTAAGTTTTATTAATTCTATCTCTCCGCTTTGTGCTCTTGTAAATGTTCCTATATCTGGTGTTGCGCTACCGCAATACTAATGGTATGTTGTTTTTCTTTGCTAAATATTTAGCTATATCTTGTGCTTTATATCTAGGTGCCATGTCAGATTTATATGAAGAATCATGTTCCTCATCTATTATTATTACTCCTAAATTTTCTATTGGTGCAAAAATTGCAGACCTTGCACCTATTACAATTTTTGCTTTACCAGTCTTAATATTTTTCCATTGGTCAAATCTCTCTCCCTGTGAAAGCTTGCTATGTAATACTGCTATGCAATCTCCAAACCTTGCTAAAAATCTATCTACCATTTGTGGTGTAAGTGATATTTCTGGAACTAGTACAATTGCTGTTTTATTATTTTTTAGTGCATTTTGAATTATTTGCATATATATTTCTGTTTTTCCGAGAACCAGTTATACCATATATAAGAAATTCTTTAAATTTACTATCTACTATTTTGTTATATGCATTCTGTTGTTCTTGAGTTAATTTTAATGGTTTATCTTTCTTTATGTCTTTATGTATAAATGGGTTTCTTTCTACCTTTTCTTGAACTATTTCTATGTATCCGTTTTTTGATAATGTATTTATTATGCTTCTTGAAATTTCTGTTATGTATTGTAAATCTAATACATGTATTCCTTCGTTTTCAAATAAAAATCTTAGTAGTTTTATTTGTTTTTCTGATTTTATTTTTTTAGTTTCTATATCAAATTCTATTTCGTCTATATCTTTTTTTAAATATACAAAGCTTTCTGTTTTGTCTTTTACTCTATTTTCTATATTTGTACTTGTTGCTCCTGGTGGAAGCATTAGTTTTATACAGTCTGATATGTTACAAAAATATCTTCTAGACATTAGTTTAGCCAGTTCCACATTTTCTTTTGTTAAAATATTATCCTCTAATTTTATAATTTCTTTATTTGCAAATTCTGATTCTTTTTTTATTCCTACAACAAAGCCTTCTTTTTGCTTTGTTCTACCAAATGGCACAAAAACTCTAGACCCTATTTTTATTTGATTTAAAATAGAGTCTGGAATTATATAATCATATGTTCTATTTAATTCTTTTGCTATTGTGTTTATTATAACTTCTGCTACCATTTTTTCTCCTTTGCTTATTTAGTATATCAAAAATATTGGGTATTAACAAGAATGTGGTATTGATTTTTGGGTAAAATTGTACTAAAATATTGCTGTGTGCAGTGTGACTTATTATTTCGAGAGTTTCTACTGTACACAACCAATTTAAACCTAAATAAAATTTTAAAAGGAGATTATTTACATGACTAGTAAGCAAAGAGCATATTTAAGAGGATTAGCAAATAATATAGATGCTATTTTTCAAATTGGTAAAAATGGAATAAATGATAATTTAATTAAACAATTAAATGACGCATTAGAAGCTAGAGAATTAATTAAAGTAACTGTTCTAGAAACAGCACCAGATTCTGCAAAAGATTTATCTTTTGAAATTGCAGAAAAAACAAATTCTATTGTAATTCAAGTAATTGGTAATAAAATTACTTTGTTTAGACAAAGAAAAAAAGATTCTAAAATAAATTTACCAAGTTAATTTAAAGAGGTTTGAATATATAATTAAATTACAATTATATATTCAAACCTCTTTTTTACTATTTTCCATTTGCCAATTTGTATTCATTTTCGATTATTGTCATAATTATTTGTACTGTTTTTTCTAAATCATCATTTTTTATAACATAATCATAAATTCCTATTTTAGATTCTTCATAATCGAATCTGTTTAGTCTTAATTCTATTTCTTTTAAACTAGCTTTTTCTATTCTATGCTCTAGTCTTCTTCTTAATTCGTCTTTTGGAACTCTTAAGAATATTGTTACTATTTTTGTATCATTTTTTAACAATTTCATTAAGTTTTCTGTTCCATTTACTTCTATATCTTTTACTATTATCTTTCCTTTTTTAATATTTTCATTTAATATCTTTTTTGAAGTTCCATAATAGTGCTCATGATGTACAGAATACTCGTAGAATTCATCTTCTTTGATTTTTTGCTCAAATTCTTCTGTTGTTACAAAATTATACACCCCACCATTTTCTTCTCCTGGTCTTGGTGATCTATCTGTATATGATGGCATAGTTATAACATTGTCCATTCTTTTTAATAGTTCTTTTTTTATTGTGTCTTTTCCTGCACCTGAAACTCCAGATAATAGTACTAGCATGCTCTCACCTTTCCTTCTGCTATTTCATTTGCTGCAAGTGTAACTGTTGATCTTGCCTCTACTTTTGTTAATGGTAAAGCTCCGCTAGCTATTTGTCTTGCTCTTCTTGATGTCATTATTACTAATTCAAATCTATTATTAACTATTTTTAATAAGTCTGTTACTGTTGGTTTTATAATCATTTTTATCAATCTCCTTTTTATTTATTATATATACTTTTTGTTTTTAGTCTTCTGTGTCTTCTTTGTTTAAGTCTTTATCTAATCTTGCTGCAACTGTTTCTGGTTGAACAGCAGATAGTATGACATGGCCTGAATCCATTATTAAAACTGCTCTTGTTCTTCTTCCAGACGTTGCATCTACTGCCATTTTGCTGTCTTTTGCTTCTTGTACTAACCTTTTTATTGGTGCAGAATCTGGATTTACAATTGATATTATTCTATTTGCAGAAACAATGTTTCCAAAACCTATATTTATTAATTGCATTATTTCATCTCCTTTGTTTGTAGGTCACTCTTGTTTAACCTCTACAATTTACTTTAAAATTAATCAAAAGTAGTATTATTATGTGCTTTATAGGCAGACATAGGGTCTGCCCCTACATTATTTTTATTCTATGTTTTGAATTTGTTCACGTACATTCTCTAATTCTGTTTTTATATCTACAACAAGATTTGTTATTTCTAAATTGTTTGCTTTTGAGCCTATTGTATTTGTTTCTCTATTCATTTCTTGAATTAAGAAATCTAATTTTTTACCTATAGCAATATTTTCATTTAGTAAATTTAAAAATTGTGATATATGACTCTTTAGTCTTGTTATTTCTTCTTCTACTGAACATTTATCTGAATAGATTACTACTTCTTGTGCTAATCTTGTTTGATCTACTACGTCTGTTTTTAATAATTCTTTTATTCTTGTTTCTAATTTTACTATATATTCGTCTACAAGTCCAGCAGAAATTGAAGAAATCTGCTCTATTTTTTGTTTTATTACTTCTATTCTATTTTCTAAATCTACTTTTATTTTACTTCCTTCTTTTTGTCTCATATCAAGGAAACTATTTATTGCACCTTCCAAAGCTGTAAATAATTCTTTTTGTATAACTTCTTCTGCTTCTTCGTTTATTCTTATATTTAAAACATCTGGAAATTTTGCTACATCCATTATATTTATATTATCTATAATACTTGTTTCTTGTGTTAGTTTTTTTAGCTCTTCTATATATTTTTTGGCAATGTCTGTATTTAAATTTATTTTTTTACCTAAATCACTATTATTATTTAATTGGATTGATACTTCTACTTTTCCTCTTGATATATTATTTAAAATTTCTTTTCTTATCTTATCCTCTAAATAATTTAAATTTCTAGGCATTTTAATATTTACATCATTAAATCTATTATTAACAGATTTAATCTCTACTATGTATTCTCTACCTTCATTCTCATATGTACTTCTACCAAATCCTGTCATACTTTTTATCATTATTGTGTTACCACCTTTCTTGGTCTACCTCTTTTTTTAGGAGCATTTTCTGCTTTTGGTTCTTCTGCTTTTGCTTTGTTTTCTTCTTTTTGTATTGTTTCTTGTTTTTTAGGTCTTCCCCTTTTTTTAGGGGCTGTACTTTCTAATTTCTCTTCTTTTTTAGTTTCATTTTTTGTTGTTGCTTTTTTTGTTGTTTTTGTATTTGCTACTTTCTCACCTTTTGTTTCTGATTGTTTCTTTGCCTTTGTTGTTTCTTTAGCCTTTGTTGTTGACTCTTTTTTATTTTTAGAAGTTAACTTAGCTTTTGTTTCTGTTTGTTTTTTTGCAGTAGTTGATTTTGTATTATTTTTTGATTTTGTTGTTTTAGCCTGTTTTTGTTTATTAACAGTTTTCTTTTCAGCCTTTTTCTCCTCTACTAATTTTTCTGGCTCTTCTTTATCTTCTTTATTTTCTGTTATTTTTTCTTGTTCTGGTTCTTTTATTTTATCATCTTCATCTTTTATTTGTCTTTTTTCTTTTTTTACAATTTCTTTTACATCACTAATGCTTTTACTATAATTATTTTTTGATTTTACTGCTATACAAATACATTTAATTATATAATATACACCAAAATATGCACCTACTAAATTGTA
Source organism: uncultured Clostridia bacterium (assembly GCA_934167165.1). Taxonomy (GTDB): domain Bacteria; phylum Bacillota; class Clostridia; order TANB77; family CAG-508; genus CAG-452. The sequence continues at coordinate 28,700 of CAKPKG010000014.1, forward strand.
AAATATTTGATATTGTGGTTGTAATTCAAATATTATATATGGTAAAAATAATGTTATAATTCCTACTATTAGAGTTTCTATTCCGTGTATTGCAAGAGTTCCACTATCCTTTTTGTACGCAATTTCAAATAAAGTTATAGATGTTATTAAAAATATTGAACTAAATATTTCTAAATCTATTATTCTAACACCTTTTGTTTTATTTGCACTTCCTAGAAATAAAAAAAGAAAATACAAAATTATACATATTGCTATTGCTGCATTAGTAAATATTTTTGCTCTTACTTTTTCTTTTAATTCCTTTGGCATTTTTCTTTTTTCATCTAATTCTTTTTCTATCTTTTGAATTGTCCCTTTTTTCATTTTTATCTATTTCCCTCCAAATTTTCTAGTTCATACATAATAATTCCTGTAACAACTAAAGCTACTGTTTCTGTTCTTAAAATTCTATTTCCTAGTGTTACTACTTTAGCTCCGGCTTTTTCTAGAAGGTCTACTTCTTGTTCCTCTAATCCACCTTCTGGGCCAATTATAACACCAATTTTTAAATCATTTTTATTTTTTAGTTTTACTAATTCGCTTTTTAATGTGTTTTCTTTTTCATTCTCATATGCTAGTAATACTATATCATATTTATCAATCAAATTACAAATATTTTTTATATTAGAGATATTATTTATTTCTGGTACTCTATCTCTACCTGACTGTTTTGCTGCTACCTCTGAAATTTTTTGCCATCTTTCTATTTTCTTTTTTTTGCTTTTTTCATCTAATTTTACAACACATCTTTTCATTTCCACTGGTGTAATTTCATTTGCTCCAAGTTCAACACTTTTTTGTATTATAAGTTCCATTTTATCTGCTTTTGGAAGTCCTTGAAAAATGTTTATATGAACATTAGATTCACAAATAGATTTGTGCTCTTTTAAGATTGTACATTCAATGCTATCATTGTTTATTTTAGAAATTCCACAAGTATAATTTATTGAAGTATCTAAATTACATATTTGTATATCGTCATCTATCTTTAGTCTTAACACATTTTTTATGTGATTTACGTCTTCTCCAATTATGTTTATTTTGTTATTATCAATTTGTTCATTCTTTATAAAAAACTTTTGCATAGTATTTCCTTTCTTTTACAGCTTTTTATTATATCACATTTTTATAATTAAGACAAATGGGGACAGACCCCTTTTGTTTCAGCTAAAACAAAAGGGGTCTGTCCCCATTCGTTCTTTTATCCAAATAAGCTAAGCTGATTGCTCTTACTCATTCCTTTAAAACATCCGAATTTTGTAAGCATTTCTATTACTGATTTTCCTGCTTTAGATTTTATTTGGAAATCATCTATTGACATAAATTTTCCATGTTCTGCTTGTACTGCATTATATATTCCATCTGCTGCTACTCCTCCCAAGCCTGGTATACTAGAAAGTGGTGGACGAATTGCTCCATCTTCTATTTGGAATTTGTTACTATGTGATTTGTATAAATCTATTGGTAAAAATTTAAATCCTCTTTCATACATTTCTAGTACAATTTCTAATATTGTGTATACACCTTTTTCTTTTACTGACATACCATTTCCTAGTTTTTCTAATTCTTTCATTTTTGCTTTTACTTTTTCTTTTCCATATATCATAAGTTCACTGTCAAAGTCATCTGCTCTTATACTAAAGTATGCGCAATAATATGCAAGTGGATAATTAACCTTAAACCATGCTATTCTAAATGCCATTGTTACATAAGCCACAGCATGTGCTTTTGGGAACATGTATTTTAT
>CAKPKG010000015.1 GCA_934167165.1 uncultured Clostridia bacterium
AAATTAATACCGAAGAATTACAAGCATATATGAGCATTTATAAATTCTTTACATTCTAATATATTTAAATTAATACTATACATAACTGATTTGCTATTCCTATTGCCACTATCTTTACATTCTAATATATTTAAATTAATACCGAAGAATTACAAGCATATATGAGCATTTATAAATTCTTTACATTCTAATATATTTAAATTAATACTTACAATAAATAATTGTAAAATTCATGGTTCATTTACCTTTACATTCTAATATATTTAAATTAATACTTTCTTGTTTCCATTTTATTACCTCTTTCTTGCTTTCTTTACATTCTAATATATTTAAATTAATACACTTTCGGCAGGAGAAACTGCAACACTTTCAACAGCCTTTACATTCTAATATATTTAAATTAATACCCAGTAGATAAGCAATATTCAAGTGCTATCTTAATCTTTACATTCTAATATATTTAAATTAATACTATTAATTATTGACATTATAGTATTTATATATGTCTTTACATTCTAATATATTTAAATTAATACTTTAATATTCTTTCTTCGTTACCTTCATTAATTGTCTTTACATTCTAATATATTTAAATTAATACTACATAATAACCTTGTAAAGTTTTAAAATATTGTACTTTACATTCTAATATATTTAAATTAATACTCTTGCGACATTATTAATTATGTCCATATAATTATACTTTACATTCTAATATATTTAAATTAATACTATTAATTATTGACATTATAGTATTTATATATGTCTTTACATTCTAATATATTTAAATTAATACTTGTGATTATACTGTTTCCGTCTTCTTCAATAACTCCTTTACATTCTAATATATTTAAATTAATACGTTACTTTCATAAATAACCTTCTTTCTCTTATTTTTCTTTACATTCTAATATATTTAAATTAATACTATTATTTAAATATGAAAATTTATCATTTAATACTTTCTTTACATTCTAATATATTTAAATTAATACACTTGCAAAGTACGTACAATTTAGTAGAAAGTTGCTCTTTACATTCTAATATATTTAAATTAATACCAAATACAGATGTTGCTTTTATTTTAACTGCGTTCTCCTTTACATTCTAATATATTTAAATTAATACAGGTCACTTCAAAGCCTGCAAAAATAAAATGTTTTGCAATACAATTCTGTCTATGCAGTGTTATAATATAGCAATATTTTTTTGAGCTCCACAATGAATTTAAAAAGTCCTTGTGTTCTTATTATTTCAAGTTCTGTCAATAAATATGTGTTTTAGCATTATTATAAGTCGACAGATTTTTAATTTCCAAATTTATAAAAAATTATCTGTTTTATCATCTTCAATCATACCAAGAAATTCTTTTTCTAGCCATCGGCTACTTCTACTTTTAAACAAAATTATACTATCTTTATCTTCTCTAATATATCTACCTATTTCTGACTTTAATTTAATAATTTGCGACTCTACTAATTCTCCTTCAAATACAGAATTTTGAATATGTACTAAATATTTTTTACATATTTTAAAAACATTTCTTAATACTTTTTGTCCTTCTTTATTTTCCAAATTTATGTCATACACTAAAATAACATACATATTACCACCACATCTTAAAGCCTTCATACTCTTCATCTTCAATCAAATGTTTAATCAATTTATAAACTTCTAATCTCATCAAATATTCATAGCTCACTTCCCTTTCCAATTTTTTATGTTTAATTTTAGTTTGCAACCTTAAATCAATCTCTCTTGTTATATTCTTTCTTTCTTTCTCTTTTATATAAGTAAAATTAAGACATTCCTCAAAATCTTTTTCTGTTATCTGTCTTTTATTTAGCATAGAAAAAATTAATCTGTCTGCTATAATTGGTTTAAAAATTTCAGCAATATCTAAACATAATGAAAACCTTCTTTCAGATGGTTCATGTAAATAACTTATTGTAGGATTTAGTTGTGTTTTATAAATTTCACTTAATACTCTTGTATATATAATTGTATTAACATACGAAATTAATGAATTTATTGCATTATCTGGTGGATTTTTTACTCTTTTCTCAAATGCTATATCTTGGTTAATTATAATGTTCCATGAATCATAATAAACCTTTCTAATATTTCCTTCTATTCCCATTAATTCCGGCACATCTTTACACAGTTTTATTTGTTTTCTTAAAAAATCTATTTCTTTCATATAATCTTTTAAGTCTTTTCCTCTATTATTGTAATAAGTTAAATTTCTATAAATATTATAAGATGCCGCTTCTATAAAAGCTTTAGCAATATTTAATCTTTTTTCTTTATCATTATAATGTTCAACTTGTTTTATCAATAGCTTTCCTGACACGAGTGATTCTTTGGGATAATATGTTCCTGTATAAAATCCATAATAATTAAAAAAGTGTATATTTATTCCAAACTGTGATAAAAAATTCAATAAACTTGTATTGAAATCAAATTCTGTCATAACATATATGTCATCCGCCCTTTCAACAGGGATACTTTTCTTAGTATTATCTTTATATACTATTTCTAATGTATTGTCTTTTCTTTGAAGCCTCCCACTTTTGTATAAATAATATGATTGTTTCATTTTTAACAATTCCTTCCTATACAATTTTCATACATAGCATAAATCATAGTAAGAACATTTCTTGCAAATCTTTGAATCAATTATCTTAGGTGGCCTGCCCAATTTTACAATATTTTCTATATTTTTAACAACATTTTTTAATGCTTGTCTGTCTTCATCTTTTAAAATAATTTTTTTGGTTTCTTTTAGTAATGGAAAATCGATTTCAGCTTTGATATTTTTTATTCCTTTTTGTTCTAAATAATACATATAATATTTTAATTGCCAAATTCCTGCTTCTTCAATTGATTTTGTTTTCTTTACTTCATGTAATACCGCACCATTATTTATAAAATCTATATTTATAGTATTGTCTATCAAAATGCCTTTCTTTTCTCTTTTATATGTTGTTTCATCTATTATTTTTCCAATCTGTACAAGTTCACTGTTTTGTTCCATATTTATCTGATTTGCAAAATACCATAATCTTCGCTCACATATAAAATAATAATAAACCATTATTCCTGTAATATTCATACATTCCTCCTATTACAATTCTCGCGAATCTATTGAATAGCCTTCATCTACTTCTAAAAGAAGCCCAATTTTCTTATCATATTTTGTATCAATAATATATTTTCCTTTTACATATGGACATTCTGTTATAAAATTGTTCAATTTCCATTTATTTTTACTATTGATTGATATAAATAATCTATTAATTTTTCTTTTCAATTCATATTTTTTCTTCTTTTCTTTTTCATTTTCATACTCTTCAAATAAATTAAGATTTTCATCATAAATAATTTTTGGTATTACATCTATATTATCAATATTTCTTAAAATATGTTGAGCATCTTTTTTACTTGTATCATAATCAATAATGTTATCTAATATTTTAAATGCTTCTTGAAATCTTTTATAAAATTCTGTTCCTTGTAACATTTCTCTTGAATATAATTTATCAACTAAATCTATTTTTACTTTTTCTTTTAATATTTCACCATTATATGGATTTAATAATTCTATACTTTTTTCATAGATTTCTTTATCATATATATATCCAACTCCACTTGTATCTTTTATATATATTTTTACATTTGGCATGTTTCCACTATATTCTCTACTTCTATAACATCTTCCGAGTCTTTGAAATAAACTGTCTAATGTAGACATTTCTGTATATAACATATCGAAATCTATATCTAATGATGCTTCAACAATTTGTGTTGTTATCCATATTCCTGCTTCATTTCTATTTTTAGAAAATTCTTTTATATTCCTTTCTTTTTCACTTCTATCAGCTTGTATAAACCTTGAATGTAATAAATTTACATTTGATATATTTTCATCTTTCAGTTTTTCATATATTTCAATTGCTTTATTTATTGTATTAACAATTATCAATACTTTTTTATTTTTAGAATTTTCTTTTATTTCTTCTATATCTTGATTTATCACTGAATCCACTAATTGAATTTTATGTCTTATCATATCTTTTAAAAATTCATTATACTCAAATTTTATTCCCATTTTTTCTAGTTTGTCTTTATATATTCTAGGAAGTGTTGCTGTCATTACCATAAACTTTCCATTTAAGTTATTTATCATTTGTAATCCTTTTAAAATAACTGCTACTATTTCTGGTGAATATGCTTGAATTTCGTCAATTACTACTTTTGAATAACTTAATGTTGCATAAATTTTTTCATATCCTCTATATTTGAAAACAAATGGAAAAATTTGATCTATTGTACATGTTGTAATTTTTTCATATAAATTTCTTGCTTGCTCTATTTTCTCAAATTCATTTTCTTCATCTTTCTCATCTAAATAGTCTATTGCTGTTGAGTGTAATAAGCCCACATGGTCATATCCTATTATTTCTTTTATTCTGTCATATATTGCATTTATACTTATTCTTAATGGTAATGTGAAAAATGTTTTATCACTATTGCTCCAGAGTAATGCCCCTTCTGTTTTTCCCATTCCGGTTGAGCCAATTACTATAACATTTTTATTTTTATTTGCTCGAGCAAATTGTTGCAAATCATTTGGTTCAAAATCTTGTTCTTTCATAAATTCTTCTACAAATTCTGATATTTCATCACTTGTTTCATTTTCAACAGGTATCCAAGCTGAACTACAATGGTCTAATCTATGTAATAAGCCTTTCATTATGCAATAGTCTTTATATATGTCATCAAATTCAGTTATTCTAGCTTGTCCTTCTACTATTCCTAAATAGGTTGTTTTTAATTCTGGTACTTTTATTTGCAATTCATTTTTTATTTGAGGGATATTTGGTTTTATATCTTCTTCTATTATTTCTTTTAACAAATCTGCATCTATATGTATTATATTATTTCTCTCATGATGATAATAAATTGCTTGATATACTAATTTTCTTTCTGTTTTGGTCAGCTCATATTCTTTATATGGAACAAACATTGGAGATATTTGTTCATGTTTTAATTGTTCATTATTAAATTTTGTAACTAATAGTGGTTCTCCTATTGCTTTTCTTATCGCATTTTGAAATCCTGAATAAACTTTTCCCGCATCATGATATTTACATATTATCTCCATTAGTTGCCAAAATCTATTTTCTGGCATATCTATTACTTGTACTATTTTCGAACCATAAGTCCTTTTAAGAATTTCAAGATTTTCTAATAATTTATCAGTATGTTCTTTTATTGTTTCTATTGGATTTGATTTTGCATAGTATTTATAATTCATTTTGAATCCTTTCACTATAAAAATAAATATTGTCTCCATCTTCATCTTGTAATATTTCATCTATATGTTGATTTGTATGCTTTTCTACGTATTTCACATTAACTTTATTCCATTTTCTAATATCATCTTGTATTTTATATGTTGTATTTAATCTATAATTAATTCCTGCTATTTCGCCATCTATACATTCTGGTATATAAGCATTTTCTTTAACCTCTGATTCTTCAACCTCATTAACATCTCCCAGAATTTTTATTGAATCAATCCTTACAATATCTTCATTTCTTCCTAATGTAAATGTTTCTATTCCATTTATTATATTTTGATAAATTTTGTCTATTATTTGATCTTCTGCTTGTACATGAATAATCAAATTTACATCTAACAACTGATGCACATTTCTTGGCATTGATGTTACTTTGTCATTTCCTTTATACATTCTTAAATTTTGATAATTACTAAATATCCCTTCATAACTTCCTTGAACTGATATGTTCATTGGAAAATATTCTCCTGGCTGTGCCTGAAGAATTTTATGGAACATTCCTATTATTGTTGAATATGGTGGCAACGGATATGTTTCAGCAACTTTAGTTGCAAATGGCTTTTTATAGCATGCTGTTTCTTGGTATAGTTTTAGTTTTAAAATTTTCATTTATACCAATCCTTTCTTTTATGCTTTGTAATATTCGTTTACTCTTTCTTGTAAATCTTTGAAAAATTCTTCTATATTTATTGTTTTTCCTTCAAAAATTTCTTCTATTTCTTTTTCATTTTTGAATGTATTTTTTAACATTCCTACTTTTGTGTCATCAAAAATTGATTTATCTCCAATTGTTAAAGTTGTTGTATCTTCTAACATGCCTGTATCAATACTAAATTCTCCATTTTTTCCATTTAATTTTATTCTTCCTAAAAAGAATGGTGAATTTATGTCATACATTCCTCCTATTGCAAATACTGGGCTTAAGTTTTCCTCTCTTCCTCTTATTTCTCTATTTAATATTTTTACTATATCTAATAATTGATTTACTCTTTCTGTTTTTTCCTCATTTGATAGTTCTATATCTTTATCTTTTCCTATTTTTTCTAGGTCTATTGTTATTGTATATGTATAATAACTTAGGTGTTGTTCAACATTTGCAAGGTTTGGAAATTCATTAATTCTATCTGCCAATCCCTTGTTATTTAAAAAGTCCATATCACTTTTATAATCTTCTAATGATATTGCATTACTTAGTCTAACTGCTGCACTTCTTATATTTGATCCATCATTTTTTGCTGTTTTCATATATCCAAAAAGATCCATTTCTTGTGAATCTTGAATTGTCAATTTATCATCAAATTGAATTGTTCCCTTTTCTTTATTTACTACTTGTAAATTCCAATTAAATAATTTGTTTCCAAGTCTTACTATGTCATATCTTAATGCCTGTCTAGAAGCATATGTATAAACACTTCCATCCCCTCTTGTTAATTTCTTTAATTCTGATATATTTCCTATACCTTCTCCATAATTCAAACTTTGTCCTTTAAATACTAGAGCAATTGATAATCCTTTTTTATTTTTTATATTATCCATTTATTTTTTCCTCCTCTTTTTTCTCATATTTATTAGATATTAATCCTGCTAAAAAGCTATGTCCTATTGATTCAAAATCTAAACCTGTGGTTTGCATAGTTTCTATAAAAATTGGTGATACATCTTTTCCCATTGCCATATGTAATCTTATTACAATATCCATAAATTCTCTTTTGTTTCCTGCTTTTATGCTATTTAGCATTTTATATGTATATCCATCTAATTTATTATCTTCACCTTTATTTTTTAGTTCTGAGTGAATTTGCACACCTAAATTATATATAACATATAATTTGTCATTATTTTTTTTAATATCTTCCACTTCTTTTCCCTCCTTTTTTAAGGTGTTTAATATCATTCTTATTTGTGTTGCTAAAAATGAATTGTACCCATTTTTCTTTTCACCTTTTTTTATTTCATCTCTTAATCTATCATTAATTATGTATTTTATGTCTTTATTTTTCATGATATAGTCAACTATTTGTAGCCTATATCTATAATCCCATATTTTTGATAATGTTCTTGGGGCATACCTACTAAAAAATATTGATATATATCTTTTTATATTAAAATATTCGATTCTGCTATACGCTCCATATTCTGCTTCAATTTCTACAACAAATATGTTTTCTAATTGCCACATGCTTACTTGTTTATCTTGTTCTACAATATCTAATATTAATTCTGAATATGGATTATCATTTTTATTTTCATATCTCGATTTGTTTCCAAAATTAATATTCGTTTTATATAGTCTATCTATACCCACATCATAATTTACAAAACTTAGTAATTGTTTTTCTCTATATTCTCCATTTTCTTTTATTGTTTTAGTTATTGTTGTCATTCCTGCTGGTATACAGAATAAAATCAATTTACATACATCACATATTGGCATATTTACATTTTGGTTCCAAAAGAAGTTTCTTGCATTGTCACTGCTTATGGCAAGTGGCACAAAATTTCCTTCTGAATAATTTGTTGTCAATCCCATTTCATTTTCACACATAGAACATCTTTTTATTACTTTTTCTTTTAAATTTTTTTGTATGTCCTCTATTGTTTTTGATTTATCAATATAGTCTTTTTCTATTTTTAAATAGATTTTTTCTATATCTTGTGTAATGTTTCTTTCTTTTGAATTTTCTATATATTCTTTTACTTGTTCAATACTATATTCATTTTGCATAATACCATTAATAAAACCTGTTTCTACGATATTACTAATATAATCTTTATACATTACTTCTTGTTGCTCTTCATAGGATAATGCTGTTTTAACAACGTTTAAAAAACTTGGTTGTCCATAATATGTATTACTTAATATACTTTTAAATAAATTTAATGTTAATCTTTTATTTATTTTTTCTTTTTGCAAATTATTTAATATTTTTTCTTTTATTTCTATAATTTCTTGCTTTGTAATTGCCTTGTCAATTTTGTCATATTGTTCTTTCATTTCTTCATATATAATTTCATCGATTTTTTTAATTTTATCTAATTGTTTTTTTATCGCTTCTTTAATATATTTCTTGTTTGATTTTATTTTTTCTTTTCGTTCTTTTTCCTTATCTTTATCTTCAAAAACTACTTCTATATTATTTCCCAGGTATTCAAATGGCTTTTCAATTCTAATTTTTACACTTTCTGCAACATTATATTTTTTGAAAAAATAATTAAAATAGTATTTATGAAAATTTCTTAGATTCTCAGTATCAAACTCTATATAATTATTTCTTCTAATTGCAAATTCATCGTGATTTTCTTCAAGAATTTTTAAAAAGCCTACAATTCCAGCATTAAAAAACCAATCATTTAAGTATACCTTTATCTTCAATTTTGCACCTCCTTTTAAACAATTTGAAACATCCCGAATCCGGGCTGAATGCTTGCTCCCCATACCAGCTTTATATAAATAATTTAAAAGTTCTATATCTCCTTTTAGTTTGAAAATTCCTGTTGAACATTCTATTTGTTTTTCATAAAATTTTATAATTACTTTTTTAGCTTTTATTGGAGCAATCTTAAATGTATCTACTTCTTCTGTTGGAATATTTGCTATTTTCAATTGCTCTTTAATATTCATTTTTAATGTTGCTTCAAACTTTTCATTTTCAAATGAATAATAGTAATCTTTATTTTCTTTTCTTTGACGAACACAAAGTGGAGCTTGAAATTTTATAATTATTTTATTCTCTTTAATTTCTTTTTCTGGTATAAGTACAATATTTTGTAATTTCCATGAATTCTGACTAATTGAAAATTTCTTATCTTTTTGATGATTAAATGCATTATATAATGTAATTGCAGTTTCATAATTTTCCATTGTCATATTCATTTCAAATTTCTTATCTTCTATTACTATTTCTTCGCCATTTATCTTTGGCTTTCTAAAGAAAACAGAAAAAGCATACGGTTTTATAATATTATCTTTTTGGTTATAGTATTTTTTAAATTCATTTTCGCTATAGTCAGATAATGCTAGTTTTATAAAACTAATTATGCTTCTTCTATAATCAATTGGCATTTTTGTGTTTTCTAGTATAAAATACAACTTAATTCTCACTTTTTCACCTCCTATTTACTTAAATATTTATATTATGACATTTGTTTCTTTTTTTATATCATATTGTCAAGGAGTTATTCTGTCGAATACTGTCGCTTCAATAATTTAATATATTTTTTCATCAAATAAAGAGCCTAAATAAATCTAGGCTCTTTGTTTGATATTATAATTACATAATTTCTTCTAATTTAGCAGTTATATTTTGGTTATAAATATATTTTCCATTAATTTTTTCATAAACTTCTCCAACTTTTGCATTATTTGGCAGAGTTATTTCACCAATTGAAATAATCCCTCCATCTCCATCTTCTGATATACACACAGAATTCTCATCCATAATCCATGCCAATTCATTACCTTTTCTACTTTTATTATCTAAAAATATTTTTTTTCTTTCAAATATATTATATTCATTTATAACATTGTTTTCTTCATTTTTATTCATTGTATTTCCAAATACATTCTTTAGTTCATTAATAAATTTACCTATAAAGCTGTCTTCTCTCTTTCTATTATCGAATAAATTTAAATCCAATATTTTACCTCCTACTTTGCTAATTTGCTTTCTCCTGTTACGTAATTAATAGTTATTCCCTCTTGAACATTGTACACATATACGTTGAATTTAAGTTTTCCATTATCTTCAATAGAATATGCTTCAATTTCTACACCATTTATCAACTCATTATTGCCATCAAAATATGGTGTAACTCTGTATAACACATGGTTTGTTTTATTTTCTCTTAAATAATTATAAACTTTATCCTCAAATGGTTTCATTCCATTTATGTTAAAATTTTGAGTTCCTGTAATTAAATTTCTCTCATCTACATCTATTCCACCAAGTTTCCATGCAATCAAATGACATCTATGATATATGTATCCACCTGGTACTATATTTGTGTCGTATTTTTTCTGTCTAAATCCACTTGGTGTAATAGAAGAATAATCATCTTTTTTATCATCTTCGTTTGCTTTCTTCCAACAAGTTTTTATCATTGCCATTCCGCACTTTTCCGTTTTTTAAGTCAGAATAATAATCTTGTTCTAGACTTAAGTCTTCATCGGAAAATTCAGGGTTATTATTATTTATTTCAACATGTGCTTCTCCCTTATATTCCGGAATGTTTGATATTTCATAAGAAATTTTGTTGTTTTCTATTGTGTTAACTGCTTGATTTTCTTCTATTTGGCCCAAATATGATGTTATCATAACAAGCATAATAAATAATATTATTGCTGGAATTTGTTTTAATTTAATTGTTTTCTTTTTCATTTGTTTCACCTGTAATTTTAATATGATAATATTGGAATTTTTTCTAGCTTTTATATAAAATTATTTTTTATCTTTTCAACTAATTTAACACACTTTTTATAAACTTCAGATGTTTCTCCGTATCTATTTTTTATATCTTCTAACCTTTTCTCATAACCTACATCATTTCCATATTTATCTATTTGCATATCTGCTTGATTTAAAATATCCAAATATATAGATTCATACGCAATGTCTATCTCTCCATGAAAATATATTTCTTTCCAATATTTATATTTATTTCTTTTAAAATTTCCCCACCAATTTTATTATGTTCTATTTTATTAGTTACGAATTCATAACCAATATCATGATTTAATCCTATAACAAAGCAATCATTTATTTCTTCTTCACTTAATCCTAAAACCTTTGCTATTTCTTCCATCTTTCTAGCAACTGCTAAAGAATGCTTTAGTCTATCTTCATCCATTTTTTATCTCCTTATCTATCCACTTTAAATATTCTTCATTTATACTTGTAATATCATATACCGCAAACTCAAAACATTCATAACTATGTATGCTTTTTATTATCTCATATATCTCTTTTAGGCAATTTTTCTTAGTTTTCATTTGAAGTAGGTATTCTTTTGAATTTTCTCTTTTATTATTCCAATTCCAACTACTTTCACTTTCTATTATGTGACAACTAGCAACTAGTTTTTTATCTAGCAATTTCTTTGCAATTTTGTTTATTTCATTTTTATTGTCACTTGCAGTTTCTAACATACAATAGTCCAAAACAATTACCTCCTTAGCTAATCTTTTATATCATTTTCTATTTATCATACAAAATCATTCCTGCACCAAGTTCTTCATTAGGTCTTGATACAAATCCAAATTTCTCATAAAAACTTTCTTTTCCTTTTGATGCTCCTAAATATGTTCTTATTTCTGGATTTATCTTCTTATATTCATTAATCTTTTCTATTAATTTGTTCATTATACCTGTTCCTATTTTTTTACCTTGGTATTCTGGAATTACCATTATATCTTGTATATATAAAAATATTGTTTTATCTCCAATAATTCTTCCATATCCAATTAAATCAGCACCATTGTAGACACAAAGTGAGTATAATGTATTTTTTAAAGCTTCTTCTATAATATTGTTTTCTCTTGTTCCCCAACCTACTGATTCTGTTAGTGTGTTAAATTCCGTAGCTGTTGGAGTTTTTTCAATATAATTTATTTGCATTGTTCTTCTCCTATACCTCTTTTCATTATCTACTAGAAAAAATTTAGTTGTTTATTATATTTTTTATTTGTGCTAAAATTTTCAATTCCTTTTGGTATTTTAAATTTTTCTGCATTGCCGTTGTTCTTTCTGTGGATATTATAGCACCTTTTCTCAAAAAAATAAAACATCTAGCACTATAAACTTAATTGGTTGCATCGTAAGACTTAAACTTACGACCTTCGGGTTATGAGCTGACATAACTCACGTTTTGAAAAGTTAAGAAAAGTTAAGTTCTTATTAGTATTTCAGTACTTTCAGAGTTTTACGTTTTCGGAACATTTGTGCGATTTTTGGAATTTTGGGGAAAATTTTTCACCAAAATCTCCCCAAAGAAAAATGGTAAAAATTGGAGGTAAAATTTATGAAAAACAAATTGTCAAATAATAAATTAAATGATTTATTATCAGATTGGATTATTTTTAGAGATGAGGAATTAGCAAGGTTAACAAAAGAGGATAAAAAACATCTTTTACACTTTGAAGAACTTGAGGACAAGCTACTAAAAAGCTTACCTTATAAGAACAGAGAATTTGCGAAGAAAATATTAGAACAAATTTATGATGACTTTTTAGATTTTTGCAATTATTACAATGATAAGTATTATAGAGCAGGTTTTGGTGATTGCTTGAATTTAGTTATTATGAGTTTGGTTGGTAAACATTATGGCTCTTAAAAAATATGGTATGCTTTTAAAGAAATATTTGAAAGAATTAAATCCTATGAAATATAGCAAACTTACTATTGATGGTAGTCTTATGGATTTTTTGTATGATGAAGAAAAGTATTTGTATAAGTATGCAGATATGGTGCGACTTTTCTTAAAACATCAGCACCCAGAGCCTAAAACTCACGAATTTATCGTGATGGCTCAGTATAATAGTATGATTGATAATATGGTGGAAGAGTATGTAAGAAATGAAATTATGAAGATTGTGTAGATAAAAAAGCCCTATTGGGGCTTTTTCTATTTTATTTCCATATATGAATTATCTATGATATTTTGTTTTTCTTTTTTAGTTAACATTTTATCTATAAAGTTTTGAAAAATTGGTGCTACCCAATATTGTGAATCTTTAACTGGTTCTATATCATTATCTAAACAATCAACATAGTCAGATGATGTTATTGATTTTCCATCACAACATACAACGACCATAAAAAAGACTTTTATAACATATATCATTTGTTCTTTCATATATTCTATATTCTTTGTTTTTAAATACTTCACATTCATTTTATCATAACCATTTTTATGTATATAATCATTACATTCATTATTAATTTTTTCTATTTCCAATAATTCTTTTTCTAGAAAACTTATAGATGATAAATTTTTCAATATTTGCTTCATATTAAAGTTCATTTTTTCTTCACCATCTAACCTTTTTATTTTTTTAACTCTTTCTTTATCATCAATATATTCAAAAGTAATATTTACTTCTTCTCCATTTATATTTTTTTCTACTTTTTCCCCTCTAATTAGATATAGATAAACTTTTAAATTCTCTATTACATCTCTTAATGCAAAAAAACAAAACAATTTATTTGTATCCAAATTATTCATAAATCCATCTAAGTCCATCAAATTTCTCTTGGCTATTACTTCCGAAAAATTCATACAAGCATATTTTGGGCTTACTTCATCTACAAAAAAATTAATATTATCACTTAATGATACCAACATATTTACACAATTCCAAATTTTTTCATTTTCAATTTCTAACATTTTAATACAGTCAAAGTTATTTATTAAATATTCTACATCTAAATAGTCGTCAGCATAAATTCTAATTTCATTTTTTTTATTATACACAACAATCTCAATATTAATCTCATTATTTTTCTGTATTTTGTTTAATATTTTTTCTTGTTCTTCACTTAAGTCTATATATTTATTAATAATAGGTATATTTTTATAATACATTATAACTTTTTTCATTTTTCTATTCTTCCTCACTCTTACTATAACTATTTAAAATTACTTTAAATTACACACTTTATTATATAGTTTAATTAAATATTCTACAGACATATCTATAATTGGCTCATACATAAAAGAATTAATATGTATGTTTTCTGAAGTCATTATTAATACTTCTTCTAATACAGCTTTAATCTCTTTTCCGTTTGCCATATTAAATTTCATATTATTCATTAATTCTCTAGTCTGATTTTGTTCTATATTATTAGTTATGTTCTTATTATTAATCTTGTTAATCATATACATTTCTGTTTTCAATCTTATTGCAATGGATAAAACAATTTTATTTTCTAATAATACTTCATTTATTGTAGCATCTTGAACAATATCATTCGCTGTTTTAAAAATCAAATCAATCATTTTATTATTTCCTGCTATAGTAATTTGTTTCTTAGGAATATTCCAACATTTTGTAAATATAGTTATAATATCAGATACTAATATATTATCTGTATCTTTTATTTGATCTTTTACTATTTCCTTATAATGCAAAAGATTAGTTAAAAGTTTATAATCTTTATCGTTTTGTCCTTCAACATATTCTATTATGTTTCTAATAAAAGCTATTGAAGATATAAAAATTTTGGGTTGATTTATTTTAGTTTTCCAAGTCATAAAAACATTTTTAGTATATTGTCCTTCCTTCAGTACAATCTCATCTTGGTGTTTTATCGCAAAAAATTTATTATTATTTAAATTTAATCTAGAAGCTACACTTCTATAAAAATCAAAATTATGTGTTAAAATTATTAATTTAAATGATGAAATATTGATAATATCATTTAAATATTCTATTATTGCGTATTTATTTTTATAATCAAAAGAATCTGCAATATCATCAAGTATTACTATATATTCTTTTCCTTCTATTTCCCTTGCTTTTAATTCATATAAAATATTTAGAATATATAAAGCCTTTTTTTCTCCATTACTTAAACAATCTTCTAAAGTTTCTCTTTTTACTTGTTTTTCTGTTGTTCCTACCATATAAGAAAAATTCAAAACCAAAGCATCTTCTTTTAAAATTACATCTTCTTGATTTACTACTTCTATTTTGAAAGGCACACTGAATCTATCATTAAAAACATCCGTTACTTCTTTCCATATAGTACTTTGATCTTTTGCTTCCTTTATTATGTTTTTTAATCTCTCCTTATTATCACTATACAAATTTACTAAAATATTATATTTATCAATTTGTTTTGCAAAATAATTTATCCATATCATTTTTTTAAATTTATCATAATTTTTTAATAATGGTATTAGCTTTTGATTTTTATATAATAAATCCTTGAATTTTCTTAGTCCTGCTTTCCTATCTAATGTTATTTCAATAATTTTAAAATTTCTTTTTATATCTTCATCATTCAAAATTTTTTCTTCAACTTCTTGCATTTTATTTTCAAATTGTTCTTCATCCAAAACCATTCCATTTTCCAAAATCACTTTATGATTTGCTTGAAAAAAGCTATTATCTCTTAATGATTTAAGAGTAATTGTTGCTCTGGTATTGTCAAATACTCCAGGTTTATATAATTCTGATGTCTCCAATATTTCATTATATTTTTTCATATAATCGCTAAGTGCATCTGCTACTATTTTTTGTGATAAAGCCTTTTGTATATCTTCATTAATTACTTCTTTATACTTTATATTATTCAATATATCAATTTTTTCAAATTTATACTCATTTTTTATTCTTTGCAAAACTTCACAAAAATCTTCTTTTTCATTTTCTTTAAAAATAGTCATAATTTCTTCTTCTATTTCATTAATACTATTTATACCAGATATTTTCTTAATTTCTTTTAAAAAGTTTTCTTTATTCTTACTTATATCATTCCAAATACTATCATATTCTTGTTTCAATTTTTTACTAGCTAGCAATTTACTTTTATTAGTTGAATCATATCCTTCTATATATGTTTGAATAACTAAAACATCATCTCTACTTATATCTTTACCATCTATTTTTATATTCCTTATTGTGTTATTATTAGGCTCAATTCTATCCTTTGTTTCCCTTTCATTTTCAATATCTAAAAAAGTATTGGCAAAAGATGTTTTCATCGTTCCATTAGACGCATATATTAAACAAGCGTTGATATCTTTTTTTAGACCTGTTTGATTGTCTATTTTCTTAAATTCAATAGTTTCATTTAATTTCTTTATTCCATAACAATTTTCTAAATTTAATTCTAACTTTTCCATTTTTTTATTTCCTTTTATTTTTATTATGTTTGTAATATATCAACAATATTATTTATTGAATCCCTTAATATATTTGTAATAAAATTTACAATACCTTCAAAAATTATTATATCTAAATTAGTTACTAGTGGTATCATTCCATTATTTTTCAATACAAATAATATAGCAAACAATATTAATATATATATAATATAAGATATCCAGTACCCCAAACTTCCTATTGCATACTCATTAATATCTAATTTTTTATATATAATTATATTACATGTCCAATATGCTATTTTTTTCAAAATCCACTCAAGCATAGGTGCTATTATTAAATAATTAAAAATATAACTATCTGTTAAATCAATTAGATCAATGGTTAGTCCACATATTAACCACCCTGATATTTTTCCTATGGTATTTATTTTTTATACAATTTCTTATCTCCTTTACAATATACTTATTAAAGCATAATGTATCACTTTTTTAATGCGAGTTTTGTCGAAACATAATAGAAAAAGCAGAAAATATAGGTTTTATTATACTTTCCGCTTCTTTTGTTTATTTTTTATTTACTTTCAAAGATTGTTTTATTAAAGGAATTACATTATCTATATCATCTTCTTTATTAATTATAACCCAGTAGTCTCCATTGCCCCAATGTCCTACATTACTAATATCTCTTGTTATATTTAATGAATCTTGTAAAGTTCCTTTTTTCATATTTATATAAATTTTAATTTCATTCTTATTAAATCCAATATCTATAATATTTCTTGAACCTTTAAATGCAATATATAATTTTTTTACATCTACATCTATATCATCTAATTCTAAAATTCTATTTTTTAATTCCTCATATAATCTTTTAATGTTTTCAGATACTTTAGCCAAATGATCTTCTTCTGTATAAACAACTACTTCTTTATTAACATCGTTTTTACTAGGTTCCATATTAATATCTTGTACTTTTACATTGCTTGTCTTTTTTATGAAATCTATTTCTATGATATCGTCTTCATATCTTGTTACCTTAATTAAATCAACTGGTATATTTTTAAAATCTATAGCATTTAATTGATATGATGTATAAATAGGAGAAACGAATATAATTCTTGATTGGCTCCAGTCTATATCTTGTATTGTTAAAGAAGAGTTCGTTTTTATATTATATTGAAGCACAAAATCTGCTTTTCTTTCTAACATTAACTTTAAATATGTATAACCTTGATCTACTAAAGAATGATTTTTTACATTTTTATATTCTATTATTCTAAAAGATTTTGTTTCATCATCAAATGCTAAAGAATCTATCCTGAAATCTCCAACAGTAAACTCTGTATCAATAAACTTGTATCCTAGTATCTTCTCTATGTTTCTTTCAAAAAAAGTTTGTAATTCTTTCTCATTCTTAAAATTTTTTTGTTTTAGTTCTTTATTCTCTTTTAAAATCATGAATTTTCTCCTTCACAAATTTTATATTCTTCCCCTTCTTCATGTACACAAGTAATATCAATATTTTTGTTATATCTATATACATTTTGATTAACAACTTTATTGTACATATCATTAAATTGTTTTATAGTTTCATCATTTTCACTTATATTTAACATATATTCTTCTAAATCTTCATATTTAATAGTTGTATATTTTTCAAAAAATCTTTTCCCTCTGTATATTTCATTTTCTGGAATGTATATATTTCCTTTCATTCTCTTGTTTGTAAAATAAAACAACATAGGTTTAAATTTATCTTTATCATATATTTTTAATTCTCTTACCAAATATGCATATGTCTTTAAAAGCTTTCTGTTTATATCAATAAATTTCCCTGTATCATGGTCGTCATTATATTTTATTTCTACATAATATGTAATACTTGTTGTATTATCTTTAAATAACACATCTACATCATGCTTAAATTCTATTGTTTCTAAGCTTTCATTCTTTTCATTTAGGACAATTTGTTCTAACAATTTATTATAATTTTCTTTTTGTTGTTCTTCTGAATATGTATGAGTTTCACAATCTGTAATGTATAAATCTATTAAATTCTCTGTTTCTTTGCTTATTTTAAATTTGTTAGATCTCTTTCCAGAATATGCCTCTAGTATTTCATTGTTTGGATTTACTAATAATATTTGGTGTATAGCCTCTTCTATAAAATTACCAAATTGGATATTCATAGATTGCATAATTCCACCAAACACTCTATATTTTATCGGTATAAAATGAATTTTTTTCTCATGTTTTGTTTTTAATTTATTTATTTTAGTATCACTTCCAGCATTTTTTATCATAATTTCTATTGATTTTTTCATTACTTGGTCTAAAACACTTTTCATATTTCCTCCTATACTTCTCTTTCCTTAAATTCATATCTTAAAGAGTCTAATGTAACAAATTGATTTTGATTATTATTTATCCAGAAATAATCCCAACCATTATTATTTGTTAATCCTAAATGTTTTGCAGACATTTTATGAATTGATAAAATCTGTTCTCCATCATTGATATATCCATTTTTTTCTATAACACCAATTTTTTCTTGGTGTTTATTATATACTTCTTGTCCTACTTTTAAATAATCAAAACTTATTAATTTATCCATAGAAACTTTTGGTGGTTTCACTTCAAAATTCAAATTAGCAACTTCATCAATATTTGGAACAATTTTATCCAACCTGCTTTGAGCAGCCTTTATATATTCTTTTTCTCTTTCTATTCCTATATAGTTTCTACCTGTCAATTTTGCTATTGCACCTGTTGTTCCTGTTCCAAAAAATGGATCTAAAACAATATCTCCTGGTTTTGAAGAAGATACTATAACATTATATAATAATTTTTCTGGTTTTTGCGTTGAGTGTATCTTTTTGCCATCTTCCCCCTTTAGTCTTTCATTTCCTATACAAATTCCGATATTCCATACACTCTTTTCTTGTTTTTCATTATTTAAATGTTTCATAGTTTTATAGTTAAATGTATATTTTGCATTTTTATTTTTTGTACACCATAATAGAGTTTCATGAGAGTTTTGAAATCTAGTACCTCCAAAATTAGGAACCGCATTTGGTTTTGACCAAACAACATCGTTTAAAATCCAAAATCCCATATTTTGCATTATATACCCTAATCTATAAATGTTTTGAAATGCTCCTATTACCCATATACTAGCATCCTTCTTCATTACTCTTTTACATTCTTTTAACCATTGTGTACAAAATTTATCATATTCTTTATAGTTATTAAATTTATCCCACTCGTCTTCTACCCCATGAAATTTAGTTCCATTTGTTCTATGTAATTCACCTTCTGTTTGCATAAAGTATGGTGGATCTGCAAATATTAGGTCAACACTTTCATCAGGAAGTTTCTTTAAGTTTTTTATGCAATCTCCCTTAATAATTGTATTTATATATTTATCTATATCCTTCACTTTCGTGCACCTCACATATTTATAATTCAATTGCATTTTATCATATAATCATTTTTTTCTCAATAAAAATACCATTTTTTACAAAAAAACTCTATAGGTTTGCCAACCATATGTCACACTTTATTGATAAATATAACATTTGAAACACACTCTGAGATAAAGCTTTACAATGCTAAAAACTCTGGATATTTTTTATTAGATCTCCTACCTTTTAATATTTCTACACCTAATGTCTTAATTTCTCTACTATTTCCAGAAATTTCGTTGATGAGTATGTATTGGTATATACTTTTTCTTCTTATTTGAAATTTAATTATATATGCCTAACCTTTGCATTACTTTCTACAAGCTTGTTATATTTCCAATTGTATATGTCATCTTTTCTATTTTTTTCTAGCTTTAAAACTTGTTGCTTCTAAACTAAAGTTATCTTTTATTCTTCCATTTATTTTATAAAACTTTGGATTTGTATATACATTGCCAACTCTATAAATATAATATTGCTCTTTATATTTATTTGAAGTTTCTATTTCATTTTTTGATATTTCAAATGGCTCATTTACACTCTTATTAGTTCCTTTTACTTCTATATAAATCTCTACATATTCTTCATTTTTCTTCTCATAAGACCTTATATCATATCCTGCCCCATCACCATTTTCTTTTGATTCCCAAAATACCAATTGAGCTAAATCGCTTCTGTTTTCCTTTAGTAATTTCTCTTTTTCTAGATTATATATTAATTCTTCACTATCTTTTCCTACTTTTTCTTTAGATAAATTTATTTGTTTATAATCCGTTTTTATTTTTTTGCTTTGTGTCTTTTCTTTTTTATTTATATTTCTCTTCACTTTAATGTCTTCAAAATTAACTTCTATTAGTTTCTCTTTTTCTTTCACATCATTAAGATTTTTTTCTTCCATTTCTTTATATTCTTCAAATTGTTCAGCACTACCATGAAAAAATATGTTTTCATTATCCAGCTTAATAATAGATAATCCATAAAAATCAGCCTTTCCAGTTATGTTACTTATTTCAATTAAATTTAATTCATCTATATTTCTATATGCTAGCCTTTCCATCAGCTTTTTCCCTTTTTTCGTTATTCTGTAAGTTAAATATTCAGTTTCTTCTATAAAAGCATTTTGTTTTAATAGTTCTGCACATAAATATGCTCTGAAATATACATCTCTTGCACTCTTAGAAAAATTTTTTTCTAGCCCATGTCTTTCTCCATCTGTTAGTTTCCAAAATTCCTTTAAAAGATACTTTTGGCCATCATTTATATAAGACAAAATACTATATGTGTGTCTTTCAAAATTAAATATACCAATTCTTTTTAATACATCATATGGGCTGTACAATTTGGTTTCATTTATAGCTTTTGATACTAGATCTCCTACCGCTTCATACCAGAATGAATCTGAGACTTTGTATCCAAACTTTTTGCGTAATCCTAGTATTTTACTTTTATCAGTATTAAATAATTCTGCAATTTGATCTGGCATTTTTCGTTGTATTACTTCCATTATATACAAGTTCTCTTTAGTGAGATTGCTTATACTTATCTCTTCGCCTTTATTTCTTATATCTGAGTATCTTTCATAAATTTTCATTGATGGTTCATTTTCTAACACCATTGCTGGTCTTATTTGCTTTAGTTTTTTTATGTACTTTTCTAGCCTCCCGCATATATTAAATTTATCAACATCTTTTTTATTAAAATTTTTTATTGCGGTTAATATATATTTATCTTGAGAAATATACTTTACATACTCGATTGTTTCTTCTAAATCTTTATCCTCATTTATAGGATAATCCATTTTTAATGAATATATTTGCAATAAGATTCTCATCCATGCCTCTGGGTTATACCCTTGAAATGTTTTAATATACCTATAATAATCTGCCATAGCAACATATCTTGTGGTTTTCACTCTCTCATCTATATCGACTAACTTTCCTGAATCATATATTTTATTTCCATAATTTTCTATATAATAGTCAAGTTCTGTTGGGTTACTTTTTCTTTTTTCAAACTGGCACATGCTCCAAAAAAGTATATTAATATTAGTTTTATATGCATATTTCTTTATTATTTCGAATTTTTTATCTATTTCTTTTGTTCTCACATCTGTTAAAAAACAGAAAGATGGATATTTATCATTTTTTCCCCATGCATATTCATCCATAATATACACTCTTTCTATATTTAAATTAGTTAGTTTAGTTAATTCTTTTTTTACTTTTAGAGCTAAATCTATTTTTTCTTGTGTAGGTTTTTTTGTTTTATATATTCCCACATATTCTAATACCTTTTTATCAATTCTACTTTCCATACCATCACCTAATTCATTTTATCATATTAGTTCCTGCTTTTTCAAACCAGTCCTTATTCTGCTTATCTCTTTTCCATAAGTATTTTTTTTAATTTTTATACCATTTATGCTAAAGTTATTTTTAGATATGAAAAAACTTCTAGCAAATTGCTAGAAGCCTTTATTATAGTGGTTGCGGGGGATAAACTTGAACTATCGATCTTCGGGTTATGAGAACTAACCTTTAACTATCATTATTTCCATAGAATTTAAAAAAGTGCTATTCTTTAAAGTTTCAGAACAACACTTATTTTTTATATTTCAGTATTTCTATTATTTCTCGTTCCAGTTGTGGTCAAAAAAGTGGTCAAATTATATATATCTTTCTTTTGTTCTTTTAATCATATAATTTGAATCTTCGAGTTTTTTAAATCCCAATTTTTCATATAATTTGTATAGTTTCTCCTTGTTTTGCTTATTTATATCTTCATCCCTGATTTCTTGCAATAATCCATCTTCTCCTATTTTTTGTGGTGCTGGTAATAGGATTAATACATTTGGACTTAAATTAACTGAATATTCTAATATCTCATTTAAAGAATTTATTACATAACTAGCTATACCTAATCCTCTAAATTTTTCATTTATATATATTCTATCTATATACATTAAGTTTTCATCAAATTCGCAAATTTCATCCTTTATACACTCTTCTTCATCAACTATAGCAGACGCCATATGTTCTAAGTCTGTATCAATAGAATCGCATAAATCATAAAAACTCATATCATCCATTACTATTTCTGATTCAAAATAATTTCCTGTTAGCTTTCCGATTTTTTCTTTCTCTTGAGTGTCTAGATTAGTAGCAAAAATATCTATAAACACATTAATTACATACTTATCTTCATATTCTTGTTCTTCTATACATTTATTAAATTCTTTATCAATATAATTTATTTCTCCTCTAGTACCTGATACTTCTAAAGAAAATGAATCATATCCTAATTTATTTAATCCCTTTATATCAATCATATATTATCTCCATTAGTTTTTCTTAAAAAATCTTTTTATCTTATCAAAGATTCTTTGAATAAAACTTTTTTCTTTATATTCTACTAATGCCTGTGTTTCTTCTTGGATTTCAATCTTTTCAGTTCTTTTGTTTTTAAATAAATTGTCTGTACTATATTTTTCTCTAATTTCTTTTTCAAACTTATCATTATTAGATAAATATTGCTTATATAACTCATCTTTTACTTTTTTATTTGGACACCAATATTGGTAATTAAGCATGGCAATAAGAACCATTGTTTTTTTACTTAAGTAATTCTTGTCTAATGGATTTGATTTATTAATATTTGGTTCATAGTTTTCAAGCTTTTCAGTTTGAAACAGTTTTATTATTTTTCCTGGGATTTTTATTACATATTCATTTGGCATATATTGTAAAACTGCACATATTTCTGCATAAGCTTGTCTAGTCTCATAAGTCATTAATTCCTTCTCCCTTACTAAAATATAATACCTTTTAATTCTTCTGGTAATTCTAAATTATATTTTTTGTTTATTTTATCAATTAGTTTTTGGTCTGTTACTAATTTATTATCAATTACAAATACTTTTTTATTCTCTTCATCTAAACACATTGTTATTTTTGTATATTCGTCATCATCAAATTCTAATAATACTAATAATTCTTGATTTTCTATATTTATTTTATTTGCCATTGTTACCTTCTCCTCTTGAATTTTCATTTGTTTTTGGTGTTTTATCTCCTAATACTACTTGCAAATCATCAGCCTCTTGCATCATTTCAGTTATTGAAACATCTGAAGTTTGTTTTTTTAATTCTATATCTAACTCAGACATATCATCTGTTATTCTGCGTTTTTCCCCGTTCTGGAATTAATTCTAAATTCCCATTTTCATCTACTGAATAAAATCCCCCATAATAACAATTTGTTCTATCACTTTCGTTCCAGTCCTTATAATCCAATCTTATAATATCTCCAATAATTGTAACTCCGCAATAGCTACATTCTCCTTTAGATTCTGTTTTATATTGTTTAAATTTTTCTGGTATTTGTTCAGCTATTTTTTTTGCTTTATCTTCTGAAAAGTGCTCACT
Organism: uncultured Clostridia bacterium; assembly: GCA_934167165.1. Classification (GTDB taxonomy): domain Bacteria; phylum Bacillota; class Clostridia; order TANB77; family CAG-508; genus CAG-452. Next base: position 24,085 of record CAKPKG010000015.1, read on the forward strand.
TAAAAGCTCAATATCCCATTCATAATCTATTTTTTCATGCCTTTCAGGATCAAAGTATAAATCTTCTTGTTCTAATTTTTTGCCTTCTTTGTCAAATATTACTGTATTAATTGGATTATCTCCTCTTGGTAATGCATAATATTCTCCTAATTTATAATAATTAGATTCATTAAGTTTTTGATCTATTTGTTCAACTGAATCTATATTTGAAATTTGTGATAATAATAATGTTCTAACTAATCTTTTTTTAGGGAATACACCTTCAATAATTTTTCCATTTTCTACATACATTTGATATATCCTGTTAAATCTATCTATTGTTAATCTTTCGCCTTTTTGCAAATTAATATATAATTCTAACTTTTCATCTACACTTAATTCTGGAAATCTTTCTGTGTCAAAAAGGACTTCATCAATTGATTCATCTTGAAAATGTATTTTTTGTTCTTTTATTCTTTTAATCTTTTCTAATTTTTTAATATAATCAATTGAATCGTCTTGTAATAATTGTTCTATTACATTTGTTGATATAAATCTTCTAATTTTAGATAAATCAACATCACGATCATCACACATTCTTTCTAGTTTTTTCATTATATCTATTTTCTTATCTAAGTCTTGTTCTAAATCAACAGCTTGTTTGAACATTGTGTATAATATATCAAATATCTGTGTCCCAGTTTGTTTTTGTATACTTTTACCGTTCTCATTTAATCCATAAACCATATCTGTATAATTTAAGTCAGTTAATTGATCTGATAATGATAAGACTCTTACAACATCATCATTTATTACATTTCCATGTTGCACACCATATTTTTTGACAAGTTCTGTTTTGAATATATTTCTAGCTTGAACAAGTGTCTTAGTTTTATATGGTTCAATATCTGCAAAATATTTTTGTAATATTATATCTTCACCTATTATAACTGATAAAATTTTGCAGATACTTTTTTCTTTATTATATCCCTCATGGATTTCTCCTGTAATTTGTTCAGCTATAAAATCTGTAATTCCCTCATTTATACCTCTATTTTGATCAAAAAAGAAATCTCTTTCGTTATTTTCTTCAATACAATCAAAGTAATGAATGCCTACTTTATATGAAGTATAATCGCTATCATTGTTCATTAAGGGGACATATTCCGAACTTGACAATATATGTATTAATTCATGTACAATAACAGCATTTTCTTCCTTCCATTGCATTTTTGTTTTATCAAACTTCAAAGTACGCTCATGTATATTCCAAGATGCTTGAGTATTTCCTGGTTGTGTACTATATATCACCTTACCTATTAAAGCATTTAACTTATTCCTAATCTGCTCTATTGTCATAAATTTACCTAGTATTTCATTATCACCAAGTTGTTCTATAAAATATTCAATTAGTTCTTCTTTTGTCATTTGTTTCATAAATTTTACCTCTTGCTAATTTATCTAAAAATATTATAACACATAATTCTTATATTTTATCAATGTTAAAATATAATTTACTTAATTTTTTCAATTCCTTCTTAAACTTTTCAATTTGTTTATCTGTATATTTTGCTCTTAATTCTCTAGCCTCTTTTGACCACTTTTTGAATTTTGCTTCTATAAATCTTTTTATATTATTATAATGCAATCATACATTCTTTTATATTCTCTCTTATATTCTTTTAATATTAAGCTTGATAACATTTTTTCTTGATGTTTTTTATTTGCTTCTATCTCACTACAAGCATTTCCTGCATTTGAATATAAATTATCACAATATATTTTATCTGATAATTTTATACAATTAAAATATCTCTATTATGTCTCATTTTAGTTGTGGTTAAAGAATAAAAAATAAGCACTCTGTATTTCTACAAAATGCCTATTTTAATCTGGTTGCGGGGGATAGACTCGAACTATCGACCTTCGGGTTATGAGCCCGACGAGCTGCCAACTGCTCCACCCCGCGATATTCAATTTTTACTACTGTATTAGTATACTCTTCTTTTGTATATTTGTCAACACTTTCACTAAAATATGTTCCTTCTTTGTAAATTTTATGCAGATTTTCAAAAATTATTCATAAAAATTGCCAGCCTGAATTAACAGGCCAGCATTACACTTATAAGAGTTTTTCCCATTCTTCAGAAAACTCATCTTCTTTATTTTTTACAAAGCCGTTTGTAAGCACAACTCTTCTGGTATCAGAATCAGCGTTGTTTATACAAATCTGAATTTTCTTAACATCAGTATTGTTTTTTCTTATAAACTCTACAAACAATCCCAATGCAGTTTCCGCTACATGACTATTTTTGTCATACCACGGTAAAACATAATAGCTTGTTAAAAGAGCATCATCTACTAACAAAGCATCAAATGCTCCAAGCATCATGTCTGTTTCCTTATCTGCAATTACCAAAGCCGGTTCAATCTCCATATCTCTTTGGATATAGTCATTCAACATGGTTTTGCAATCGCACTTAAGGATTAAACAGAATGGAATCATTTTATGAGCAATACACCGTCCTAAATTTTGTCCGTCCATTTCCTTGAACTTCCTAAGAATGATGTTTGCCATAAAAAGGCCTCCTTTAAAATAGTGTACATAAAGTATAACATACATTTTAGCCGAAAGCAAATTTTAGCTGTTTATTGTTGATATTCTTAATGTTTCTCCAACATAAATCAAATTTGGATTTGCTATGTCATTTAATTCTACAATACTTTCTATAGTTACTCCATATTCTCTAGCTATTTGTGTTAAAGTATTTCCTCTTCTTACTATATACAATCTATGACTAGTATCATGTATTTTGTAATCACTTAGCATAGGAACTCTTAATTTTTGACCAACATAAATCAAATTTGGATTTGCTATGCCGTTTATTCTTGCTAAATATTGATATGAAGTATTATATTTAGTTGCAATACCACTTAATGTTTCTCCCCTTGTAACTTTAATATATTTAAATTCCTGATTTTTATCTTTTACCGTATCCTTTGGAATTTCTGAAACTTCATTTAAAAATACTCCATTTGTAAAATAATCTCTATCTACATTTCCATTTATTCCGTTTATTCTACCTCTATCTGAATATTGAAAACCTACCCAAAAATTCCATTTGCCATTACTCTCTGGTTCTTCTACAAAATAATCTGCAACCCAAATAGGATAATCCTCTGCTAGTTCTTTACTAAATACTGTTCTTGCATTATATGCATCACTATAAATTACGCATTCTTTACCACTTAATTTTTCTACCGTTTCTAAAAATACTCTTGAAATTTCGTTTATAGTACTAACATCTAAGCCATCAAATACTTCAAAATCCATTGCTAATCTACAATCTGGTTCTAAACCTTTTATATTGCTAACAAAAAATTCCGCCTCTTCTTTTGCTTCTGCCACATTTGTTGCTGTTAAAAAGTGATAAAAACCAGTCCTTAATCCATTTGCTTTTGCCTTTTCGTAATTCTCTCTAAAATATGGATCAACATAACCTCTTCCTTCACTTGCTCTGATATACACTACTTCAATCCCAGCTCTTGCAACTTCTCCAAAGTCTATATTCCCCTGCCATTCGCTTACATCTATTCCGTTATATAGCTTCTCTGAAGACTGTGAAAAAGCAAATACTTGAGTGCTAATTGTTGCAATTATTGCTACAAGCAATATACTTAAAAAAATCTTTCTCATAAATACCTCCTCTTAAAATTTTATGACTAATATATTTGTTTATTACTCTAAAATATGGTAATATAGTTATTGGTGATAAATATGAAATTTTTAAATGAGATATTAGACTTTTTTAAAAATCTTACTCTTGAAAATGCAATAGATATTGGAATAGGACTAGCAATTATTGTAATTTTTAAAATAATAAGCTCGCCCATTGCATATATGATAGTAAAGATGTTTAAATTTAAAGTTAAAGATAAAAATAAAATTAAAAATAATGGATTTTATAAACCATTAAAATCATTCTTTGTTGTTCTTGGAATATACATTGGATTTATGGTTTTAAAATTACCAGCAGATATCTTTGCTGTTATAACCAAAATATTTAAAATATGTGTTATATTGCTTGCTACAAAAGGATTTTCTAATTTATTTGATTCAAATTCTGAATCATTTGCTAAATTACGTGAAAAGCTTAACTTTAATGGAAACGACACAACAATTAACTTTTTTAGCAAAGTAGCTAAAGCATTAATTTATATAATAGCTGGATTTATTTTAATTACTGAACTTGGTTATAACCTAGGTGGTTTAGCAACAGGTCTTGGAATTAGTAGTGTTGTAATTGCACTTGCTGCTCAAGATATTGCAAAAAGTTTTTTAGCAGGTATTTCTATAATATCTGATAGACCTTTTGAAATAGGTGATTACATTACTGTTGGTGATCTTTCTGGAACTGTAGAAGATATTACATTCAGGACAACAAGAATAAGAAATGCAGACAACCAAGTTATAGTTCTTCCAAACAGTGTTTTAACAGATAATAACATTATAAATTCATCTAAAAGAGAAAGCAGAAGATTTTTCACTGTACTTACACTTGAGTTGGATACTCCTTTAGAAAAAGTAACGCAATTAACAGAAAATATAAAATTAGCTCTAACAACACACCCACAAGTTATTAACGAAACTGTAAAAGTATTTTTTGAAACAATTTCTGCTGATGGAATTGATTTATCAATCGACTTAAAGACTAGTGCTCTAGAATATGTTGATTATTTAAAATTCAAAGAAGAAATAAATTACACTTTATTAGATATGGTAAACCAAGCAAAAATATGTCTTGCATATCCATCACAATCAATTTATTTAAAGAAGGACTAAAAAATGTTAAATAGTTGTACTCTATGCCCACATAATTGTAAAGTTAATAGATTAGAAGGAAAAAAAGGTAGATGTAAGTGTGATAATACAT
>CAKPKG010000016.1 GCA_934167165.1 uncultured Clostridia bacterium
CTTTTATATCCTTTATATTATATTTCTTCATATACTCTTCTATTTCTTTAACTGTATTTACACTTGTATATGGATCTATAAAATTACCTGCACCAATTGATATTGCACTTGCGCCAGCAAGCATAAATTCTAATGCATCTCTTCCATTTGTTATTCCTCCCATTCCTAAAATAGGAATATTAACAGCTTGCGCCACTTGATATACCATTCTAACCGCAACAGGTCTTATAGCAGGTCCTGAAAGTCCACCTGTATTGTTTGCTAAATATGGTTTTCTAGTATCTACATTAATACTCATTCCAAGCAAAGTGTTAATTAAAGATACGCCATCTGCTCCTGCATCTTCTGCTGCTTTGGCAGGAATTGTTATATCAGTTACATTTGGAGTGAGTTTTACAATTAATGGTTTATCCAAAACTTTTCTAACCTTACTAGTAACTTCCTTTACACCTTCATATGTAGTTCCAAATGCCAAACAACCAGATTTAACATTTGGGCAAGAAAGGTTAAGCTCAACTCCATCAATTTCAGATTTGTTAAGTATTTTGCAAACTTCCACATAATCCTCAACAGTACTTCCGCAAGCATTTACAATAATAGCTGTATTTTGTTGCTTTAGCCATGGCAAATCATATTGCAAAAAATATTCAACTCCTGGATTTTGAAGTCCTATACTATTAAGCATTCCGCTTGGAGTCTCACAAATTCTAGAAGGTTTATTACCATCACGTGGTTTTAGCGAAGTTCCTTTTGTGATAATTCCTCCGAATTTCACTTAAATCAAAAAATTGACTATATTCTCTACCATATCCAAAAGTACCTGAAGCGACTGTAACAGGATTTTTCATTTTTATTCCTGCAAAATTAACTTCTGTATTCATAAATTCACACCTTTCATTCCTTGAGGGAAAAATGGGCCTGTCCCCTTTTTTCCTCAAATTTTATATTATAACTTTTTTGCTATCAAATACTGGGCCTTGCTTGCATACGTGTTCATATCCCCCGCTTGCAACTTCTACTGCACAACCTAGGCATACTCCTAGTCCACATCCCATTCTTTCTTCTAATGATATTTGACATGGGATATTTTTTTCTTTTGCTAGGGTTTGTACTGCTTTTAATAGTGGCAATGGTCCACAGGCAAATATTGCATCTATATGCTCTTCTTCTATGTCTTTTCCCAATTCATTTATTGCAAATCCATGTATTTTATAGCTACCATCATCTGTTGTTATTATTAGTTTTTTCGATACTTTTTCAAATTCCTCTTCTAATAACACCGCTTCTTTATCCCTAAATCCTAAATATGTGTTTACTCTAATTTTTTCTGATGCTTCTTTTGCAAGTTCATATAATGGAAATACGCCAATTCCTCCGCCGAAGTATTGCAATATTATTATAACCATCAAATTTAAATGTTCCGTATCCTAAAGGTCCAATTATATCTATTAATTCATCTTGTTTTTTATTTGCTAAAATCTCTGTTCCTTTTCCCTGGATCCTAAATATTATTTCTAATGTTCCATTTTCTTTGTCCATATTGTATATACTAATTGGTCTTCTTAAAAATGGATCTAATGTATCTGTTATTCTTATTTCTACAAACTGACCTGGTTTTGCAATGTCTGTAATTTCTTTGGCTTGCATTGAAAATTTGAATATATCTGGTTTTAGCTCTTCTTTTTTTATTAATCTTGCTTTTAATTGTAATGGCATAAGTTTCTCCTTTCTACTTTATTATTTCTTCGTTCAACTCATCTCTCATTCTAATTGCTTCTGCTCTAGTTGCTTTTCCAAATTCTTTTTCTGAATACTTATCTTTCCATCTATCAGACTTATATGCTGCCATTAAACTTCTAGAAGCATTTACTATTCCACCAATTCCATCTTTAAATCCTAATGCTATGTCTTCTGCCTTTCCGCCTTGTGCACCATATCCTGGAATTAAGAAATATGTTTTAGGCATAATTTCTCTTAGTTCTTTTATTTGGATAGGATATGTTGCACCAACTACGGCTCCTACACTGCTATATCCATATTCTCCAACTAGATCTTTTCCCCAAGAGCTTACTAATTCTGCTACTTTTTCATATATTGTTGTACCATTTTCTAATTTTAAATCTTGCAATTCACCAGAAGATTTGTTAGAAGTTTTTACTAGTATAAATATTCCTTTTCCATACTCTTTGCAATCATCTATAAATGGCTTTACTCCATCAATGCCTAAATATGGATTAACAGTTACAAAATCAACATCATATATTGACACTTTTTCTTCTCCTATTGGAGTTTTGCCTAAATACGCATTTGAATACCCTGCTGCAGTTGAACCAATATCTCCTCTTTTAACATCTGCTATTACAATCATTCCTTTTTGTTTTGCATATTTACATGTTTCATTAAATACTTTTATACCTTCTATACCAAACATCTCATAAAAAGCAATCTGAGGCTTTACAGCAGGCACTATATCATACACACTATCAATTAATCCTTTGTTAAATTCTAGTATAGCTTTACAAGCCCCTTCAATATCTTGTGAATACTTTGCTCTAATACTTTCTGGTATCATATCGTACCTTGGATCTAATCCCATAACAGTTGGATTATTTGTTTCTTTAACTTTACTAATTAATCTGTCCATTGCATTTTTCATTTTAATCATTCTCCTTTTTATTTATTTGGAACAAATGGGGACAGACCCCTTTTGTTTCTATTTACTTTTCATTTATTTCATATACTATATTTCCATTTACTATTGTATATTTTACCCTACCTTTTAACTTTTTACCTATAAATGGTGTATTTTTTGATTTTGACACTATATCTTCTTTTTGATATATGTATTCTTCATTTGGGTTAAATATTGTTATGTCTGCTATCTTTCCTTCTTGCAAACTTCCTTTATCTAAATTTAGTATTTTTGCTGGATTGTAACTTGTTAATCTTACCATATCCAAATATGAAATATATCCTTTATCTACTAAATTTGTTACAGTTGCTGCAAGTGCTGTTTCAAATCCTATAATTCCATTTGGTGCTTTTTCTAACCCTACTTCTTTTTCTTCTTTCGTATGTGGTGCATGGTCTGTAATTATACAGTCTATTGTTCCATCTTGAAGCGCTTTTATTATTTCTTGCATATCATCTTTTTTTCTAAGTGGTGGATTCATTTTTGCATTTGTTCCAGAATTTAAAACCTCTTCTTCTGTGAAACTATAATAATGTGGGCAAGTTTCGCAAGTCACTTTTACTCCTCTTTTTTTAGCATCTCTTATCAATCTTGCGGTTTCTTTTGCACTTATGTGGCATACATGTGCATGAAAATTGTTTATTTCTGCAAGTTCAACTTCTCTTGCCGCCATTAGCGTTTCTGCCTCTGGCAAAACTCCTTCCACATTTAACTTATCTGCTATTTCTCCTGCATTTATTGCACCTTTTCCAAGTTCCTTTTCTTCACAATGTGAAGCAACAAAAGTGCCTAACCTATTTGCTTCAATTAGTGCATCTCTCATAATTTTTGCCCTTGTAACAGGCATCCCATCATCAGAAAACGCTATCGCTCCAGCTTTTTTTAAATCTTTAAAATCTGTTAACTCTTCTCCCAATTCACCTTTTGTTACACTAGCATATGGTAGCACATTACATACCCCTACTCGTTTAGCCTCATTCTGTATTTTTTGCAAAATAAAAGCACTATCACAAGTAGGATTTGTATTTGGCATAGGACAAATAGTAGTAAATCCTCCCTTAACAGCACTTTTCATTCCAGTTTCTATTGTTTCCTTTTGTTCAAAACCAGGTTCTCTTAAATGACAATGCATATCAATCATTCCTGGTATAATAAATAAATCTGTACAATCAATAACTTTATCTGATTTTTTGTTTATACTTTTTGATATTTCTTTTATTTTATCATCTTCAATTAAAATATCAAAATAATCATCTGTCATTGTTGCATAGTCAATTAATTTACCATTTTTTAAAAGAACAGTCAATTTTTTGCCTCCTTTTTTATATTTTTACAATATTATCATGTTTTAATTTCTTTTTCAATATTTTTATTTGACTTTATAAAATTTTTGATTTATTATTTAAGAAAATATTAGGAGGTCTTTTTATGAATAATGTAATATCACATTTATTTGAAACACATGCCTTAAGAATTTGTCCAGATAATAAACCATTTTGGTATACATCTCGGTAAAATCGGTCCATACTATATAAATACACACTTTTTATATGGAAGTGAACAAGATGCAGTAGAGCTTTTAGAATTTATAGATTATGAAAAGCAAGATAAAGATAGTCTTCCAAAAAAAGTATTTGAAAAAACTTTTGAACATTATAATGAAAATAGAATTTACAAATCTGTAATAGATGAAATGATTAACTTTATTAAAGAAAACATTAATATTAATGAAATAGACTATATCTCTGGCGGTGAAAGAAGAGATTGGTTTTTCTCTAACATAATAGCAAACAAACTTAACAAACCACATATAACAATATATAAAGATTTAAGTATGATAATAACAGACAGTGAATTTGAAACTACAATTGATTTATCAGAAGTAAAAAATGCAAAAGTATTGCACATAGCAGACTTAATTACAGAAGCCTCAAGCTATATACGTGCATGGATTCCAGCAATAGAAAGTTTAGGTGCAAAAATATGTTGGAGCACAGTAGTTGTAGACAGAATGCAAGGTGGAAAAGAAAAACTAGAAGCCTCAAATGTAAAATCTTTTTCAATGATAAACATAGATGAAACTTTATTTGAAAAAGCACTTAATATGAATATAATAAACAACACTCAATACAAAATGCTAAAAAACTTTTACGAAAACCCAGACAAAACAATGAGAACATTTTTAATAAACCATCCAGAATTCTTAGAAAACGCACTTAAATCAGACGAAAAAACAGCCTCAAGAGCAAAACTATGCATAGATAACAACTTATATAATTTATAAAGAAACAAAAGGGGACAGACCCCTTTTGTTTCTTTTTTTATTTCATGAATGCTTCGTATGTTCTGTATGCTTGGTATATATCGTATTTGCTTGTTACTTCGTATGGTGAGTGCATTGATAATACTGGTACTCCACAATCTATTACGTCTATTCCTTTGTTTGCTAGAATGTAAGCGATTGTTCCTCCACCGCCTATGTCTACTTTTCCTAATTCTCCTATTTGGTATGGTATTTCATTTTTTTCTAACATTGCTCTTATTTGTGCTACGTATTCTGCATTTGCATCTGATGCTCCTGATTTTCCTCTTGCTCCTGTGTATTTGTTTAGTCCTATTCCATGTCCTAGGAATGATGCATTATTTTTTTCTGATACATGTGCATATATTGGATCTAGTCCTGCATCTACGTCTGCTGATAACATTTTTGAATTGCAAAATACTTTATCTAATTGGTTTGGTCTGTTTTCTGCTTTTTTGTTTAGTAATTCTGCTACAAATGTGTCAAATACGTGTGATTCCATTCCTGTATTTCCCATGCTTCCTATTTCTTCTTTGTCTGCTAATATGCATACTGCTGTTTTTTTAGGATTGTTTACATTTAAGATTGCTCTTAATGATGTAAATGCACATACTCTATCATCTTGTCCATATCCTGCCACCATGCTACTATCAAAGCCTAAACTTCTTGCTTTAAATGCTGGTACTAATTCTAATTCTGAACTTAATAAGTCTTTTTCTGTTATTCCATATTTCTCGTTTAATATTCTTAATATATTTAGTTTTATTCTTTCTGATGTTTTTTTGTCTCCATATGGAATGCTTCCTATAAGTAAATTCAAGTCTTCTCCTGCAATTCCTTCTTTTAGTTTTTTCTCCATTTGGTCTTGCGCTAAATGTGGAAGTAAATCTGTTATTGTAAATATTGGATCTGTTTCGTCTTCACCTATATTTATTCTTATTTTTTCTCCTGTTGTTTTTACTATAACTCCATGTATACTAAGTGGAATTGTTGTCCATTGGTATTTTTTTATTCCTCCATAGTAATGTGTTTTAAAATATGCAAATCCTGAATCTTCATATAATGGATTTGGTTTTAAATCTAATCTTGGAGAATCTATATGTGCTCCTACTATATTTAGACCTGTTTCTAATGCATCTGTTCCTATTACTGCAACATATATGCTTTTTGCTCTGTTTATATAGTATACTTTATCTCCTGGCATTAATGTTGGTTTTTCTCTTAAGTCCATAAAACCATTTTTTTGTAGTATTTCTTTGCTAAACTCTACTGCTTCTCTTTCTGTTTTGCATTTATTTAAAAAATAAATAAATTCGTTTCCAAATGTTTCTATGTTCGTTTTTTCTTCTTCTCTTAAGTTTTCCCATCCAGTTTCTCTTTTTGTAAATAACCTATCTTTTAACTCTTCGTATTCTGACATATTGCATGCCCCTTTCTTTTGTTATATATTTTGGTTTTACCCATTTTTATAAATTATATCATAAGCATTTTTTTCATACAATATCTACCAATAATTTTATTATATCTATTTTTTTAATTTATATACATAAGGCAAGCCTTGTATTTACCACAATGTAAAAACCAATAAAAGGTTTTACCCTTTTATTGGTTTTTATTTGATATTATTTTTTAAGTACAAATTTTTTGATTAGAATAATTCCTATTCCAAGTACTGCTACTGCTGATATTGTTATTATTGCTATTTGTACTGGCGTTAGCTTATCTTCACCTGTTGGTTTTGTAATTCTAAATGTCTCTGCCCAGAATTCGTCTTCTTCATTGTATTTTTTATTTGTATCAGGATTTTCGCTATCTAAAGTAATGCTAGTATCCTCACTGTGTACATAGCTTAAGTTTGCTGGTGTACTTTGATCTCTTCTTCCTGCTACATTCATATAATGTGTAATTTCTGCTATATAACTATCGTATACTCCACCACTTTCTATCTCTGATGCTGATAAAGCTTTCGAAACTACTATTTTTTTGCTCCAATCTGTGTTAGTTGCCTCATAGTTTCCATTACCTTTTCTTGTTAAATTTCCTGTAGGTTTATTAACTTCGTTTTTCACTTTTTCATTAATATCAGTTCGTGTTTCAAGGTTTCCATCTGTGGTGTAATATGCTTTTTCTTTTTCAGTACCTGTTACTTCTGTTTTTTCCATATCATCAGCACTTACAAAACTTACTTTTGGATTTAAAAATTCCTGCCATTCTCTTGCTGTTGATGTTACCTCTACTCCATTTAAGCTTGAATCACTAATATTTAGTTGATCTCCTGTGTAATAGAAAGTACTTAAATATTCTCCTTTTGTAAAGTTATTTTTTGATATATTTAGTTTTATTTCTTCTTCTAAAGCACTCAATTTATTAATATAACTATTAATATTATTAGGATCATATTCACTTATTAACTTATATGATAGGTAATCTTCATCACCTTTGTTAGTTATTACATAAGTATATGTTATATATGCATCTGCACCTTGAGCTAATTCTGTTGTATCTGTTTGTAAGTACCAATATCCTCTATTTGATCTTGTTGATTTTATTGCTAATAATCCTGTTTGTTCTCCTTCTAGCGTTATTTTTCCTTCAGTAACATTATTTAGGATATTCTCAATATCTGCTCTGGCATCTGCTATTAGCCTTACTCCACTTTCTACTGGTTTTATTGTTAAACCTGTTATGTGTTTTTCTAGTACTAATTTTGTTTTAGGTCTTTCCATTAATCCAAAGTTTACATTTTCGAATATGTTAAGAGGTACATTGTTTCCATCACCAACTGTTGTATTATTTGCATCTGTCACCATAGTATCTGAATCAACTGTTACATTAATTCTTGGAGTTTCTGCACACATCCAAGTATTACTCAATACATCATCTATTAAAATTGTTGTTTCTTCAGTTGTCAAGTTTTCTGCCTTCTTATCTAGCAATGCTAAATTGCTACCTTTTGTACTATCTACATCTACTGCATAGCTCATTACTTTTAATCTTCTTGCCTCATTATCAACTGCTTTTGATGTATTAGATTCTTTATACAAAGTACTTGTATTATATGATGTTGCATTATAATTGTCTTTATCATATGTAGATTTGTAATCTTCACCATTGTATTTCTTTATTATGTCTTTGTTATCATTATTTGTCGATATTCTATCAATTGCTTTGTCATAATATGTTCCATCTCCATATATGAATCTTACAATATAATTACCTGGTACAAAATCTATAAATTTATATTCGCCAGTATTTATGTCTCCATCAATATCATATGTAGCTATACCAGTTCCATCAAATTTAGTATATTTTACTGTTTTATTTCCAGTTTCTGCTTCTTGCCAAATATACTCAAATTGCATATTTGTTCCAGCAATGTTAATATCTCTTAATTCTATAAGTTGAACAATTACATTATTAATAGTGTCTTCTGAATTAGCCTTGCTGTCTTTTAATTTTGTTTCATCTAGGTCTGTATCTTCAAATACTTGTCCTGATATTACTCTTTTATAATTATCTTTTACTTTAATATTAATAGCATTTGCTGAATCTGTGTCGTCTTCGTATATAGGTTCTCTTGGGTCAAAGTTCCCTGGTGCTGAATCGTAATCTACAATTCCATTATCTGTTTTATACTCAAGAATTTCTGCATAATTTTTAATATTATCCCCTGTTACTAATCCTCTTGTTTCTTTTAGCTTGTTTACATCATATTCTAAATAAATTTCTTGGGTACGATCCTTCACTTCTGCATTAATCTCTATAATTGCTGTTCCCTTTTTATTATCATTTAGTACTCTATAGCCTTTTCCACTTTCCCTTAAAGTATAAATGGTTGGATCATAGTAATTTACGATTTTTGTTGTTCTTCCGTTTTCAACACTTTGGTTATATATTATCAATTTATATGTAACTTTTGCTTTTAATTCTAATTCCGTTTTACCATTAGTATCTTCTGCTATTCTAGTCTCCCCTTCTGAATCCTGATTTACTAAATCTCCATTATTTTTATATGCATCTATTCTGTAATTATAATCGCTTTCATATAAATACAAATTATATTCTTTCTTTCCTTCTGTTATAGTATCTAACTTATTCGATAGATTCTCCAATTTGCCATTTAATACTTGCGCATATCCATATTCTGTTGTTTTTCCATTAATTGATACTTCTGCTTTTTCTACATCTAAACCTATTGCTAAATCAAAGTATCTTTCTTTTAGTCCACAATTTATATTTAATGCATAATGTCCTTCATTTATTGTTCCATCATCATTCCAAGTATCTTTCCAGTTTTCAACAGGCTTCATATATTCTTGGGAAGTTGCATTCATTTTATATATGTTTATAAGTTCTCCATCTTTTTCTGTTATTAATTTTGATTTTGCTTCATTATTTATTGTAGTTTGTTCATATTCCAAACGAGTTCCATCAACTGTTGTTTCATTATTAATTGTTTTAAATTTTTTATTAAATTCAGCTCTATCAATTTCAGTAACCTTTGACTGATCATTTGAATCTTTTGTGTATGGATTACTTGCTGGAGATACTGTTTCCCAATGTATTCCATCATATGTAAACTGAACTATGTATTTATCACTCTTTTCTATATTTGGGAATAAATATTCACCTATATCTAATATTGTATTAGCTGAGTTTCCTGTTCTTGGATTTCTATAATCCATTCCTTGTCTTTTTGCCATAGTCTTTGAAATCAATGTATTTCCATAGACATCTGTTGTTACTGGTATTAGTTGTTTTTGTTCTTCATCTTTTTCAAATAGACGAACCTCTATTCCACCATATCCTGCTTCTCCTGCTGAATGCCTTCCATCAGGTTTATTTACAACTTTTCCATCTACTACTGCATCTTTCCATACTATTCCACCTAAATTCATTACTGGAATATCGTTCATTCTTATTTCTATTTTATGATTGTTTTCTGTTACGTTTCCTGTTGATCCTTCTTTTTCACCTGCTAGGTATCTTAATATTCTTAATGCATCTGCTGAATTTACTACACCATTTCCGTCTACATCTGCTTTTTCTAAATCTATTTCAGTAATAAGCTCTACTGAATATTTTAATATTTTTTCAGCATCTGCTTCTGTTATTTTTCCATCACCATTTACGTCTCCTTTTCCTCCTAAGCCTATTGCAGAACCAGAATTTGGTACTGATGTTTTATGGCTTAAAACCCATTGTGCATCTGCTGAATTTACTCTGTTATCTCCAGTTACATCTGCTATTTTCTTTAATTCTTCATCAAAGTCATATTTTCCAACTGAATTTTTTAATATTAATAAGGCATCTCCTGCGTCTAATATACCATTTTTATTTACATCGCCTTTTACTATGCCGTCCTCTCCTGGTGTAAGTTTAATAACATCTGTCCTGAATTCATCACTAGCTCTTACAGTTTCATCTGCTGAAGTTACTATTGTATATTCTGTGCCTACACGTGTTATTGTTAATGTGATTGTTCCTTCTATCTTTTTATATCCTTTTGGTGCAAGTGTTTCCTCTAGAGTTATTATAACAGGATTGGTTACATCTCTTATAACTAATTCTTCTAACGTAAGTTCTCCATCTGAACCAATTGTCACGTCAATATTTGTTGGATCACTAGTTATGTTATAATTTTTAATTTTTTCTATATTACTTAAAGTTATTTTAAATTTAGCTCCTGCTAATTTGCTTGAATCTTGTGAATCTCTTTTTATTAATGTTAATTTGTCTATTTGTGACTTGTTTACAACATTATCTATATCTACATATGTTATTTTATCTTTGTATTTTACATTTGCATTAACATCCTTAGTAAGTGGGTTCCAAGTATGACTATTTTTATCATATGTAAATTCTATAGTTTTATTATAATTACTGTTTTCATACCCTGCTGGTGCTTTTGTTTCTGTTATTGTAACTGTTACATTACTTGTTGTATCTGGTTTTACTTCTTCAAAATCAAGTTTTCCTGTTGCACTAGAAGTTGCAGTTTTTGTTGCAATTATTGAATCGTTTTGTTTGAATACTGCTTTAAATTCTGCTCCTACAACTGGATTTCCTGCTTGGTCAACTTTATCAAATCCTCCAAATCCATTTATATCTCCACCAATTTTTATTGGAGAAATGTATTGGTTTGTTATTGTTATATCTACCTTTGTAGCATTTGTTATACCCAAAGCCTCTTCTTCGTCTGTTATTTTTGTTGCTGTCCATTTATGTTCTGTTCTATTATATGTTAATTTTATTACCATAGTTTTATTTAGTTTTTCATAATTTCCAACTGAATCTGTAGGTTTTTCTATTTCTGTTATTTTTATTGTTACATCTGCTTCTGTTGTTGGTTGGCATGTAAAAGTAGCTTTTCCAGCGCTATTTGTTGTTATTGTACTAGAGTTTGGAGTTACTTTTCCTCCATCTTGAGAAGCATCAACCTTAAATTTCGCACCCCTTAAATTTCCACCTAAACTGCTTGCTTTTGTAAGATTTAAATCTATTTTAGCAATAAATTGGTTTGTTACCTTTATATCTATATTTGTAGCATTTGTTATCTCTAAAACTTCTTCGGTGTCTGTTGTTTCTGTTGCTTTCCATTTATTTGATGATGTATCATACGTTAATGTTATTACCATAGCTGAATTTAATTTTTTATAAATTCCTCCTGAACCAGTAGGAGCTGTATTTTCTGTTATTGTAATCACTACATTGGTATCTTTACTTGTTGGTTGGCACTCAAAAACAGCTTTACCATCTGTAGTTGTTATTGTACCAGATTTCAAAGTTTCTGATCCTTGTTTAGCTACAACATAGAACTCTGCACCACTTAAATTTCCACCCTTACTACTTGCCTTTGTAAGTGTAATTTTTGCTGGTGGGATTAGCTTTTTATCTAGTTCAATATCAACATAACCATTATAGTTTCCTAGAGTTCCCTCTCCAGTAATAAGGGTTTGACCTCCAGGATATTTTAATATATAGAATCTAGCATTTGTCACTACATTTGGAACACTATACTTTAGATTTATATTTTTTATACTTGTAGGTAAATTATTTTTCTTAACTTTTATTGTAACATCTGTTCCATTAACAATACTAAATGTATTTTTCGTTTTCTTTGTTGTTAAAACTATAGAATCTTTTATATCCTTTTCATTATTATCAGTGGCAGATACCACAGAACTGTCTACCGTTACATTAGAAGGATGTGCTAAATGCAATGTACCAATAATTACAAAATCTGTGTCAGAATTGTAATCGGGTTCTGCATTTTGTAATGTTGACAATGAATTACTATCAACAGTAGCACTAGCGACTCCAGTTGATCCATACGAATCAGCCGCTTTCCATAAATTATATGCTTTTTTATAGTAGTTTGTCCCATCTCCAAAAACCACATTACTTATATGATTACTACTAACAGACCCCATATATTCAGCATTACCACTCGTGGTTCCAGCAAATGCATATTTGCCATTAGTTTGTTTTTTAATTATATATTCTTGTTCTTTAAAATAATCATCAACATACCAGCTGTATTTAAGCTCCAGTCCACTGTAAATATCAGATTTTCCATCCCAGTTCCAGCTACTTGTTCCAATTCTCCATAAAGCTTCTTGTTTATAATCTAAAACAGAATAAATTCCATGTTTAAGGCACCTTTCCTGTCCCCTATTCAAAGTACCTAAAACATTCAAACTACTAAAACCAAAGCTCGACGGTCCTGAAGAACTTATAATATAAGCTCTACCCATAGCGGTTTTCCATTTTATGGGATTTGACTTTCTATTTACTACACTACCATTCTCCTTTACAGTGTTTCCTGCAACTTCCCACACTTCTGTAACTGTATAATTTTCATTATTCGCTAAATGGTTAGTATGATCCGTACAATAAATGTCCCAAACACCTGCCTTATTCCATAATTCAGTAACGTACAATTTATTTCCATTATTTAATTTTGGGTTTGTTGCTAGAACATTTTTTGGAATCATTATACTTATTATCATAAAAATTGCCATGATAGCAAATTTAATTAATGTATTTTTATTTTTTCTCATAGTTTCTCCCCCCTTCCTATATAGATTTCTTCCCGTTTATTACTTTTTTATTTATCATGTATACTCCTCCTCCTAGGATTAACATACATGCTATTATTATGCCAATATACATGGCTGGACTACCTGTAGCTGTACTTATCATTATTTCTGCTGTGCTGTAGTCATTTTCTTTTTCTTCTTGGTTTGCTGGTGTAGAGTTTGTATCTACTAATCCATAATCATTTTTATCCTCATATATTTCTGCTGCATTTACAAATGTACCTGTATTATTTTCTGTCATTGCTTTTGTTAAAATTAAGGTAACTTGTTTTGTTTCTCCTGGTTCTATTGTTACATCTTTTAGTTTTTCTGTATACAAGTTGCCATCTGTTCCTTGGTACCAGTCTGTGTTCATTTCTGAACTGAATTTTAATTCTTTTGGTAAATAATCTGCTATTACTTGTGCAGACCCTGGAACTGCTCCATTGTTTTTAACTTCTATTACATATTCTACAAATACAGTTGAACTTGCCATTTGTTTTGCTTTTATTTCTAGTTTTGCTAATTGCTCATTGTTGTATTTATACTCTGTTGTTCCTGCATTGTTTTGAACAACTGCTCTTGTTATATATTTGTTTAATTCTAAATCAAATGTTGAATTTAAAACTAAACCTATATTTATATTTTCTATATTGCTATTCTTTATTGTAATTGTATCTGTTTTTACTGTTGTTCCCTCTGATGTTTTTGACTCATATGGTATAGAGTCTTTGTTTGCTACTTGTGTAAGTTTATATGTTTTTGTATTATATTTAAATTCTAATATATATTGTCCTGGTTCTAGGTTTTTAAATGCATATTCACCATCATTATTTGTAATTGCTATTAAGTCTTCTCCATTCTCGTCTTTTAAGTATTCGGCTACTTTGTCTTTATTTATTTGTTTTATTTTTACTAAAATTCCTTTTAGCAATCTTTCATTAGATTCTTTTTGACCATTTTCATTTTCATCTAACCATGCCACACCAGATATTTTATATATTTTTTCTACTGGATCATTTGGTTTTACTGGATCATCTGGTTTTGCTGGATCATCCGGTTTTGCTGGGTCATCTGGCTTTGCTGGGTCATCCGGTTTTGCTGGGTCATCTGGCTTTGCTGGGTCATCTGGAGTTGTGTTTGCTACAACTTTTATTTTGCAGTTCTTGCCTATTGTTCTATCTTCTGTAAATACTGAAACTACTGTTTCTCCTTCTGCTATTCCTTCTATTACTCTTGCATTTGTTATTGTTGCAATTTTAGAGTCATCAACTGTTATTTTTAAATTTTCTGTTGAAGCATCTGCTGGAGTTAGTTTTATATCTAATGTTTTCTTTTCTCCAATTTTTAATGTGATTTCTTCTGGTATTTCTATTCCTTTTAGTGGAATATTAGGTTTTACATTATGTTTTAAAGATTTTTCCACTTTTCCTACTAAACATTTCTCCAAATTCTCTACTAATCCAGAAGGATTTGGAAGTATTATTACAGCAGATACCTTATTCTCTATCTCTTTAACATCTATATCTTGAGAAACATGTGCCTTTATAACTAATTTTGCTGTTTGATTTGCTAAAAGGTCTTTTTCAACTGAATAAATTTCCTCTGGTTGTATTTCAACAACTTCCGTATTAGATTCAATAGATAATATGGCACCATCTGGCACTAATCCTTTAGGAAGAGTTCCCACAAGGTTAACTAAATAATCTTGGTCATTTGCATTTTTTACGTTTATTGTATATGTAATTTCTTGTCCTGGTAATAAAGTTTGTGTTGTTGGCACACTTGATTCCATTGTTAATTCTAATTTATACTCTGAACTTGTATTGTCTCCTGTGTTATCTCCAGTATTATCCCCTGTATTTCCTCCTGGTTCATCAGTTGCTGGATTTGTTGCTAAAGTTATTTTTGGAGAAAGTGTTTGTATTGTTCCACTATATACTGTATATTGTAACTCTATTGTTTTGTTTGCTCCCAAGTTTGCTGGTATTGTTAATTCGTATGTGAATTTTACTGTTTTTGCATTTTCTATTGTTGGTATTGTTATTTTATATCCTGTTACATCTTGTGCATATTCTGTAACATTCCAATTGCTATTTTTTGTTACTTCTTGATCTTTTGTATATGCTATTGTTGCACCTTCCATTGCAACTTTTATATTTCCTTTTCCTATAATCTCTGTATTTTCTAATTTATTTCCTGTGTTGTTTATTATTGTTGCTTCACCTGTTGCTGTTATAGCTTTGTCTGATTCCGAGTTTAATAAACCTGATTTTTCTTCATTTTTAAATGCAGAAATACTAGGTTCTGTTCCATTATAATTTGAAATACTATTTACAAGTAATATTCCTTTATCTGCAGAGAAAGTTACTTGTTTTGAATTTGTTTTTTGATCTTCTCCATTTGTAACTGTTAAATCTATATTTCTTGTAATTGTTGGTAATAATTTTTGTGTTGAAAATTCTGCTGAAAATGTTATTGTTGTATCTTGTCCATCGTAATTTGAAGTTTGTGCTTGATTTCCCTTTAATTTTATTTCTATTGTATTGCCATTTACTTTCCAGCTTTCAAATTCTAATCCGTTTGCATGTGCTAGATCTTCACTATCTTTTACAATAGCTACTTCTTTTGCTTCTTCTGGTAGTTTTATTTGTACTGTAGGATTATTATATAATTTATCATTTTCTCCTGATGTTTTTAATGAAACTGTAAATCCTACTGTATTTTTTGTTCCTACTGGTAATGTAGTTTTATCTTGTCCTAAATCAATACCTAGTTCTACATTTGTTTCTGGATTAGTTAATGTTATTTCTTTTATTTGTGCATCTGTATCATATACAGAATCTTTTTCATCTATATTTTGTATTGCTGCTAATGAGCTTAATGTTAATTTTTCAATTTTATCTATATTGCTTGTATATTCTGTTACATTTGCAATATTTAAGTTTTTATTATTTTCTATATTTAGTTTTCCTTCTTTTACTGGGTTGCTTAATTGTATTCCTATTAGATTTACATTACTTGGATATGTGAAAGAAAGTATTTCTTTATTATTTGAATCTACACTATCTTTTGTTATTTTTCCAAGTTCTTCTGCTGTTGACATATTTAATATGGCTACTTCTCCATTTTCACCTAATATGTTAATAAAGTCTTCTTTATTTATATATGTAGTTTTATATGTTGTACTTGGTTTTACTTTTGTTTCATCCTCATCTGATATGTTTAGTCTGTCCATACTAGAAACTACAAATAGATTCTTTTCTAATTTTGTTGTACTTATATTTAATGTTAATGTTTCTTTAAAGTCTTTTCCTGTTGAAATATATTTTTTGCTTAGGCTTTCTGGTGCTTGTATATTTAGTTCTATTGGCATAGCTTTTTCTGTATTTGTTTCCCAATATCTTGATGTTTTTTTATGTTCTCCTTCGTCTGTATAAAGTTTAAGGTTGTTTTCTGCTACTGTTCTAAATGCTTTTACATTTTTTACACTTTCTTCATTATATATATATGTAACTACAAATTCGTCTACTGCATTTTTTGCCCATGCAACATTATTACTTTCATCTTTGCTGTTATTTATTGTAATTGTTGTTATTCCTGTTTCACTATTGTATTGCCATGAACCTAATTTGTTTTCTTCTGCCTTTCCAAAATTTGCTGAACCATCTTTTCCATTTGTTGCTTTTGTTGAATATGCTGCAACATTAACTTCTTCTGCTGTTAGTTTTGTTCCATTAGTAAATTCCTTTGCATTCATTTCTCCTGCTTCTAATGGATTTACTGTTATTATTGTTTTTTCTATTGGGTATATATTATTTTTTATTCCTGATTTTACTTTTACTTGTATTAATCTTTTTTGTGTTTCGCCTATTGTATATGTTTTATTTGTTATAATTTCTGTACTTAATACTTTTGTTTCTTTTCTTTCTTCTTCAGTCATTGAAGTAAGATTTGAAGAATTCCATTTAATTGATATTGTTTTTTCTGTGTTTAAATCTGTTGTTTCGTTATTGTTGCTTATGTATTTTCCTGTTATTTTTATTTTATTATTCATGTTTAATAAATCTAAATTAAAAGTACTATCATTTTTTGCAACTATTGGTAAAGAAATTTCTTTTGTTTCTGTTGCATTTATTTGAGTAGCTTCTATTTTTGTTCTTCCGTCTTTTAATTTAAAGTTAGTGTTTTCAAAATCTATTTTAAAATTCTTTAGCGTTCCTTCTTTTACGCCTATTGCTAAATATAGCGTTAGTTCAGAAGTTATATCCGCTTCCTTGCTATACACTTTTTGATCATTATCATCTTTGAAATATGCTTCGAATGTTACATTGCTTATATTGGTATTACCATTTTGTTCATCTACTGCATATGAAATTAAACCACTTCCTAAATATGAACCGAAGTAGTACAAAATTTGATAAGGTTAAAGTTAAAACTAAAAGTGTTGCTAAAATTTTTGTGCTGATTTTTCCATCGCTTGATTTTTTTAGATTTTTAAACATGTTTTTCTCCCCCTGATTTTATTTTTGTATTTTTTCTTTCTTTATTTATATTTATATAGCATTATTCTCACATTTTTTGCAATTATTGTCAATATATGTTTTTTCTATTTAATTGTTCAAATTCTACATCCTTTTTAAATTTATTTACGGAAACTTATAGATTAAAAAGAATTATTGAAAAATTACATTTTTATGACATTTTTGTAATTGAATGTAATTTTGCTAATATATATTTTTTCATATATTATTATAAACGGTTATGTAAACTTTTTCAAGTGTTTTTTATTAGATTTTTCAAGTTTTATAAGCATTTTTGGAAATAATTGAAAAAAATGAGGCAAGCCTCATTTTTTCTAAATTAATATTCAAGTTCTCTTCTAATTTTTACTATATTATCTAGTGTTTGCATATATCCTTCTTTATAGCAAAATTCTAGTTTTTTCATATTGAATGGTTTTACTTCTTTTAGGTCTATTTCTAGTATAGAATCACTTGCATCTAGTGATTCTCTTATTAAGTTTTGAGTCATTAAATCTATTGATTGCATGCTTATATTGTACATGGTTTTTTGTTTTTTAGAGCTTTTTAATTTGAAACATATAGCAAGCACTTTGTCTACTTCTAGTTCTTTTGCTTCTTTTACAGGTAAGTTTGAGAATATTCCTCCATCTACAAATTGATATTCTTTATGTTCAAATGGAGCATACATTCCTGGGAATGTTGAGCTTGCTCTTACGGCTTTACCTATTTCGATATCATG
Source organism: uncultured Clostridia bacterium (assembly GCA_934167165.1). Classification (GTDB taxonomy): domain Bacteria; phylum Bacillota; class Clostridia; order TANB77; family CAG-508; genus CAG-452. The sequence continues at coordinate 18,341 of CAKPKG010000016.1, forward strand.
TATGTATTCTTCCCCTTGCAATTTTTCGTTATTTGTAAATATTATTTCTTTGTTTGTAATTAAATCTGTTGCTGGTATTGAAATTGGCATTTTTATATCTTTTATATTTTTTATTTTCTTCTTTTTAGCTGCTTGGCTAATAATCTTTTCTATGTTTTCGCTTGTTGTTATTCCTCTTAATTTTATCTCTTTTGTTTCTTTTATTGATTCCCAAATATATTTTGGACTTATTGAAACTGCTTCTTTTGAAAATTCTCTAAATAAATCTATTATTTCATCTGCTTTATATCCCATTGCATATAGGCTTGCTACTATACTTCCTGCTGATGTTCCGAGAAATTGCATCTATTTTTATTTTGTTTTCTTCTAATGCTTTTAGTGCTCCTATATGTGCTGCTCCTCTGATGCCTCCTCCTGCTAAGGCTAAACCAAGTTTCATATACTACGCCTCCTCTATTTATTAAATTAGTTTTGTTTAATTGGTGTGAGAAGTGTGATGTGGGAGGTGGGATTTATATGGTTAAGGCTTCGCAGGTCTTTCCTTATCTTTTTCTCACTTCTCACCTCACACTTCACACTTCGCACTTCTCACTTCGTGAAAATTCTAATTTACCTTTTTGCTTCTTCCATGTTGTAAACAATTTTTCCTATTGTTTTGTCTGGTACTATTTTACTTAAAAATCTTATCATTTTATTGTTTGCTCCTGGTAAAATCATGTATTTCCCTTCAAACATTTTGTCTATTGCATAGTTTGCAACTTCTGTACTTGTCATGACTTTTGTTTTGAACTTTACATTTGCTTTTTCTAGGAATGGTGTTTTTATTGGTCCTGGACATAATGCACTTATTTTTACATTTGAGTTTTGTTTTCTTAATTCTTCATATATTCCTTGTGTTAGTTTTAAAACATATGCTTTTGTAGCATGATATGTTGCCATATGTGGTCCTGGCATAAATCCTGCTATTGATGCTACATTTAATATATATCCACTATTTTTTTTGCACATGTCTTGTAAAAATAGTTTTGTTAGTAAGTGAACTGCACATACATTTGTGTTTATCATATTTATTTCTGTTATTAAGTCTGTTTCTGTAAAGTTGCCAAATGTTCCAAAACCTGCATTATTTATTAGTATGTCTATATCTCCTACTTGTTTGTATAATTCTACACAGTTTTCTGCAATGCTTAAATCCATACATATTATTTGTGTTTTTGTTTTTAATTCTTTTTGTACTTCTTCTAGTTTTTCTTGCTCTCTTGCTACTAGAACTAATTCTATTTCTTGATCGCTTAATATTTTTGCCATTTCTTTTCCTAAACCTGATGAGGCTCCTGTAATTAATGCTTTCATAATTTTCCTTCTTTCTAAATGTGAAGTTAGAGGTGTGATGTGGGATGTGGGATTTATATTGTCAAAGCTTCGTAGACTTTTCTCTATTTTCACACTTCGCACCTCAAACCTCGCACTTCGTGAAATTCCAATTTACCTTTATTGTTTGCTCCATTATATCAGATATTTACAAATTTTAATAGTTTTACTTTATTTATTTTCATTTTTGTTATATAATCTTTTCAATATTGTTTATGGAACTTTCACTTCTAAGAGTTTTTTTAACATTTATTTTATAGAAATGAGGAGATATGCTATGGATTATAATCATAAAGAGATAGAGAAAAAATGGCAAAATTATTGGGATGAAAAGCAAAGTTTTAAAGCAGTTACTGGAGATAATAAAGAACCATATTATATATTGGTAGAGTTTCCTTATCCTTCTGGAGCTGGTCTTCATGTTGGACATGTTAGAAGTTACACTGCTCAAGATGCTTTGGCTAGACTGAAAAGAATGCAAGGTTATAATGTTTTATATCCTATGGGCTGGGATGCTTTTGGTGCTCCTGCTGAACAATATGCTATTAAAAATCATATTCATCCAAAGGAAGCTGTAAAGGAAAATATTCATACTTTTAAAGGTCAAATGAAAGATTTAGGTTTTTCTTTTGATTGGTCTCGTGAGTTTTCTACTACTGACCCAGATTATTATAAATGGACTCAATGGCAGTTCTTACAATTTTATAAACATGGTATGGCATATAAGGATACTATTCCTGTAAACTGGTGCCCTACTTGTAAGTCTGTTTTATCTAATGAAGATGCTGCTGGTGGAGTTTGTGAAAGATGTGGTAGTGCCGTTGAGCAAAAAGAGAAATCTCAATGGATGCTTAAAATGAGCGATTATGCAGAAGATTTATTAAAAGGTTTAGATGATACTAATTTTGCTGATAGAGTAAAACTTGGTCAAATTAACTGGATTGGTAAATCTACTGGTGTTGAACTTGATGTACAAATTGTTGGTGGAGGTAAGTTCTCTGTATTTACAACTTGTATTGAAACAGTTTATGGTATTACATTTTTTGTTATTGCTCCTGATGGTAAGCTAATTAAAGAATTAATGCCTAGAGTAAAAAATAAAGATGAAGTTAATGAATATATTAAAGAAACTGCTAAAAAATCTGCTATGGATAGAACAGAGTTAAATAAAGGTAAAACAGGTTGCAGAGTAGATGGAATTATGGCTATTAATCCTGTTAACGGAAAAGAAGTTCCTGTATTTTTAGGTGACTTTGTTTTAGGAGACTACGGAACTGGAGCTGTTATGGCTGTTCCTTCTCATGACCAAAGAGATTTTGAATATGCTGTAGAACACAATTTGGAAATGATTCCTGTTATTGATGGTAGAGATGTTAGCGAATCTGCTTTTGAGAAACAAGATTATTTAGGTAAAGGTTGTAAATTGATTAATTCTGAAGAGTTTACTGGTCTTACTGTTGAAGAAGCTAAAGAAGCTATTACAAATAAATTAGTTGAAAAAGGTATTGCTAGAAAAGTAAACAATTATAAAATGAGAGATTGGGTATTTTCTCGCCAAAGATTCTGGGGAGAACCTATTCCTATGATTTATTGTGAAAAATGTGGATGGCAACCAATGAATGAGGAAGATTTACCTTTATTGTTACCAGATGTTGCAGAATATGAACCAACTGAAAGTGGAGAAAGTCCTCTTGCAAATATTACTGATTGGGTAAATACAACTTGTCCTCATTGTGGTGGAAAGGCTAGAAGGGAAACTGATACAATGCCTAACTGGGCTGGTTCTAGCTGGTATTTCTTAAGATTTATGGATCCTCATAATGATAAGGAATTTGCTTCGATGGATGCTATGAAATATTGGAATAGAGTTGATTGGTACAATGGCGGAATGGAGCATACTGCAAGACATTTGCTATATGCAAGATTTTGGGTTCAATTCTTATATAACATTGGTTTAGTTCCTAAAAAAGAAATGATTTGGACTCGTGTTAGCCATGGTATGGTTTTAGGTTCTAATAATGAAAAAATGAGTAAATCTAAAGGAAATGTTATTAATCCTGATGATATAGTTAATGAATATGGTGCAGATACTTTAAGACTTTATGAAATGTTTATGGGTGATTATACACAAGATGCTCCTTGGAGTACAGATTCTTTAAGAGGTTGCAAACGTTTTATAGATAAAGTTATTCGTTTAAAAGATAAGATTGGTGATGGAGAAGGTTATTCTAAAAAATTAGAACCTATTATCCACAAAACAATTAAAAAGGTTCAAACTGATTTAACAACAATGGCATATAACACAGCAGTATCAGCATTAATGATTTTGGCTAATAGCTTTGATGCTGAGGATAAAATAACAAAAGAGGATTATCATTTGTTATTAACTTTACTTAATCCTATTGCTCCTCATATTACAGAGGAAATAAATGAACAATTAGGATTTAAGCCAATTTGCGAATCTAGCTGGCCTAAATATGATGAGGCTAAAACAATAGATAGCGAAAAGGAAATTCCTGTTCAAATAAATGGTAAAGTAAAAGCAACTGTTAAAATTGCACTAGATGAAGATGAAGCTAGTGTAAAGGCAAAAGCCCTTGAAGCTGTTTCTAGTTTGCTAGATGGAAAGAATATTGTAAAAGAAATATATGTAAAGAATAAGATTTATAATATAGTTGTAAAATAGGAATAAAAAAAAGATTTTGGAAACAATTCCAAAATCTTTTTTAAAATGTGTGACAAAACCACTTTTCTTGTTACATTTTATTTTTTAAATAATTGTAACTAAATATATAATTTATTATTAGCAAAACGCTAATTACCATATGTATAATTCCTATTTTTTTACCTGTTTTAGGAAGTGTTGTTCCTTTTTTCTGAGTTGTATCTTCATCTCCTTTTTTCTGTTGTGTTTGGTTTTGTTTTTCATCTTGTTGGTCTTTTTTTGACTTTTGCTGTTTATTTTCAGTGTCTTGCTGTTTTTCTTGATCTTCTTGGTTCTTTTGGTCTTCTTGGTTCTTTTGGTCTTCTTGGTTTTCCTGGTCTTTTTTCTCTTCTTGATCTGTTTTTTTATTAGTAATTGAAACACTTGTATTTACTGCTTCTGGGTACAAATCTGTATTTTCATCAGCTATGTTTATATTACTAAAAGATATTGTATCTCCTTCAGTTACATCATTCTTTAACTTTAATTTTATTGTGAAAATTCCTCCATTTTCTTTCATTCCGTCATTTCTTTGTAAAATTACTTTTCCATTTTCTTCATTAAAGTCAGCCTTCCAACCATTTTTTCCTTCTACACTACAACTTTCATATAAATTTTTATTATAACTTATAGTTCCTATAACAGTTTCTATTCCGTTTTCTAACGATATATTGCTTATATCTACAGATATTTGTATGGTATCACCTGCTATGTAACTATTTTTGTTTTTTGAAAGTGTAATAGCATTATTAGCTGCATAAATTGTGCTGTTACAACCTAATATTAAAATAATTAATACTATTATTGATATTATTTTTTTATCCATTTTTTAATCTCCTTTAACCATAAATAAACTAGTATGTGAAAGTTCATTCTCTGCTTCGCTTCTAATAAAATACTTAACATTTCCCGTTAATGTTTTTACTCCATTTAGAACAAGATATTGAGTTTCTCCTGGAAAATTGTTATTATATATTGCTATTTTGTATGTATTTGGATTTTTTAGGCTTTGCATAACTTGTGTTCCATTTACGGCATGATTTACTTTTTTTAACAAATATCTTAGTGTGTTCACAAATGTTGAACCGCTTGAACCTGATTCAAATAAAAGCACTACTGGATTTCCATTATCTATTTCCTCTATAAGTAATTTAAAGTTATTACTATTATTTATTATTATATCATTGTCGTCATTTACTGTTCCATCTTCTTTAAACTGTAATCCATAGTGATATTCTATAGCTTTAAATAGTTGCAAATCAGGATTTTTTTCTAACATTTCATTATTAATTTTACTCGTATCTACATATATTAGATCTGCTATTATCTTTCCGTATTTTTCTTTTTGTACTTCTGCTTCTCTTACCGAAATTACTCCACCTGTTTCTTTTATTAACTTTTTATATTCTTCCTTTAAAACTAAATGCAATTCTTCTTTTCCTTCTTTATAATCTTTATCAAGCTTTTCATAATCAAGACGCTCTTTATTAGTTAAGGATAAAATTTTACCTATGTTCTCGTTTTTAAATTTAAAACTTGATAATGCTTGCTTGTTTTTAAATAAATCTATATTATTTAGATTATATCCATAAACTCCTTTATTTCCATCAATATTTTGCGTTTTTTCTGATTTTAGTTCAAGTATTCCAGTATAATATCTCATTGCAAGTTGTGCTATTCCATAGCATTGTCCGCCTTCTGAAATGTTAGTACCATAATTTCTAAATGGTAATCCATTTGTGGATGAGGTAAAACCAGAATCAGCAATTACAAGATAATCTTCTTCATCCTCTGCTCCTTCATTAAATGTTACTCTATTTAAATTCAATGTTGAATATAATTCATTATATATTCCATTTAACGCATCTGCATCATTTGCATGAAAATATTTACCACCTGTTGAGTCTGATATTCTTTTTAGATAATTATAATCTACATCATTTCCAATGCCTATTGTTATTATTTTTATATTTTCTTCTTTTGCTTTTTTTATGGCTTCTTCTATATGCGTTTCACTTTCTTTATCTGTTTCTACTCCATCTGTAATAAGTACAATGTATCTATTATATTTAGTACTTCCATCACTTTGCTCAAACCAATATATCATATTTGTTATTGAAGAAGCTATATATGTTCCTGTAAAGTATTCGCCATCTGTTTTTATTTTTTGAATTGCTTCATTTGCTTTATCTTTATTTGAATCTATTTGATTTAGCAATACGCCTACGTCTGTAAATTTTGCAATTCCAAATTTATAGTTTTCGTCTAATTTGTTTATTATATTTGAAACTAATTCTAATCTTTTATATTCTGGATCATTACCTGGAAAATCAACAAAATCCTTTTCTTCTTTAAATATGTTTTTGCTTTTTTCAAATGCCTGTTCTGGTGTATACATTGACCCAGAATTGTCTATTAAAAATACGATTTCATTTCTTATAGAGTTTGCCATAGTAATTTTATCTGCTAATACATACATTGAAAAATGATTTAGTTGTGCCTTTGCAATATTATTTTCTGAATCTATTTGCGTTTCTATTAATTCAAAACTATAATTATCCACATCAAAATAATACAGGCTTAAGTTTTGTTCTTCTATCCCTAATTTTTCAAGCTCTGAATCATCATATTTTATTTCTACATCTGCCTTTTTTAATTTACCTTCTGTATTAAAGTTATATACTGGACCTACTATTGAATTGTTCTTTTCTAAATCTTTGATTTTTTGTGTATCTATTATAACATCAGCAATATTAGCGTCTCCCTTAAGGTTTAAGCTAACACCTAACTCTTTATTTTCAGTTTTATATGTAAATTCTTCGTCAGCATCTAATATTCCGATTATTATTCGAGTCCTTTTTTAATGGATTTAAACCTAATCTAATCTCATTAATATCTAATATTCCATCGCCATCTGTATCTTTTTTTAATGGGTCAGTCTTATAAATTATTACTTCTTCATAATCACTTAATCCATCTTCATCTGTATCGCTCTTTAATATATCTGTTTTATATTCTGTTTCCTGTTTATTTGTCAATCCATCTCCGTCGATATCATCATTTTCTGAATATTCAATTGTTTTTGCCTGTTCACCGTCTAATTCATCTAAATTTATATAATTTATCTCTTTTTCTATAGTCGCTCCAGTTTCTAGTTTTGCTTTTATTATATATTTATCTTCAATTTTTGGTATTGTCCATGTTACTTCTGTTCCATTATTCTTATCTAATGTTCCTGAAGAAACTTCCCATTTTATATTATTTATATTTTCACCGTTTTCATTTAAAGCAATTACTTTATAATTTAATGTGTTTTTTGGTGTAATACTTAAAGAAGCATCACTTTCTAAATCCCACTCGAATTTGCTTTTTTCTTCTTTAAAGAATTTAACATTTAATCCTAATATGTAATTTTTAAATTTTGTCAATTCAGTGGCTGTTATTATATTATCATAATTTAAATCCACTGCTTTAAAAAATGTTCCACCCAGTGTATTTTTCCCTAAAACATGATTCTTTATCTTTGTAAGGTCTGTAGCAGTTAATTTACCATCTCCATTTACATCTCCTACTACAACTAATTCTAGCACTTGATTGTTTATATGTATTTTTTTTCCAGTTCCTATTATATTGTCTTCATTTATTATTTCAGTATTATCAATGAAGTGCCTTTTAAATTCATTCATATCTGTTCCTGGAAGTATTCTTGTTAAAAAATTATTATCAATTTTATATGTATCTTTTATAAAGCTGTTTGTTGCAAGGCATACATTTCCAAATAATAAAATTAATATAAGCAATATAAGTGCAAATAATTTTTTCTTTTCCATTTTATATTTTCCCCTCTAATATTATTCATTATCACTTTATCACTTATTTTTAATTTGTAAAGTTCAGTTTTATTTTGTTTTTATTAATATTATTTTATGCTTTTACGGAAATAGCCTCTATTCGCTCATGTGTCTTTTATATGACTTTTTTATGTCTTTTTTTACTGTTGGTCACTTTACAGATAATTTTTTTCGTGTAACTATATTTTACCTAAGCCCTCTTTTCATTTTTGTATTTTTTAGATTTTACTGAATAATTATTCTCTTATATTTTCTTATTACTTGCATTGTTTGACTTGTTAGCCATTTTATGTTAATATATAAATTATCAAATTCAGGAGGTATTTGATTTCCATACGTATTGATTATGGAACAGTGCAAAATTATTTCTAAATTGAAAGGAGTATTCAGCTTTGTTTTTACATTTTTTAGGAAATGGTGCAGGTTTTGCTGATGAGCATACATCTGCATATTTTGTCACTAACAATGAGGATTTTTTCTTAATAGATTGTCCTTGTTCAGCCTTTGTTAAATTGAAACATCTTGATTTATGTACATGTAATAAGCTTTACACGCTTATTACTCACACTCATGGAGATCACATTGGGGGATTGGGTCTTTGGGTTCAGTATTGTTTTTTTGTTCTTCAAAAAAAGGTTACCATATTGGCACCTTCTGAAGAAGTGAAAAAAGACATAATAACTATTCTTACTATTGAAGGAAATGAGCCTAATTGGTATGAAATAAGTGTTATCTCTCATCATATTGATTCACTCAACCCATATGACGAATTTCCATATATCGAACCAGTCTTAACTGAACATTCTCCTCAACTTTCTGGAAAGTGTTTTGGTTATTATATTGAAGCAATTTACGGTAAAGCTTTTGTTTATACCGGCGATACTTCAACTCTGGAACCTTTTAAGGAATTTTTCGATTCTTGTGATGAGCTCTATGTAGATACTTCTGTTTCTTATGGTCAGATTCATTTGAAACTTGAAGATGCTCTTCCAGATCTTATAAGATTAACTAATCAAAATATAAAAGTTTATCTTATGCATCTGGATAATGAAAAAAGAGCTAAAAAACTTATTAACGGTATTCCAAATATCAAAGTTGCATCAGTTTAACAAAAAGATCCCGGTCAAGTAAAACTTGGTCGGGATCTTTTATATAGTAGGAAATTTCTCATTTCCCACTATATAAAAATGCTATAATCGCTATTGCCTTTGAGATTTCCTCATTTCATTCGGAAACTCAAATCGGCGAGAACAAAGGGCGACTAAAGTCGCTTTGTTCTTATATTTTATTTAAAGTATTCTATTCCTGATTCGAATAGTTTTTGGTCCATGTTTCCTGGAACGTTTATTATATTCCCTCTATAACTTCTTTCTGAATGTGCCATTTTTCCAAGTATTCTACCATCTTTACTTGTTATTCCTTCTACTGCATATACTGAACCGTTTGGATTGTAGTCTATGTCGTATGTTGCGTTTCCTTTTTCATCTACATATTGTGTTGCTACTTGTCCATTTTCTATTAATTCTTGCATTACTTTTTCGCTTGCTACAAATTTTCCTTCTCCATGCGAAATTGGTATTACAAATTCTTCGCCTAAGTCTACTTTGCTAAACCATGGTGATAATTTTGATACTACTTTTGTTGTTACCAATTTTGATTGGTGTCTTGCTATGTTGTTATATGTTAGTGTTGGCATTTTTGATGTTGGTTCTACAATTTCTCCATATGGTACTAACCCTAATTTTATTAATGCTTGAAATCCATTACATATTCCTAATATTAAACCATCTTTCTCATTTAAGTGTTTATGAATTGCTTCTTTTAATCGTGGGTTTCTAAATACTGTTGCAATAAATTTACCAGAACCATCTGGTTCATCTCCTGCACTAAATCCACCTGGAAGCATTATTATTTGTGATTCATTAATTAGTTTTTCCATTGCAATTATAGATTCTTCTATGTCTGTTTGTTTTAGATTTTTAAATACCGCTATTTTAGGATCCCCACCCGCATCTATAAATGCTTTTGCTAAATCGTATTCGCAGTTTGTTCCTGGAAATACTGGTATAAATATTTTTGGTTTGGCTATTTTTATTTTATGTGAGTCCACTTGAGGTGCGCCCCCTGCAGATTTGTACAATATGTTTTCTATTTTTTTATTTATTTCATTTGTTTTTGTTGGGAATACTTTTTCTAGTGGCTCTTCCCATATTTTTATTAATTCTTCTAAGTCTAATATTTCGTCTTCTGATATTTTTATTTCTTTTTTATTTGTAGTGATTCCTAAAAGTTCTAATTTTTTATTTTCTATTTTATCTTTTGCTTCTATTATAAATGTTGCATAACGTGGCTTAAACAAGCATTTATTTGCCTTAAATTCAAAACCTATTTTATTACCTATACACATTTTTGTTATTGTATCTGCTATTCCAAATTGTCTTACTGTTGCAACAGATATAGCCTTGTCATCTTCTATTAGTTTATGTACTAATTCATA
>CAKPKG010000017.1 GCA_934167165.1 uncultured Clostridia bacterium
TATGATTTTAATGCTAAAATAAATGATAATGGAAATAATAATAATTTAACAATATCAATAGCTAAAAAAGGTGGACATATTGTAAATATGAATTACAACAGAGAAGTAAAAGCAGAGGTAATAAGTCAAGATGAGGCAAATGAAAAAGGAAAAGAATTTTTAAATTCACGTGGAATATCAAATATGAAAGCAACTTATTATTTAAAAGAAGGTGGAATTGTAACAATAAATTATGCATATGAACAAAACGGAGTAACAATTTATCCAGATTTAATAAAAGTAAAAGTTGCATTAGATAATGGGGAAATATTAGGTGTAGAAACATCAGGATATTTAAATAATCATACTGAAAGACCTTTTACAAAAGCCAAAATATCTATGGAAGAGGCAAAAAGCAAATTAAATAAAAGTTTAGAAATTACAAGTGAAGGAATGGCAATTATTCCAACAGAGTGGAAAACAGAAATATTATGTTATGAGTTTAAAGGAAAAATAGATGATACTGATTTCCTTGTTTATACAAATGTGGAAACAGGAAGAGAAGAAAATATTTTAGTTATTATAGATACCCCTAATGGAATATTAACACAATAAAAAGAAAAAATTGTTAAAATAAAAATGATTTTTTTGCAAATAATATAATTAGAAAAGTGAAATACATTTTTCTAAAAGGAGGATTTTAAGATGGCAAGAAGTAAAACTTTAATGTCTGAAAATCTAAAAGAAGAAATTGCAAAAGAATTAGGAGTATATGAAAAAGTAAAACATGATGGTGGATGGGGAAATGTATCTGCAAAAGACTGTGGTAGCATGGTTGCAAAAGCAATTGAAATAGCAAATAGGAAGGCATAACCAAAAAGACGGATTTATTTATCCGTCTTTTTAAATACAAATAATTTACTAAATATATAGTTTCCTATTACAACAGCTACTTGAGCAACTAATGTAAATATTACTACATATAAATCTGAATTTAGTTTTAATAATGTTACAAAGAACCACATTATAAACATTTCCAATAATAATGTTGCAATTCTTGCAACTACAAAACTTATAAATTCTTTTAATTTATTTTCATTTTTGCTTTCAAATACAAATCTTCTATTTGTAAAATAAGCAAAGATTACTGCTACTATCCATGAAATTATTATAGCAATTTGCAATTGAAATCCATTAGTTGGATTAAGTATTGTAAATAATAAAATATATTTTGTTATTAAATTAACAATAGTTGTTAATACTCCAAAAATTAAGTAATTAATTATTTCTTTATATTTTACATATAATTCTTTTATTTTTTTTATCATTATTTTTTCCCTTTATATCTTTCTATTATAGCATCTACAATTCTTTCACTTGCATGTCCATCTCCATATGGATTAGATGCTCTACTCATTTTGTTATATTCTTCGTTATTTGTTAATAATTTTTTTGTTTCATTGTAAATAGTTTCTTCATTTGTACCAACAAGTTTTAGGGTTCCAGCTGTAATGCCTTCAGGTCGTTCTGTTGTATCTCTTAAAACTAATACTGGTTTTCCAAGAGAAGGTGCTTCTTCTTGAATTCCACCACTATCTGTTAAAATAATATGTGATTTAGCGATGAAATTGTGGAAATCTATTACTTCTAATGGCTCAATTAATTTTACTTTATCGTCATCACCGAAAATTTCATTTGCAACTTCTCTTACTTTTGGATTTAAGTGAACAGGATATACTACTTTAACATCATCAAATTCATCTACAATTCTTCTAATAGCTTTGAACATATGTCTCATAGGTTCACCTAAATTTTCCCTCCTATGAGCTGTAAGAAGTATTAATTTATCATTACCTAACCAATCAAAAATCTCATTATTATAGTCTTTTTTTACGGTAGTTGCAAGAGCATCAATTGCTGTATTACCTGTAACAAAAATGTTTTCTTTTTTCTTGCCTTCATTTAATAGGCTATTTTTGCTATTTTCCGTTGGGGCAAAATGTATATCTGCCAAAACACCAACCATCTGTCTATTCATTTCTTCTGGATATGGAGAATATTTATTCCAAGTTCTAAGACCTGCTTCAACATGTCCAATATCTGTTTGTGTATAATATGCAGCTAAAGCACCAGCAAATGTGGTTGTTGTATCTCCATGCACTAAAACAATATCGGGTTTTTCCTTGTTCATAACTTCTTCCAAGCCTTTTAAAGCTCTACTGGTTATATCACTTAACGTTTGACCAGACTGCATAATGTTTAAATCATAGTCTGGTTTAATATCAAATACCTCTAATACTTGATCAAGCATTTGTCTATGTTGTGCTGTTACACAAACAAGGCATTCAATTTCTTTTCTTGATTTTAATTCTTTGACAAGGGGAGCCATTTTTATGGCTTCTGGTCTTGTGCCGAAAACGGTCATTACTTTAATCATTTTTTATTTCTCCTTTTTCAGTTATAGTTAAAAATTTATATAAAGATAATCCACTTATTATAGTTAATGGAACAATTGCTGGCATATAATATCTAGGACTTACTTCTACAAAAAGATGAGCCATTACAAGTCCAATATACAATAACATATAAAATAAATCTTGAATGTCTGAATTTTTATATTTTATATCAAGATAAACATTTAAAGCATTTAATAATACTAGTAAAAAAATAAATAAATACAATGATAGCCTAATTACTTGTGCAATTAAATTAATTGGCTGGTATATTGATAAAAATGTTTTAAAACTATATTCTGCTGTTTGCTCAGTTAATACAAAAAATTTATTTTTAAATAATTTTACATTATTAATTCCATTATTTTTGTATCTTTCAATTGCAAGTCCTTTGAATTTTTGTTGAATTTCTTCAGGGGATAATCCAGTTGATAAGAACTCATCAAGTTTTTTTTCAGGATACCACATTCCATTACTTTCTAAATTTGAACCAATGTATAATGTCCAACCTGAAGTAGTAGAAACATTTCCATTTATGATTTTGTTGAAAGTAAATGTTCCAAATGACTTGACACACAAAAAACTAATTGTAATTAACAAAAAGCTTACAATATAATTTACATTTAGATTTTTTTGCTTTAGGTTTATAAATATATAATATAGCAGTATAGCAATTAACATTATTGGCATTAATGGCCTAAACATATTTGCAAATCCCATTATAACACCTGTAATAATACTATACAATATAAAAAGCTTAGAGTTTATATGTTTTAATACTTTTGAAAATGCGAATATAGATAAAACAATTCCAAAATTAACTGCTACGACAGGACAGCAAATGGTACACCATATACAATTAATAGGATTTAAAAGCCATAAGCAGGGTAAAATCATTTTTATATTTTTATTATTAAATGAAAAATATAAAAATAAAGCAGTTAATAAATCCAAAATTATATTTAGTAATACTACAGATTTATATGATATAGAAGCTATCTTAAAAAAGCTTCCAAGTAAAACCATATAGGGTATTAAAAAAGGAAATAATTCTACATATGTTTTCTGAAAAATTTTATTAGACTCACAAAAAGTAGCAGAATTACTAAAAAAAGTTTGATAATCACCTACACCAGTTAATTCGGAATAATTAACACATAATAATAAAACTCTAATTAATATTCCAATAAAAATGACTGATATGAAAATTATTTTTGTAATATTTTTTTTATGTAGTAAATTATTTATTATATTTTTTAATTTTATAAATATTATAAATAAAGAAAATATAATTATGTATAAAATTATGAATTTAATTGAATGTGTATATTTTAAAGGAGCTACTAAAAGTCCAATTGAAAATATACTATAAATAACTAAAAATAATATTTTGATATTTTTAAAAAATTTTTCTTTCATATTTTTTTCCTTCTAAAAGAATTATATATATTAAAAATTCTTTCTTTAATATAAGTTACAAGTTCGTCTTTTAGTATAATTAAAACAAGAGAATATACAATTACACCAATAAAAATTTTAACTATAACAGAAGCTAATCCTGTAAATTTAAATATTATGGTAGCTAATAGTATAACTAGGGTCATTGCAAGAGTACTAATAACATAATTTTTCATGGATTTTAAAATATCTGAAAAATTTATTAGATTTCTTGAAAAATATAATTGTATTAAAGCTACAGACAACTCTGCAATAACGGTTGCAATAGAAGCACCAATAGAGTTTATTTTATTTATTAATATAAAATTTAATATAAAATTAATAACAGCACCACAAGATACGGATATAGTGAATTCTTTCTGCCTTTTTGTAGGTAATAAATATTGAGTGCCTAATATATTACTTATACCAATAAATAATATTATTGGTGAAATAGCTTGAATTAGTAGTATTACTTTATCATAACCAGCACCAAAGAATATTGGAACAAACTCTTTAGAAACTAAACAAATACCAGTCATGATTGGAAAAGCAAGCATAAATGTAAAACTAAAAGATTTTAATAAATATTTTTTTAACTGCTCCATATCACCTTTTGCAAATATATTCGCCATTCTTGGAACCATAACTGTACCAAGAGAGGTAACAACAGTAAGTAATAGCTTTACTACTTTTTGAGCTTGTTCATAAAAACCAACTTCTTCTTTATTTGCACAAAAAGATCCAATCATAGTTCTATCAAGAACCGTATATACTTGTGTAGCGATTTGTGGTACAAAAAGTATTAAAGTTTGTTTTAAATGTTTAAATATATGTAAAGTTTTAAAATCAATTTTATCAACAAATTTAGGTAAATATAACCATAAAGATAAGTTACCTAATAGATTAGATAATGTAATTATAAAGAAATACTTATATATATCTGCAGGAGATTTAACAAATAGAAAAATACAAATGACAAATAATAATTTTACTATTGAATTTCTAGTTACTGTTTTTTTAAATTCTTCCATTCCCTGAAAAAACCAACTAATATCAATCATTTGGCTAAATAATTCTATCATAAGGATTCTATAATAAACAGCATATTGACCAGATCTAGCAAATGTTAAACCAAATGTAATTATAGAAACTGTCATTGTTATAGTTTTCATTATTAGAATTTCCCAAAATGTAATGCTTCTTTTGGTTTTATTATCTTGTAAATAAGCGATTTCTCTTTGACCATATAAGGCTACACCTAATGAACCAAATAAAACAAAATATGTTGCAATAGAAAGAGTATAACTATAAATCCCGATTGGCTCTGCTCCCAAAACTCTAGATAAATAAGGAGTAGTAATTAATGGCAAAACTATAGTTAATACTTGGTAAAATAAATTATAAAAATAATTTCGTGATATGCTTTTTTGTTCCATCTTATCAAATCCTTTTATATTTTTTTGTTATTTAAATTCATTTCTTTTATACATTTATTTATTGCATTTGTGGTAAAGTATCCACTCCTTGCTTGTTTTTGTACATTATTAATATTATTTAATTTAACATTATAATTAGAAAAATCAATATTATTTATATCATAAATATTGTCTATTAAATATCCAATATCATATTTTTGTATAAAATCGGCAATTGCAGATTTTTTCCATGCTACAACGGGAAGACCGGCAGCAATATATAAAGAAAGTTTATGAGGATTATTATATTTTGTATAATTTTTTAAACAATATGCTTCATCTTCATCATTATATGAACCATCCCATATAAGCCCAAGATTTCCGTCCAGAATGTCAGGCAATTCATCTGGAGGAAATTTTCCTTTGTAATTTACAGTTTTGTGCAGATAATCTAATTCTGTTCCGGTGCCATAAACATTAAATTTAAATTTCATTTTTTCTTTTTCTAATTGATGCAAAAATGGTGATTTTTCTTTTGTTAAATTACCAGCATAAACTAAAGTACAGTCTTCTATCGAGTTAATAAGTTTCCTTTTTTGAGGAGAGCCTGAACATAGATAATCAAATAATTCTAATGAAATTAATTTAGCTGATATATTTTTATCTTCTAAGTATTTTTTCATGCATTTATTATGAACAATTAAGTATTTAAATAAATTTAATTTGCTAAACTCAAGTTTTGCGAAATCTTCTTTCATGTACCTTAACCCATCAATATCATGAATAAGAGCTATGGTTCTTTTTTTATCTGCAATGTTTAATATAAAGTTTCTTTCTATTATTGGGAACTGTAAAACAAGGACTTCTTTACTTAAACGAATTTTAATCATTGTAAATAAAAATTTGAATTTATATTTAAATTTGCCTAATATCGTATTGCCTAGTATAAGGTCTACAGCTTTAGCATTAAAATTTTTTTCTAATATTTCATTTATATCTTTTGGTGCTTTATTTCCAGCATTAAGTGCGTCTGGACTTTTTACATTAATAACCCACATATATATAATCCTTTCAAAAATTATTCAAGTTCATTTTTGGCACAAGCTAGAGCTTCTTCAATAACTTTATGCATGTCATAATATTTATATTGGCCTAACCTGCCACCAAAAATAATATTTTTATCATTGTTAGCTAAAGTCTTATATTTTTCATATAAAGAATTATTTTTATCATTATTTATAGGATAATAAATTTCTTTATTTTCATTAGCAAAATCAGGGTATTCACGAGTTATAATAGTTTTATTACTTTGAGTATTAAATTCAAAGTGTTTGTGTTCAATAATTCTAGTATAAGGAATTTCTAGGTCAGTATAGTTCACAACAGCATTGCCTTGATAGTTATCTATATCTAGAATTTCAGTTTCAAATTTTAAACTCCTGTATTCTAATTTACCAAATTTGTAATCATAAAACTTATCTATAGGGCCAGTAAAAATAATTTTTTTGGCAATATTTTTAAGTTCATTCCTATGATCAAAATAATCATAATTTAATTTTAGATCAATTCCATGTAAAAGTTTTTCAATAATTTGTGTATATCCACCAATAGGAATGCCTTGATATGTATCATTAAAGTAGTTATTGTCGTAAGTAAATCGAACAGGTAATCTTTTTATAATGAAACTTGGTAATTCTGTGCATTTTTGCCCCCATTGCTTTTCTGTATAACCCTTAATAAGCTTTTCGTATATTGTTTTTCCAACTAAACTTATAGCTTGTTCTTCTAAATTTTGTGGTTCTTCTATATTAGCGCTAGATTTTTCTTCTTTAATTTTTTGCTTTGCTTCGCTAGGAGTAAATACTCCCCAAAGTTTGTTAAAAGTATTCATATTAAATGGCAAATTATATAATTCATTTTTGTAGCGAGCTATCGGCGAATTTGTATATCTATTGAATTTAGCAAATTGATTGATATAATTCCAAATTTTTTCATTACTTGTATGAAATATATGGGCTCCGTACATATGAACTTGAATTCCTTCAATTTCTTTAGTGTATATGTTACCTGCAATGTGATTTCTTTTATCTATTACTAAACATTTCTTTCCTTTTTTGTTTGCTTCATAAGCAAATACTGAACCAAAAAGCCCAGAACCTACTATTAAATAATCATATTCCTGCATAATTGCCTCTTTCCATAAATATTTATATTAAGATTTTTTTTGTATTTTTTTAATTTTAAAAATATATTTTACATTGCTATTAAAAAACCTTCTAAATCTTTTGGGTTCTCTAATAATTCTATATAACCATTCTAAATGGAATTTTCTAAATATTTTTGGGGCTCTTTTTTTGCTACCACTCAAAACGTCAAAACTTCCCCCAACACCAACAAAAATACCTTTATCAAAATCGTTTATATTATTATGTATTAATAACTCTTGATATGGAATTCCCAATGCAACTAAAACAACATCAGGTTTTAAATCTTTTATTTTTTGAAATATAACTTGTTTATCTGATACATATCCGTTTTCGTAGCCTGAAATAGTTACATTTGGATATTTTTGATGTATTGTGCTTACTAATTTTTCTATAATTTCTTCTGTAGCACCAAACAGAAAAATACTTTTGTTGAGATCATTACAATATTTAAATAATTCAGAACATAATTCAACACCAGGAATTGTACCAGGTAGTGAATAGCCTAACATCTTTGCACCTTTAATTATGCCAATTCCATCAGCAATAATTGTAGTGTTAGAGTCTAGTAAGGTATTCCTAAAATTAGAATTGTTTTCTGCTGTCATTAATGTTTCCGGATTAGCTGTTACAACAAACATCCTTTTATTTGAAATTAAATTTTTCTTTACAAGGTCATAAAAATCATTTTTTGAGCCTTTATATAATTTGTTGAAATATTCTTTCATTTTTTACCCCTATTTTTTTTGAATTTGTTTTTTAAATTTACATAGTTGCAATACAACTTTATAGAGAATTTATTATTTAATTTCATTCTTAAAAATTCTCTCATTCTATTTTTAAAAGTATTATTATTTAACCAGCTACCTAAAAAAACATGTACAGTTAAAGAATTACGAGACGGATTACAAAGAACATCGTCTTTATATACTTTTATTCCTTCAGGTAATTCCTGTTCTATATTACCAGTTTTACAGCCATATTTTTCAATTAATAAATTAGAAACAGATATTGTATTATTATCTTTAAAATTACCTTCTAATTCTAAATTAGTGTAATAATCTAGCATATCTTTAATTAGAGGGTGTTCCTTTTCTGCTCCAAATACAGCTGTAAAAGGATATTCGGGAGCCTCAAAACCAACAAATGCTCTTGAATTTAATAAAGAGTCTAGTTTATCTATTACAAACACATCTGTGTCAAGGTAAATTCCACCATAGTTGTATATAGCATATGCTCTTACGTAATCACTAACAAAGGCCCATTTTTTATTTTCATACATTTTTTTCACAAAAGAATTACTATTTATATCAAAGTTTTTTTCATTCCATTCAATAAATTCGTAATCCTTTAAATGTTTCTTCCATGTTTTTATACATTTTTTTATTTTGGGTGGTTTTTCTTTTCCCCCCATCCAAACATAATGAATAATTTTAGGTATTGCCAAAGTGTAACCTCCTATTTCTTTACAGTTATTTTTACATATGGATATATGCACAAGAATTTTGCCAAATTAATTGCTGAAACTTTTTCATCGACATTATCTACTTCTATACAATTAAATCCTTTTTGCATTTCATTAAATAAATTATAATAAAAAGAAGATAATTCATTATTAAATAATTTATTAGTAAAAGTTCGGATATCTTTTCCCAAATAAATTTCTTCATTTTTTAAATTACTTAAATTTATTGTCCTATTAGAAGGATTTTTATAAAAAGATACAATTGATTTCAAGAATATATTTTCTGAATAATCAGCTCCATAAAATGATTTGACTTTATTTTCTATTATTTTATATCTATTTTTGGTTGGTTTATTTAAATAAAAAGGAACAAAATAATTACCTAAATGCAATTTTCTGATACCCTTTACTCTAGTTAAGTTCCAAATAAACTTTTGAAAATGATATAAAGGAATTGTGTAATAGTTTAATAAAATACTTAATGTTCTTAATTCTCCATTTAGAACATTAAATTTACCAACTGAATTATTAATATAATTTTCTGCATGTACTCTATATTTTAGCATAGGAAATCTAACGGTTTTAACATTTAATACTTTAGGGGTTCCCTGTAAATCTATCCAAAATGGCGTATTCCAAGATAAATAATTGTTTTTTATATAATTTATATAAATTTCTTTTTTCCACAAACCAAAATCTCCATAAAAATTTGCACCTTGGTTTAATAGGAGAATTACTGGTATACACTTTAGATTCCTGTACTTTAAAGCTCTCCAACAATCTACTACTTGAGAATTTTCATTTATTATTTGGAAGTCACCAATTAGAGCATCGCAATTATATTTTTCAATAGAAGAAATTAACTTTTCAAAAAAGTCATTGCAAGGCAATAAGTCGTCAGAGTGCAATAAGAAAATATAATCTCCGGAAATGTAATTTAGTCCGTTTAGAATTGCATTTAACTGGTCTTTATTTTCCTGATATATGTATTTTATTTTATTTTCAAGATTATTTTCTTTTTTAAAATTTTCAATTATGCTTTTAGTATTATCTGTAGAACCATCGTCAATAATTATAGATTCCCAATTTGTATATGATTGGTTGAGTAAAGAAGTTAAAGTCTCTTTTATACTCTCTGAATCATTGTAAGTTGGAGTTAAAACAGTTATTTTTTTCATTTTAATTTCATCCTTTTTTATTTTTTTAAAAATCTAAACAGTTTGTATAAAGTTATTAAAAACTGATTATTACTTGCAAAAATTTTACAAGTTAATTTATATACTTTATTTTGAGTTTTAAAGTATTTATTTTCCATCCAATTAGGGAATTTGGAATTCATAATTTCATTTATTTTTAATATCATATTATTAGTATTTTTATATTTTAAAAATCTTCCACATCCGGCATATAACAAATGGTTTATATACAAAAACTCTAATTCCTCATCATAGCCTTTATCTTTAAAGTTAGTATATAAATAATCCATTACATTAAAAATAGATTCTAATTTTTGGTTATATTTAGTTTGATTCATTGTAGAATTTTGCCTGATTACATAGTGATATAAAATTTCATTACAGTAAGATATTTTATTTGAGTACAAAGCTAGTGTAGGAATAATTGCTAAATCTTCATATATATTTCCTTCCAAAAATTTTATATCATTTTTCTTGAAAATATCTGAATTTATTATTTTTGAACAAGGACCTGCAACACACAGTATATAACTTTTGTTTATATTATCTGCTTCAATATACAATGATTTTTTTTCTATATTTTTATTGCTATATTCTTCGACATAGTTGCATAAAACAATATCAGAATTTTTAGATTTTGCTATATTATAAAGCTTTTCTAACATATTAAGTTCAACATAGTCATCACTATCAATAAAAGTTATAAACTCACCTGAGGCCATTTGAATTCCTATGTTCCTAGCTATGGCTTGTCCTTCATTTTTTTTACTTGTATATTTTATATTATTATATTTTTTTGCGTAGTTTTTAATAATATTTAAAGAATTATCTGTAGAACCGTCATCTATTAATATTATTTCAATATTTTCTAATGTCTGATTAATTATGGTGGATAAACAATGATCTAAACATAAACTACTATTAAAAACAGGAATTATAACACTAATTTTATACAATTTATTTCTCCTATATATTATTTAAAAATTTATTCCATTCCTTTGATATTGTCTCTTTTGAAAATTTTAATGCAGTATTTTTAGAATTTTTAGAAAAGTATTGCATTTTTGAAGGATCACTTATTAGTTCTTCTAATTTTGCAATCATTTCTTCTGAATTCCTATTTTTAATTAAAAAGCCATTTTTATTGTTTTCAATTATTTCTTTTGCTCCCTGTGCGCTATCAAAAGCTAATAGTGGCAAGCCAAAATTTGCTGCTTCTACTAAAACTAAACCAAAGGATTCTGAATGTGATGTCATTACATAAATAGATGAATTTAGGTATTCGATATCTAAATTTTTTGAATGCTTAGTTCCGCATAAAGTTACTTTTTTTGTTAATCCTAGCATATCTATTTTAGATTGTAAGTTTTGCTTTTCGGGGCCGTCTCCAACAATATGTAAATTCCAGTCAGGATAACTTTTGCAAAACAAATTAAAAATGTCAATTAAATCATCAAATCCCTTTACTGGGTCTAATCTCCCAACAGAAATTAATTGCTTACTTGATAGATTACAAGTTTCATTAGAAATACTGTCTATAAAGTTAGGGATATATATTACTTTAGGTTTACTTATTTTTTGACTATAAAAATCACATAATTCTTTTGAAACAGGCATAAAATAATCAAAATTCTTTAAAGACCTTATCAGCTTTTTAATATACTTTACATTGTTATTATGATGATTATGTTCTTGAGCTATCTTTATAATATTGCTTTTTGCATATTTACCAACCCAGTTGTTGTGGAGAATTCTAGTAGATATTACAATATCACAATCTAAATTTTTAATAGCATTAACCATAAGTTTTTTTCTTAATATTAAAATTTTAAAACTTTTAAAAGCTTCAAAAACTAATCTTATTAAATTAAAATTTTTAAGTGCATTTTTTATTTCTTGTTTATTTGGTTCTAAATTTGTAGTTAAGTAATTGATTGTGACTTTATTGCTTATATAAAAAGCTGGTGAATTTCTTAATTTATATGTAGAAATAATTTCAACATCATTGTTTTCAGACAATAAATTTGCTAAATTTGAAATGACTTTTTCAGCTCCACCAGTTCCTAAATGTAAAGCAAGTATAACTATTTTTTTATTCATTTATTAAATCCTCTTTTGATTTTAAAGTATTAAATAATTCTAGAATATTAATTGCCAAGAAAATACTTACAGCAGGAGCTGTAAAAACATGTCCAGCAAGAAGAGCTATACCGCATCCTATTAATATCCCATACAATTCGAAAATTGTATAATTATTTTTAATATTAACAACAAAATTGCTAAACAATTTTTTAAATAAAGTTATAGCAACAAATATTAATGGAACAATGTATATTAATGTCCCTAAAATCCCATGGCAGAAGAATATATCAAAATAATCAATTTCAATCAATTTGCTTTCACGCATTCCTTTTTTTGCTGAATATGAAACGTAACCGGTTCCAGTAAGTTTAGTAAGAAGAGAACTCTCACTATATTTTTTGAATGTGTTTTTTAAATATTTATTTCTTCCACTTAAAAGTTCGGTTTGTGTTTCTTCTGATGTCGGTCGCGATGGCTTTGGTTGAGTTGTTGGCGATCCACTATTAACATTTCCCCAAGTTATGCCAATGCCTGTGTTTTTACCTGCTGGGGTGTAAGCAATGAATGCGAAAGAAAGTATAATCATTAATGAGATTGCAATAAACTGTTTATAAATATTTTTCCTTTCTTGCGTGAACATTTTTATTCCACATAATACAAAAGATAAAGCTAACAATGCAAGTATTGATAACGCAGAAACTTTAGTTCCAATTTCAAACATTGCAAAGACTGTTGCAATACAAACTATAATATTAAAAATACTAAATCTTTGGTTTGTAAGTTTCCAAAAACATACAGGTGCTAGCATTGCAAGAATGGCACTAGTTTCATTACCTGCATAAAACAAACCAATACTACCAAATTTATCGTTATTAGGATATGTTGGATAACCAATAGAAAAAATCTTACATATAATAATTGTAGCAATATATATAATTAAAGAAATATTCAAGTATTTTTCGAAAGAAGTGAAATCCTTTTCTTTATTTATTTCATATAAACTAATTAATATTATAGGAAAATAAAATACTTTTACAATTCCTTTTATTTGTGTAAAAATCATAGAAAAATTATATTTTAAGTATGAATTTACAAGGTAGGCTATAGCATATAATGCTATACAAGCATAATAAATTATAAGTTTTGTTTTACTTTTTTTAGGTACTTTTATAATTGAATAAATCATTACGAATAACATAAAAAATACTCTAACAACAATTCCTAAAGAAAGAGTTTCTGATATGTTTCTAACACACAAAGAAGTTATAATATCAATTATTGGCTGAAGTAATATATATATAATAAAAATATTTTGAAAATTTATTTTCTTTAAAAAATTTGACTTTTGTAGATTAATCATTGCTTTTCTCCTTTTTTACTCTAAAAATATCTTTATAACCAATTGCAACAATAGAAGCAACTAGTAATGCAAAGGAAATTGCTTTCCACAAACCACTTTCAAGCAATATAATTGCAAATAATCCAAATGTTGCACTTATTCCATATAAAATGAAAACTGCTTGCTTTTGAGAATAACCTCTGTCTATAAGTTTATGATGCAAATGACCTCTGTCTGCTTTAAAAACCGCTTTTATAGATTTTTGCTTAATAATTCTTCTTATTATTGCAAAAGAAGTATCAAATATTGGTAAAGCAAGAACTAAAAGTGGTGCTATAATTATTATTGCTGTATATGTTTTTGCAATACCTAATATTGAAATTACAGCAAGAACAAAACCAATAAAGTTTGAACCAGTATCTCCCATGAAGGTTCTTGCAGGATTAAAGTTAAAAGGTAAGAAACCAAGTAAAGAACCAGCAAGAGCAGTTGCAAATATTATTGAAATAATTGGTGATGAATTTAATATAAATATAAACATTAAACAAATAGATGATATTAAAGAAACTCCAGAAGAAAGACCATCTAAACCATCTAATAAGTTTATTGCATTTGTAATTCCTACAATCCAAAATACAGTAAATACTTTTAAGAATATTTCATTTGCAAGTATTGAAGTAGGTGAAGTTTCTAAAATTTTATCAATGACTACGCCACTAGCAACTACAATAGTTGCGGCTATAATTTGTCCTATTAATTTTACTATAGGTTTAATTCCTTTTGTGTCATCAAAATAACAGAAGGCCTCTAATACTAAGATTCCAAGAAAGAAACCTATTAACTTTATATAATAATTATTTGTAAAAATATCTAATTTTTTTTCTATTATCATTGCAATAATTAAATAAATTGCAGAAACCAAAAAACCGGCAACAATTGCAATACCACCAAGACGTGGCATTATTTTTTTGTGAATTTTTCTTTTATCTTTTGGTATATCTAAAGCTTTAACTTTTCTAGCGAGCCTAATACTATAAGGCGTAAAAACATAAGTAGTTATAAAAGCAAGTAGAAATGTAATTGCTATATCTCCCCACATGTAAAAACCTCCCAACTTAAAGTTCCGTAATAATTTTACATTTAAATATATGCTTTGTCAACAAAAAACAACTTAATATAATAGGTTTTTATTAAGTGGAAGAGTACAAATATAAACAAAATATTGCATAATTTAATTTATAATGATAAAATAAACGTAAATTTTGTAAAAAGGTGTAAAAATGTGGGACGCGTAAAGATATATTTAATAAGAAGCGGAATATATATTGGAAAAATTTTCTTAAATGTAATTTACTTTTTTATAAAGTTACTTCCGATACAAGAAAAAATTACTATGCTTAGTAGACAGTCTGATAAAACCAATATAGATTTTGAACTTATAGAAAAGGAAATAAAAAAGAGAACAAACAACATTAAAATTCAAATTTTATGCAAAGTTATAAAAAAAGATGCAAAAAGTAGATTTTTTTATTGCTTTTATATATTAAAATGCATGTATCATATTGGCACATCAAAGGTGTGTGTTCTAGATGGATATTCAATACCAATTAGTATATTAAAGCATAGAAAAGGATTAGAAATAATACAAATGTGGCATGCCTCTGGAGCACTTAAAAAGTTTGGATATCAAGCATTAAACAAAAAAGAAGGTAGAGGAGATGGAATAGCCAAATTAATGGATATGCATAAAAATTATACCCATATATTGGCACCAAACAAAACAACAGGGGAAACTTTTGCAGAAGCATTTGGAATTAACAAAGATAAAATTGTTATAAATGCACTTCCAAGAATTGATTATCTATTAGAAGATAATTTTACAGAACAAAAAATAAAACAATTTTATAAAGAATATCCTCAATATATAAATAAAAAAGTAATATTGTATGTGCCAACTTTTAGAAAAGACAAAGAAAATAATGTGCAAGAATTAATAGATAGTATAAAAAATAGCGAATATGAACTAATAGTAAAGCCACATCCATTGGATAAAACAAAAATAAAGCCAAATTATAAAGTCGATTCTAAATATACAACTTATGATTTGTTAAAAATAGCTAATTATATAATAACAGATTATTCAGCAGTAGCATTTGAAGCAAGTGTGTTAGACAAACCAATATATTTTTATGTTTATGATATAGAAGAATACAAAAAATTAAGAGGCTTAAACATAGATTTATTTGAAGAAATGAATAATTGTACAAGTACGAGTATTAAAGAGATAATGAACAGTATAGAAAATAGCGAATATGATTTCAAAGAGCTAAACAGATTTAAAACAAAATATATGGGAGAAAACTACTATAATAATACAAGTAAATTAGTAGATTTTATATTTAAATATTTAAGTGAGGGACAAAAAGATGAACAAAAAAATAAAAATTCTACTTATGAACATAACAAAGAAAAACTTAGCATTTAGAAAAATAATTAGGAGAGTTTTATATACTTTTAGATATATAAGATACAAGGTAAGAGGAATCGGACAAAAAGTTGACGATAAACTAATATTATTTAGTACATTTAATGGTAAATCATATTCAGATAGCCCGAAAGCAATATATTTATATTTATTGAATAATGATAAGTATAAAGATTATAAATTTGTATGGACGTTTAAAGAACCAGAAAACCATAAATTTTTGGAAGAAAATAAAAATACAAGTATTGTAAAACAGAGAACTAAAGAATATGAAAAGTGTATGCAAAAAGCGAAATATTGGATTTTCAATTATAGAGTAGCAGATCATCAGTATCCAAAAAAAAATCAAATATATGTGCAATGTTGGCATGGGACTCCATTAAAAAAATTAGGATATGATTTAGAAAATACGGATAACGCAATGAATTCTAAAAAAGAAATAAGATTCAAATATAAAACAGACGCAAAAAAAATTAATTATTTTCTTTCTCCTTCTAAATTTGCAACAGAAAGATTTATATCTGCATGGAACTTAAAAGAAATAAAAAAAGAAGGTTGCATTATAGAAGAGGGATATCCAAGGAACGATTTCCTATATAATTATACGAAACAAGATCTTAGCAAAATAAAGGAAAAATTAAATATAAATAATATAAACAAAAAAGTGATACTATATGCGCCAACATGGAGAGACAATCAGCATCAATCAGGTGTTGGATATACATATAAAACAGAAGTTGATTTTGAAAAGTTACAGAAAGAATTGGGACAAGATTATATAATACTATTTAGAGCACATTATTTGGTTGCGAATGAGTTTAACTTTGAAAAATATAAAGGCTTTATATATGATGTTTCAAAAATTGATGATATTAATGAACTATATATAATATCAGATATATTAATAACAGACTATTCGAGTGTATTTTTCGATTATGCAAATCTTAAAAAACCAATTATATTTTATATGTATGATTTTGAACAGTATAAAAATGATATAAGAGGATTTTACATAGATTTAAAAGAGTTACCAGGAAATATCGCTAAAACAGAAGATGAACTAATAAAAGAGGTAAGACAAATAAGTGATAATTTTAAATATAATAAAATATATGAAGAGTTTAATAGAAAATATAATTATTTAGACAATGGAGAAGCGACAATAAGAGTAGTAAAGGAGATTTTAAGTGAAAAAGATAAAGCCGATTATAACAAATTTGAAAAAATACAGATGTAATATGTTTTATAGAGCAAGGTTTACATATACAAGGTATTATAAAAAATTAAGCATAAATGAAAATGAAATTTTATTAGAGGCATTTAATGGAGCCAATATAAATGGAAATGTGTACTATTTACTATTAGAATTATGCAAAAACGAAGATTACAAAAATTATATAAAATATATATCATTGAAAAAAAATTCACCAATTATTGAGACATATAAAGAAATCCTAGGAAAATGGCTCAATGAAACAGAGTTAAGCAAAGTTAAAATTGTAATTAGAAATAGTAAAGAATATTGTAAGGTTTTGGCAGAAGCGAAATACTTAATTAATAATGTGAGCTTTCCTACATACTTTATGCGAAAACCGGAACAAATATATTTAAACACATGGCACGGAACTCCTTTAAAAGGATTAGGAAGGAATATAAAGGACGATCCAATAAGTATAGGAAATGTTCAAAGAAATTTTATGCATGCTACGCACTTGTTATTTCCAAATGAATATACTTTCGATATTATGAGAAAAGATTATATGATAGAAAAGTTTTATAATGGCAAATATATTTTAACTGGTTATCCAAAAAATGACATATTTTTTAATAAAAAAATAAAAAAAAGAATACAAAATGAGCTAAATATAAATGATAAAAAAGTAATAGTATATATGCCGACGTGGAGAGATAAAGAAGTTAGAGATAAAAACAATAAACAAGTATGTTATATTATGCATGCATTATATGAAATGGAAAAAAGGCTACCAAGCAATATGGTTGTTTACGTGAAACTACACCATTTAACAAGTGGACAAATCAATTTAGATTGCTTTGATAAAATTAGAGAGTTTCCAGAAGAGTATGAAACATATGAAATACTTAATATTGCGGACTGCCTAGTAACAGATTATTCAAGTGTAATGTTTGATTTTGCTAATACCAATAATAAAATTATTTTGTATTATTATGACAAAGAACAATATGTTAATGGCAGAAGTATGTATTTTAATATTGAAGATTTGCCATTTTCTAAAACAGATGATGTTAAAGAGTTGTGCGAAGAAATTAAGAAAGTAGAAAAATATGATGATTATGGTGAAGTAAGAAATAAGTTTTGTAATTATGATAGTGAATATTCAAGTAAGAAGATTTGTGAATACATAATTAAAGGAAAAGCTGATAAAAGCATGAAGATTATTGATGGCGAAACTTATCATAATAATAAAGAGAATGTTTTAATATTTGCGGGGGAACTGCAGAAGAATGGAATAACTACGTCATTAAAGTCATTATTAAATTATGTAGATTTAAATGAAAAGAATTACATATTGACTTTTTATAAATCTAAAACAGAAGCTAATAAATTAGAGATAAATGAATTTAACAATAAGGTAGATTATTTCCCAATGAGCGGGCAAAAAAATCTTAGTTTCACAGATGCAATATATCAATACTTATATTTTAAATTAAATATAAATACAAAGTTAATAAAAAAACATATTAATAAGATATTTAAAAATGAAATAGAAAGATGTTTTCCAAAAATGAAATTTGACTATGCGATTCACTATACTGGGTACGAGAGACAGGCGATGAATTTACTTGGAAATATGAATTCAGAGAGAATTATATATACTCATAATAATTTAATAGAAGAGAATAGAACTAAAAAGAACATACATGTGAATTCTTTAAAAAAAGCATATGAGGACTATGATAAAATAATCATAGTAAGAGAAAGCATGAGAAATGAAATTTCAAATAATATAAAAAAAGCAGATTTAAGTAAGGTTTTTGTTATACATAATTTGAATGACATAGAGGGAATAAGAAAAAAAGGCAATTATGAAGTGAAATTTGATAAAGATACATATTGCAATTATGAAGTGGAGAAGTTAAAAGAAATTTTAGATGATGAAAATGTAATTAAATTTGTTAATGTTGCGAGATATTCAAAAGAGAAAGGCATGGAAAGATTGATTAAAGCTTTTCAAACATATCACAATGAATATGAAAAGAGTTATCTTATAATAATAGGTGGATATGGTAAGAACTTTGAAAATATAAAGGATATTGTTGATAATCAGGGAGTGGAAAATGTAATTATAATTAAATCATTATCAAACCCATATGCAATAATAAATAGATGTGACTTATTTATATTAGCATCTTATTATGAAGGCTTACCAATGACAATAATGGAGGCATTAATATTAAATAAACCAGTTGTGTCTACTAATATAACAGGTCCAAGAGAATTTTTAAAAAATGGATATGGATATCTAGTAGAAAATTCGGAAGAGGGAATTTTAGAAGGCATGAAAAAATATACAGAGACAGGATTGAAGGAATTAAAAAAATTTGATGCAGATGATTTTAATAAAGAAGCACTAAAAGAACTGTATAATGTAATAAAGTAAGAGGAGGACTTATGGAATTTACAAAAAAAGATACAATGGCAATGAAAGGAATTGCAATAATAATGATGATTATACATCATTGCTTTTTTGAAACAAGTAGATATGAGGGGTATAATATAGTTTTTGCTCCACTGAATGAGAGATATACTGTTATAATTGCTAGTTTTTTCAAAATTTGCGTTGGTATATTTGTGTTTTTGTCTGGATTTGGAATAACTAAAAGTATAATAAAAATTTCTAATGGCCGTTTAGTGGACAAACAGACTCTTAAAAAAGTTGTTTTTAAGAGGTATATAGCATTAATGTTTGGATTTATTTTTGTTTTTATATTGAGTCAACTATTTTGCTGGTTTGCTAACAAAGGACAAATAGAAATATACAAAAGCAATAATATATTTAATTCTATATCATATTTTATTGCGGATGGATTGGGACTGGCAAATTTATTTGGAACTCCAACTCTAAATGGGACTTGGTGGTATATGAGTTTAGCAATTATAATAGTTGTAATTACACCATTACTATATAATCTAATAAAAAAATATGGGTTAATTATAACATTGGCATTAAATATTTTTATTACACAAGTTCTAAAAGTAGATAATTATGATATTACACGCTGGATGACTATTCTAATATTTGGAATATATAGTGCTAATAAAAGTTTGCTTACGCAAATAAAGAATTGTTACACAAATACAATATTTAAAAAAATCATTAAATTTATAATTTATACAGCATTATTGGTAGGAGCAATTGTTTTTAGAGAAAAATTAAATTATACATTTTTAGAGATAAGAGATGGGTTAATACCTATGATTTTTATAGGTTATTGTTATGAGTTTATATTGCCAATAAAGTATGTAACAAATATACTACAGTTTTTAGGCAAACATTCCATGAATATATTTTTAACTCATACGTTTATTAGATACTATTATTTTAAGGATTTTACATATTCATTTAAATATAGTATACTAATTGTGCTAGTTTTATTAGGAATATCAATAATAGTATCAATGGTAATAGAATTATTAAAGAAGGCAATTAAGTATAACGAGTTTATAGAGTTTTTAAAACAAAAAGTTGATAGGAAAATAGATAAAAATAACGAAATAAGGGAGAAATAAAAATGAAAAGAATTTTAACATATGGCACATTTGATCTATTACATTATGGACATATTAGATTATTAAAAAGAGCAAAAGAATTAGGAGACTATTTAATTGTAGCGTTGTCTACTGATGAATTTAATGAAATAAAAGGAAAAAAAGCATATCATAATTATGAAACAAGAAAAAAAATGCTTGAAGCTATAAGATATGTTGATTTAGTAATACCAGAAAATGCTTGGGAACAAAAAATAAATGATATCAAAGAATATAAAGTAGATGTGACCGTTATGCGGCGGAGATTGGGCAGGAAGTGATAAATTTGAATATTTGAAAGATTATTGTGAATTGGTATATTTAGATAGAACAGAGGGGGTATCTACTACTAAAATAAAAAAGGATTTAGGATTAAGAGAACCAGAAACTGGATTAAATCAACTACCATAAAAAATAAATAATAGGAGAAGAAATTGAAAGTTTTAAAACAAATAATAAAAGATCATAGAGAATATAGAAAACAAATATTTAAGCTTGCAAAAGCAGATTTAGTAAAAACGTATAGAGGTTCAGCGCTTCGGATGGTCATGGGCAATTATAAAGCCAGTAGTTACAATATTTGTATATTGGTTTGCATTTTCTATTGGATTAAGAGCAGGAAAAGATGTTAATGGTTATCCATTTTTCTTGTGGTTAATTTCTGGATTGGTACCATGGTTTTATATGGGAGATATGATAACTGCTGGTACTAATTGTATTAGAAAATATAGTTATTTAGTAACTAAAATGAAATTTCCTGTATCTACAATACCAACATTTGTAAGCATATCAAATATGATAGTAAATATTATACTTATAATAATTGTTATTATAATATTTGCATTGTTTGGATATTTACCAGATATTTATATGTTACAAATACTATTTTATTTGATATTATCCTTTATATTTTTTACTTTGTGGGCGTTATTTTCATCATTTATTGGAGCTATGAGTAAAGACTTTGTGAATTTGGTAAAATCATTTATAACTGCAATATTTTGGCTTTCTGGTATTTTATGGGATGCAGATAAAGTAAAAATAGTTTGGATTAAGAAGTTCCTAAATTTAAACCCAGTAACATTTTTGGTAAATGGATTTAGAAATTGTTTTATAAATAAAATATGGTTTTGGCAACAACCCAAAAGATTATTATATTTTTGTATAATAACCGTAATACTTTTGTTTGCAGCATTATGGTCATATAAAAAATTAAGAAAAGATATTGCAGATGTATTATAAATGAGGCGAAAGGAAAAAAATATGGGTAAAAATGTAATAGAATTTAAAGAGGTAAGCAAAGTTTATAAGCTTTATAAAAATGATAAAAGAAGATTACTTGGTATTTTTCTGAAAAAAATACCATATAAAGAAAAAAAAGCTGTGGATAATGTTTCCTTCAACATAAAAAAAGGAGAGGCTGTTGCTATATTTGGAAAAAATGGAGCAGGTAAGTCTACAATATTAAAAATGATAACTGGAGTTACATTTCCCACAAAGGGACGAATAAATGTTAATGGAAGAGTAAGTGCATTGCTAGAATTGACATCTGGATTCGATCCAGAATTTACAGGCAGAGAAAACATATATTTAAAAGGAAGAATACTTGGATTAAAAGAAAATGAAATAAAAAAATTGGAACCTAGAATTGTTGAATTTGCAGAATTAGAAGAGTATATTGACCAACCTGTAAGAACATATTCAAGTGGAATGAAAGCAAGGCTTGGATTTTCTGTTAATGTAAATATAGAACCAGAAATTTTAATTGTTGATGAGGCATTAAGTGTAGGAGATGAAGAATTTAAGAAAAAGTGCATAAAAAAAATAAATGAAATAATAAAAAGAGATAATGTAACATTACTATTTGTAACACACTCTACTGATGTTGCAAAAGATTTTTGCAAAAGGGGAATTGTTATGAAAAAAGGAAAGATTATATGTGACACAGATATTGATAAAGCCATAGAAAATTATAATTCAACTATTAAATAAAATATAGAAAGGGGTAAAAATGGAAAAAAATATTCTACAATGTTTAGAAGAAACTGTAAAAAAATTTCCTAATAAAATTGCTTTTGAGGAAATTAATAGGGAAATTAACTATAAAGAGCTTATGGAAAATGCTAAAAAAATAGGAACAGCTTTATCTAGCAAAAACATAATGAATGAACCAGTGGCAATATTTATAGATAAATCAATTTCCTGTTTAGAAGCAATGTTAGGGGTGCTATATAGTGGGAATTTTTATACAGTACTAGATACTAAATCACCAAGTGAAAGAATTAATACAATATTAGAAACTTTAATGCCAAAGGTTATAATAACAACAGCAAAAAATGTTGATAAACTCGAGAAATTAGAATTTGACGGAAAAGTATATACATATGAAAAAATGACTGAATTTAAAATTAATGAAGAAAAACTAACAAGTATAAGAAATAAAACAATAGATACAGATCCAGCATATGTGTTGTTTACATCAGGTTCAACTGGTGTACCTAAAGGAACAGTAGTATCACATAGGGCTGTACTTTCATATACAGAATGGGTAAAAGAACAATTTGATATAACAGAAAAAACAAAATTTGGAAGTCAAACACCATTCTATTTTAGTATGTCTGTTACAGATGTATTTTCAACTATTAGAACAGGAGCAACCCTTTATATAATTCCTAAAATGTATTTTTCATTTCCAACTAAATTATTGGAATTTTTGAAAGAAAAAGAAATTAATACAATATATTGGGTTCCTTCAGCTTTATGTATAGTAGCAAATCTAGGAGCATTAGAAAATGCTGATTTGCCAAAATTAAAAAAGGTACTATTTGCAGGAGAAGTAATGCCAATGAAACAACTAAATATTTGGCGAAAAAAATTTAATAATGTTATGTTTGCGAATTTATACGGACCAACAGAAACGACTGATATATGTACTTATTACGTTGTAGATAGGGAATTCAATAATGGAGATACATTACCTATAGGAAAGCATTGCAATAATTGTGATATCTTAATTATAAAAGAAGATGGAACTGAAGCAAAACGAGGCGAAGAAGGGGAATTGTGTGCGAGAGGTTCATTTTTGGCGATGGGATACTATAGAAATCAGCAAAAGACGGGAGAAGTATTTGTTCAAAACCCATTAAATAAAGCGTATCCAGAGGTAATATATAAAACAGGTGACATTGTTAAAATGAATGAAAAGAATGAAATAATTTACATATCAAGGAAAGATTTTCAAATAAAGCATATGGGTTATAGAATAGAGTTAGGAGAGATTGAAGCAGCAATAAATTCAATAGATGGTATAAGATCATGTGCATGTATTTATGATAATGAAAATTCTAAAATTGTACTATTTTATCAAGGAAATAAAATGGATGAAAGTGATTTATTAGAACAAGCCAAAAAAAAGTTGCCAATATATATGTTGCCAAATGTAATTAAATGTATTGATAGAATACCATATAATGCAAATGGAAAAATAGATATAGCAAAGCTAAAAAGTACTATATAATTAAAAATATTAAAAATGAAGGGAGAAAGAATATGGAAGAATTATTAGAGTTATTAAAATCAATAAAACCGGATGTGGATTTTGAAAAGGAGGAAAGTCTAATTGAAGACGAATTATTAGATTCGTTTGATATTGTTTCAATTGTAGCAGCAATAAATGATGAGTTTGATATTCAAATTGGAGCAGGTGATATCGTTCCAGAGAATTTTAATTCTGCTAAAGCAATGTATAAACTTATAGAAAAATTAGAAGAAGAATAATGTACAAAAGGGGATAACAAATATGTCAATAAATTCAGCATGGTTTCTTTTGTTTGTAGGAATAGTAAGTGTCCTATATTTTGCATTTCCCAAGAAAATTAAATGGATAGTGTTGCTTTGCGCTAGCTATATATTTTATTGGTTAAATAGCAATAAATTGATAATTTATTTATTAATAAGCACATTATCGATCTATTTTATGGGGTTAGCGCTAAAAAAAATAGATTGCAAACAAAAAGAACTACTAAAAAAAATAGATAATAAAGATGAAAAGAAAAGAATAAAGAATAAAAATAAAATTAAAAAAAAGTGGATAGTAGCACTAGGAGTGATTATAAATTTTGGAATTTTAGCTATTTTAAAATATTCTAGTTTTATAGCTGGAAATCTAAATGAATTGTTTAATTTGTTACATATCTCAATTCAAATACCACTTAAAAAGTTTGTACTTCCTTTAGGTATATCATATTATACACTACAATCAGTTAGTTATATAGTTGATGTCTATAGAGGTAAAATAGAGGCAGATAAAAATCTAGGAAGACTTGCTTTATATGTATCATTCTTCCCGGGAATAGTTGAAGGTCCAATAGCTAGATATGAACAAACAGCGAAGCAACTATATGAACCACATGAATTTGATTATAAAAATATAAAATTTGGATTACAGTTAATGTTATGGGGCTTTTTTAAAAAAATGGTTGTAGCAGATAGAGCAGGAATTTTTGTTAACGAAGTCTTCAATAATTATACCAAATATGAAGGAATACCTATAGTTATTGCTATCATTTTTTATACATTACAAATATATGCAGAGTTTTCAGGATGTATGGACATAGTAACTGGAACTGCTCAAATTGTAGGAATAAACCTTCCTAAAAATTTTGAAAGGCCTTTTTTCTCTAAATCTGTACAAGAATTTTGGAGAAGATGGCATATTACTCTGGGAACTTGGCTAAAGGATTATATTTTTTACCCGATTTCATTTTCAAAGGCTACAACTAATATATCGAAATTTTCGAAGAAAATTTTCAAAAATAGTTATATAACAAAATTAATACCTGCAATGTTTGCACTATTGTTTGTATGGCTTGGAAATGGAATTTGGCATGGAGCTAGTTGGAAATATATAATATATGGGTTGTATTACTATGTGATAATGATGATAGGGATGATAATAGAACCACTATCAAATAAAATATTAGATTTGCTTAAGATTAAGAAAAATACTTTTGGATATCGATTATTACAAATAGTTAGAACAAATATTTTTGTTGGAATTGGAATGATGATTTTTAGATCTCAAAGTATAAAAAACGCTTGGCAAATTTTTAAATCAATATTTACAGTTAAAAATATAGGTATGATTTTCAATGGAGAATTATATAAAATAGGATTTTTAACAGGAGATTTTATTATAATCTTGGTGAGCATAATAATTATGTTTGTAATAAGTTATATTCAAGAAAGTGGACACGCAATAAGAGAAGATATATCAAAACAAAATTTACCATTTAGATGGATATTATATTACGGAATAATATTTTCGATAATAATATTTGGAATATATGGACAAGGATATAATGTTAGTGACTTTATATATGGTCAATTTTAGGGAGAAAAACATGAAAAAAGAAATATTAAAAACCGGTATTTTTATTATAATTTTTGTATTAATATTGTTAGGATTAACAAAAATATTTGTACCAGCATCAAAACACTCTACAATAATAAAAGAATTGTATGATGAACCAAAAAACACATTAGATGTTATTTTCGTGGGAGAAAGTTCGGTATATAAGGGTGTTTCGCCAATGAAAATTTGGGAAAAATATAAAATAACTAGTTATGATTATGCGGCATCAGGAGCAAAACTATATAATAATTATTATAGTATAAAAGAAGCACTAAAGTATCAAAAACCCAAAGTAATAGTATTAAACACAGATCAACTATTTCATGATGAGCCATTTAAAGAAGGATATAAAAGATTATTATATGATGCCACAAGACTAAATATAAATAAACTGGAAGCAATTAGTGATCCAGTTCAAGGAAATACAAGAGGAGAACAAATTTCATTTGTTTTTCCAATACTAAGGTATCATAGTAGATGGAGTGAATTAGGAGAAGAAGACTTTATAAAAGAAAAAGGAAAATATGAATATATATTTAAAGGACAATGGGTAGTAAAAGGTATAAAAGCATATGATGGAAAAAAATTAGATAAATTTCAGAATTTAAATGAAGATGAAGTGAAATATTTTGAAAAAATCACAAGATATTGCAAGGACAATAATGTAGAGTTGCTAGCAGTAGAGTTTCCTAGTATACAGACATGGAATAATGATAAAAAAGAAAAAGTAAAGCAGATAGCCAAAAACAACGATGTAAAATTCATAGATTTACATGATGTTCTAAATGAGATAGGATTCGATTGGACTAGAGACACCGAAGATGGAGGAAATCATTTAAATTACAGACGGGGCAGAAAAAATAAGTGATTATTTAGGAAAATTCTTAAGCGAGAATTATGAATTCGAAAATTATAAAAATGAAGAAGTTTATAAAAGCTGGGAAGAAGAACTTGTAAAATACAATGAATATAAAAACAAATAATGTAATAAAAGATAGAGAGCATAGAAAATATGTTCTTTATTTTTTTACTAAAATCAATATATATTTACGGAAAAGGTATTTCCATTTAATTAAAAATGTTATAAAATAAGCATAAAATGAATACTAATTAAAAAGAGGGAAAAGACATGAACAATAAAAATATAACTGTAAATAAAATAGTGGAAATATGTAATGGAAAATTATTATCAGGTGAAAAAAATATAGAAATAGAAACATATTCTAAAGATACAAGAACATTAGAAAAAGGTGATATGTATTTAGGAATAAAAGGCGAAAAAATAAATGGAAACAATTATATAGAACAAGCATTTATAAACGGAGCAATTGGGTGTATTACGGATGAGAATGTAAATGAAGAAATAATAAACAAGTATAAAGGAAAAGCAATTATAAAGGTAGAAAACACAATAAAAGCAATTCAAGAGTTAGCAAAATATAAAAGAAGTTTATATAATATACCTGTAATCGCAGTAACAGGAAGTGTGGGGAAAACTAGTACAAAGGATATTATAGCAAATGTATTGGAACAAAAATACAAAGTACTAAAAACAGAAGGAAATATGAATAATCATATTGGTTTACCAATGACATTGTTAAAATTAAAAGACCATACAGCAGTTGTTGTAGAAATGGGAATGAATCACTTTGGAGAAATAAGTTTATTAACAAATATTGCAAAACCAACAGGATGCGTAATAACAAATATAGGAACATCTCATATTGGAAATTTAGGCTCAAGAGAAAACATACTAAAAGCAAAATTAGAAATACTAGAAGGACTAGATAAAAGCGGATTTGTATTAATAAACAATGATAATGATTTGCTACAT
>CAKPKG010000018.1 GCA_934167165.1 uncultured Clostridia bacterium
CTGCTACCTTTGTTATGTTTTGTAATTTTGCTTGTCTTGCGATATCGATATCTTCCATCTTTTACCTCCTAAATATTTTTTATAAATTTTGAGGTGGGATGTGGGATGTGTGATTCATAGGGTCAACACTTCGTAAGTCTTTCCCTATTTTTCACACTTCTCACCTCTCACTTCACACTTCGTGTAAATTCCTGTTCCTTTTGTTAAAAATCCTGTTCCTCTATGTTGTTATCACCATCATTTATTAAAACTGTTATTTTCTTTTCTGCTTTTTCTAAATAGTCACTTGCGCTTTTAGAGAGCTTCATTCCTTCTTCGAATTTATTTATAGAATCATCTAAATTCATATCTCCTTTTTCTAATTCTCGTACTATCTTTTCTAATTCTTGCATTGTTTCTTCAAAATTCATTTCTTTATTCATTTTTACCTCCTATCATATTTTGTTTGGGATTGCCAACTCCTTACTCCTATATAGAATTATTCTTTCATTAATGTTCCTGTTTTTATATTCACTGTATATACACTTATTTCTCTAGTTGTTTCTCCTTCTCTTACATATATTACACAGTTTCCATTACCATCTATCGATTCAAATGTAAAATATACATTATCATCTTCTCCCCAGTCCTTTTTTACAAGATTTAATGCTTTTTCTTTATCTGTTTCTTCTTTTTCTATTTCTGTTTTTGCAACTTCTTCTTCACTAGTACTAGGAGTAGGCACTTCTGTATTATTTTGACTGTTTTCTTCTTCAGTTTTATTTGTATTATTTGTGTTTTCTACAATCTCATTTTCTTCTATATTGTTTTCTATTACATTATTTTCTATTGCATTTTCATTTATATTTATTACTTCTTTGTCTTTATTTATTCTTATTAGTTTTATTGTAAGTAAAATTATTAGTATAACTAAAACTACTGCTATTGCTATTATAATTATTTTTTTCTTATTCTCCATATCTTTCACCTCATAGTACTTTTGTTTTTATTTCTCCATCTGTAAATCTTATACCTAACATATCATTTGTTTTTAATTCTTTAACACTTTTAATTGTTTTACCATCTTTTTGAGCTATGGAATACCCTCTTGTTAGTGTTTTTAATGGACTTAATGCGTCTAATTTAGAAATCAATTCTATTGATTTTGTTTTTGCGTCTTTTACTTTATTTGTTATTAAGTTTTCTAGATTTTTAATTATTATGTCTAAATTAATGTATTGCTCTTTTATTTTTGCCGTTGGGTCTGTAAACACTTTTGATGACATACATTTTTGATATCTTAATTTCATGAATTCTATTTTCTTTTTCAAAGATGTTTTGTATCTTTGATTATATGTTTCTAATTTTCTCTTTATTTCTTCTATATCAGGAACTGCAAGTTCGGCTGCAGCAGAAGGAGTTGGTGCTCTTAAATCTGCTACAAAATCTGCTATTGTAAAATCTGTTTCATGACCTACTGCAGAGATTATTGGTATTTTTGAATTATATATTGCCCTTGCTGTTATCTCTTCATTAAATGGCCACAAGTCTTCTATTGAGCCTCCGCCTCTTGCCAAAATTAAAACATCTGCCAGTTTCTTTTCATTCATTATTCTAATTGCATCTGCAATTTCCAGTTCAGCGCCTTTGCCTTGCACTGGTATTGGAAATAATCTGATGTGAACATTTGGATTTCTCCTCGTAGATACGTTTATAATATCTTTTATAACTGAACCTGTTTTCGATGTTAACACTCCTATTGTTTTTGGCATAAACGGTATTTTTTGCTTATGGCTATTATCAAAGAATCCTTCTTTTTCTAATTTGTTTTTTAGTTCTTCATACTCTTTATATAAGTCACCAATTCCGTCTTCCTTCATTGCTTTTACATATATTTGATAAATTCCGATCCCTTTCAAATACTGAAACTGTTCCTAAAACTAGTACTTTCATTCCATCTTTTGGGGTAAAATTTAAAGTAGCAGTAGAACTTTTAAACATTATGCATTTTATTAAAGAGCCTTCGTCCTTTAATGTAAAATACATGTGCCCTGTATAGTGGTGTTTAAAATTTGATATTTCACCCCTAACATAGACATTGTTTAAGTATTCATCTTCTGCTACTTTTTCTTTTATATAT
Organism: uncultured Clostridia bacterium; assembly: GCA_934167165.1. Lineage (GTDB taxonomy): Bacteria > Bacillota > Clostridia > TANB77 > CAG-508 > CAG-452. The sequence continues at coordinate 2,120 of CAKPKG010000018.1, forward strand.
TTATTTAAGTAAGATACAGTAATTGGTTCTATTTTCAATTTATTTCTCCTTAACTATACTTGCTAAAATTCCATTAATAAAAACTGGTGATGTTTCTTCTCCGTATTTTTTTGCAAGTTCTACAGCCTCGTTAATTGCAACTTTAAATGGAATATCTTTATATTTTATTTCATAGATTGCAAGTTTTAATAATGCTAAATTAACTTTTGTTATTCTTTCCAAATTCCAATCTTTTTTCAAATTATTACTTATTAATTCAAGTATTTCTTGCGAGTTTGTGCTTGTCCCTTTTACTACGTCTTTTATGTAGCTTTTTGCTTCTTCTGAAGTTATGTTATTGTTTTCAAAAAACAATTCCATATCTTCATCACTTATTTCTTTTTGTATTTCTATTTGGTATAGTAGTTTAAATGCTAATTCTCTTATTTGTGATCTGTTCATAAATTCCTCCATAAAGCTTATTATAGCTTATCTATATATGTTTTTAATTTTTCTTTTACAAATTCTTTGTTGTGTTGAACATAGTTTCCTAATAAAATTCCTGCAACAACAACTAAAATAACTATTAGTGCTTTATGAAGTTTTAATATTAGTGCAATTATAGCTACTATTCCTCCAATTATTGCTCCTCTATATTTAATTAGAAATTGTTTAACTTTTTCCATAACTCAACATCCCTTATTCTTTAATTTGTGGCTCTTTTTTTACACTTATATTCTTTACTCTTATGTTTACTTCTGTAACGTCTAAATCTAAAGATTTTTTTATTGCCTCTTTTACATTGCTTTGTAACTTAGCAGATAAATCCTTAATTACAGCATCTGGGTGTACAGACAATGTAATATATATTTTTATATGACTTTCTTCATCTACTTCTACTTTTGTCATAATTGTTTCTGCACTATCAAAAGATCTTATAACTGTATTCGTTAAACTTTCAATTGTATCTCTTGATACTAGCAATTTACCATTATCATTTTCTAATAAAATTCCATCTTTTCCTTGGCTTTCACTAGCATAAGAATTAAAGAAAATTGATTTTACTGATAAAAGTATAAGTACTATAGCTAGTCCTAAAGTAATATTGCTAGCAACAGTATTTTCTAGCAAAAAACTAATTCCATCTGTTGCTAGGTCAATGTTAATCCATCCAAATTGTAAAAAGCATCCTAATATTGATAATACTAAAATTATTATTGAAAATAATATTAAATTAAATCTATCTAATCCTTTCATTTCTAATTCTCCTCTTCTTGGCTTTCTTCTTTTTCTACCTTTTTCTCTTCTGGTATGTTAACTCCTTGAACATGTACATTAACACTTGTTACATTTAATCCTGTCATTGTTTCTACTGCTTTTTTTACTCTGTTTTGTATTTCAAATGCAACATCTGGAATTCTTGCACCATATTCTACAATTATATTAACATCTATTTTTACTTCTTTTTCTCCTACGTCAACTTTTATACCTTTTGATAAGTTTTTCTTTCCACTAAAAACTTCTGAAATACCTCCAGCAAATCCTCCAGCCATTCCAGCTACTCCTGAAATTTCTGAAACTGCCTTTCCCGCAATTATTGAAACTACATCATCAGCAATTTTTATTTGTTCATTGTTTGCTTCTGAAATTTCTACTATTTCGTTTTTTTCTATTGTATCTTTATTTTCTTCTTCCATTTTAATACCTCCTAAAACAATAATGTTTTAATATAATTCTATACTAGTATATCAATTAAAATATTATTTTACAACAGTTTTTTAGTAAAATTAATATTTATTCTACAAAAAAATACATAGTTAATTTTCTTATTTGCAAACTTCTGCAAGCACATTAGATAAACATTGCATACTTAATATGCATTGCTCCATTGTATTTCCTGTTGCTCCTACTTCTATTATGCTAGATCCATTTGTTAAATGTTGATTATATCTTGAATTTCTAATTATGATCGGTCTAAATAAACCGTGGATACATTTCATTTGCCTTTTCTTGAATTTTTACGGCCATTTTCAAATTTTGTACCCAGTTAGGATGCTCTAATCCTCCTCCATTTGTTCCAATTACAAACATAATCTGTGCAACATAATTATCGTTAATTTTAATTGTTGGCGCATATTCGTTACTACTTCCTACTGCATCTCTATGAAGGTCAAAAACTAATTGTGTATTTTTTCCTTGTAATAACTCTTGTAATGTATTTAATGACCTAGCATATGAACCAGAATATGCAGGATAATCATGATATGTTGTATTGTGCGTTACACTAAATCCTTTTTCTTGCAAGTAATTAGTAAGTTCAGTTCCAACTCTTGCAACACTATAATTTAAATCTGTTGTTCTATAATTTCCTGTTGCCTCGTACTCATAACCGTGTACTTGGTGTATAACTTTCACATGTATGTGTGTGGTATATTAATATGTCTTTTTTATTTGTAATTTCAACATCTGGAACCAACATGTTTTCTGTAATATCATAATCACTTTGGTTATTAATTTGAACATTGCCATATGATGATGTTACCTTTGGTGTTATATTATTTTCTTGAACAGCCTCTGTTATTGCGTTTTTTGGAAGTTTTGCTACTTTATTTACAAGTTCTTCTGCATCATCAGTTGTAAGATCATCTTTATTTATTACTAAATCTGTATTTTCTAAAATTGCTTTATCTAAAATACTTGCCCCCATTGCAAGTATTTTATTGTTTGTAAAAAAACTTTCTTCTTTTTTCTCTTTTCCATATTCCATTAATGGAATTGAAATACTTAAACATTTTGTAAATGAATACTCATTTATTTGTCTTTTTATTTCATTGCTATTTTCTTTTATATTATCTTCTTGTTTTTTTAAGTCAATTGTTTTTAAAATCTTTACCATAAAAAAAGTTATAGAAACTATAACCAAAAATTTAAGAATATACCTAAATAGGTCTTTTGCATTTATTACTGCTATGTTCATTTACATATTTCTCCTTTGAATTTAACCTATTTAAATATATTCTTTTAATTTTGTTTTATTATACTATTTTAGTTTTTCTATTATTTTTTCTATCTCCATTTGTTCTTGTGTTCCATTTGTCATGTCTTTTATTGTGTATTTGCCTGTTTTTATTTCATCTTCTCCTATTACTAATACATATGGAATATTTAATTTATCTGCATATTTGAATTTTGCTTTTATTTTTTTGTAATCAAAATAAATTTCTGTATTTATTCCTGCTTTTCTCAATTCGTTTGCTATTTCTATTGATTTGCTTGAATCTTCTATCATAGAAATTACTAAAATATCTGATATTGATTTTTTGTCTGTTTTTATTAATTGCATGTCATTTAATATAAAGAATAATCTTGTAAGTCCTATTGACATTCCTACTCCTGGTAAATTTTTGTCTGTGTAGTATCCTGCTAAATCGTTGTATCTTCCTCCTGAACAAATACTTCCTATTGATTTATATTGATTTAAAAATGTTTCATATACTGTTCCTGTGTAGTAATCTAGTCCTCTTGCAATGCTTAAATCAATTTCAAAACAGTTGTCTGGAATTCCAAATGCTCTCATGTATTTTACTACTTCTTTTAATTCATTTAATCCTGTTTTATATGTTTCATTTTTTATTCCAAGCTCTTCTAATTTTGATAGTTTTTCATCTGTTGTACCTTTTATTTCTATAAAATTAATTATTTTATTTATGCTCTCTTCTGGTATATTATAATCATCTTTAAATATTGAAATTACTAATTCTTTTCCGATTTTTTCTATTTTATCTATTGTTCTTAAAATGTCTGCTGATTTTTCTTGTACATTCGCATCTTCAAATAGTCCATTTAATATTTTTCTATTATTGATATGTATAGATAAATCATCTAATCCCAAACTTTTAAATGTTTCGTACATAATCGCTGGTATTTCTGCATCATTTATTATATTTAATTCTCCATCACCTATTACATCTATATCACATTGATAAAATTCACGGAATCTACCACGTTGAGCACGTTCTCCTCTATATACTTTTCCTATTTGATATCTTCTAAATGGAAATGTAATTTGGTTATAATATTCTGCAACATATTTGGCTAGTGGCACTGTTAAATCAAATCTTAATGTTAAATTGTTATCACCTTTGCTAAAAGAATATAGTTGTTTTTCTGTTTCTCCACCTGCTTTTGCAAGTAGAACATCAGAGCTTTCTATTACTGGTGTATCTATTGGTAAAAAGCCAAATTTTTCATAAGTGCTTCTTATTTTATCTTGCATTTGATTAAATAATATTTGTTCGTTTGGAAGTAATTCCATAAAACCTGATAATGTTTTTGGTTGTACTTTATTCATAATATATGTCCTCCTTGTTTATTTTTTAAGTAGGATATGAGAACGAGCTCTCACTTCACACTTTTTCATATTTAATAAGTTTTTGGTTTCAATTCTAAATAAATTGGTTCTTCTTCTTTTATCATTGTAGATTTTCCATGTCCTGGATACACGATTGTATCTTCTGGAAGCACCATTAACTTTTCTGTTATAGATTTTATTATATCTTCAAAACTGCTTGTTGGCAAATCTGTTCTTCCCCAAGACCCTCTAAATAATGTATCTCCTGAAAATAGTAACTTTTCTTCTTCTGAATATATTGAAATACCACCTTTTGTATGTCCTGGTGTATGCAATATTTTAAATTCTAGGTTTCCTACATGAATTAAATCTCCATCATCTAATCTAGCATCTGCCTGAACTATAACTCTTCCTAGCCCTACATATTCTGCTAAATTTACATTTGGATCTCTTAATCCCTCTTCATCTAATCTATGAATTAAAATTTTCCCACCAACTCTTTGTTTTAGTTCATTTACACCTGCTATATGGTCTCCATGGCAATGAGTAAGGAGTATATATTTTACTTTTGCATGGATTGTATTTAACATTTCTACTATTTTGTCTACATCTCCACCTGGATCAATTACCATTGTTTCTTTTGTTTCTTCATCTTGAACAATATAGCAATTAGTTCCACCTACTGCTGGTATGTCAATCTTAATCCTTTTTAAAATCATCATTATTTTTCATCTTCCTTTATTTTCTTTAGTTATTCTTCTCTATAAATTTGTATTGTAAGTATAATTTAAATCAAAAGCGAGTAGTACTAGGAAAACAAATAAAAATTTTTGAAATAGTACATAAGTACATTGAAAAAATTTTTATGCAGTTTGACAACGTAATACGATGCTTTTCATTTAAATTTTGTTATTTTTTACGGTTTACTTCATATACACTATCCACTTTTCTAACTGCTTTTATAACTTTATTTAACTGTTCAACATTTTCAACCTCAACAGTTACCTCTATAGTAGCAATTCTTTCTCTGCTTGTTTTAGTATTTACTCCCATTATATTAATCTTTTGAGAAGTAATTTCTTTTACTATGTCAGAAAGTAGTCCTGTTCTATCATTTGAAAGTATTTCTATATCTACGTTATATGCTCCTTCTGTTTCTTCGTTATACCAAGCAACATCTATTATTCTATCTTTATCTTGTAATAAGTCTTGCATGTTTTTGCAATCTGTTCTATGAATAGACACTCCTCTTCCTTTTGTTATATATCCTATAATGTCATCTCCAGGGACTGGATTGCAACATCTTGAAAATTTAACTAGACAATTATCTATTCCTTTTACAACAACACCTGATTTTGGTGGTTTTCTAACTACTTTATTTTTTGTATCAGTTAGTTCTTGTATTTTTTCTTCTATTATCTCTTCTGCATGTTCTTTTTTATATTCTTCTAATAATTTTGTAATTATTTTTCCTGGTGATATTGCTCCAAATCCAATACTTGCGAACATATCATCAGTACTTGAATAATTATATCTTTCTAAAACGCTGTTAATCCACTCTGGCTTAAATAAGTCACTATGTGACATTCCTATTCTTTTTATTTCTCTATCTAATATATCTTTCCCTCTTACTATGTTTTCTTCTCTTTCTGCTTTTTTAAACCATTGTTGAATTTTTGTTTTAGCGCTTGAACTTTTTACATATTTTATCCAATCTCTACTTGGTCCCTTAGGTGTGTCTGATGTTATTATTTCTACTATATCTCCACTTTTTAATTTCGTTACTATTGGCATCATTTTGCTATTTATTTTACAGCCTATCATTTTATGTCCTACTTCTGCGTGTATTGAATATGCAAAATCTATTGGTGTAGCATCTCTTGGTAATACTTTTATTTCTCCTCTTGGAGTAAATACATATACTTCATCTTCGAACAACTCTGTTTTTAATGTTTTTAAAAATTCATCTGGATCTTGCATATCTTTTTGCCATTCTAAAGTTTCTCTAAGCCATGCTAATTTATCTTCAGCAACAACAACATTTGATTTTTTTCCTGTTTTATTGTTTGCTTCTTTGTATGCCCAATGTGCAGCGATACCAAATTCAGCAATTCTATGCATATCCCATGTTCTTATTTGTACCTCAAAAGGTGTTCCGTTTGGTCCTATTAGAGTTGTATGTATTGATTGATACATGTTTGGTTTTGGTACTGCTATATAATCTTTAAATCTTCCAGGCATTGGACTATATAGTTCATGAACAACTCCAAGTGCTGCATAACAATCTTTTATAGAATTTACAATTATACGAAGTGCAAACAAATCATATACTTGGTCTAGAGTAATATTATCTCTTTTCATTTTTCTATATATACTATATAAATGCTTTGCTCTTCCTGTTATTTCTGCTTTTACATCTTCTTTTTTTAGAGCTTCTCTTATTTGTTCCATTATTTTATCAATAAACTCTAAACGTTCTTCTCTCTTTTTTTCTATTCCTGCTACTAATTCTCTATATTCGTCTGGATATAAATATCTAAATCCTAAATCTTCTAATTCCCATTTTAAAGAATATATACCTAAACGATTTGCTAATGGTGCATATATATCCATTGTTTCTTTTGCATTTGCTATTTGTCTGTTTCTTGGTATATAGCTTAATGTTCTCATATTGTGAAGTCTATCGGCAAGTTTTATTAGTATTACTCTTATATCTTTTCCCATTGCTAAAAACATTTTTCTATAGTTTTCTACTTGTTGTTCTTCTGCTGTTGTATATTGAATTTTTCCGAAGTTTTGTTACTCCTTCTACCATTTCTGCAATTTCATCACCAAATTCTCTTACTATATCTTCATGTGTAATAGGTGTATCTTCTACAACATCATGTAATAGAGCTGCACAAATTGTACTATCATCTAATTCTAATTCTGCCAATATGTAAGCAACTTCTAGTGGATGAATAATATATGGTTCACCAGATATTCTTTTTTGATCTTTATGGTTTTCATTTGCATAGTTATATGCTTTTCTTATTAATTCAATATTTGAATTAGGATTATTTGTCTCCATTTTTTCTATTATTTTATCTATTGTTACATTTTCTTTGTTTTGCATAAGTTTATCCTTTCATTAAATAGATTTCATTACATCTTTTATATTAAGTTGTATTATCTCTTCTCCGTCCGAATTTATTTAATTCTAAATTACCTGCTATATCAATTTTATCTCCTATTAAATATTCCTCTGATAAATATCCTAAATTAAATCCAATTGCATTTATTAATAAGTTGTCATCTTTTAATGTTAATTTTAAGTGTTTTCCTTCTGAAAGTGCTCTTATTGAATCAATTTTTAAATTTTTATATACAAATATAGGATTTTTGTTTTTCTCGCCAAATGGTTCTAACATTTCTAATTCTTCTATAGTTTTTTTATTTATGTTTTTTGAATTGATTATGCCATCAATATTTATAACCGGTATCATTTGTTGAATATTTTTGCTTTTTGCAATTTTTTCAAATTCTGTTTTAAAATCATTATATTTTTCTTTTTTTAGTGAAAGACCTACAGCCATTTCATGTCCACCATATTTTTCTAGATAAGCACTTGACTGTACTAAAGCTTCGTGCAAATCAAATCCTGGTAAACTTCTTCCAGACCCCTTACCTATATCTCCTTCAAAGCAAATTAGTATTGTTGGTCTATAAAATTTTTCTGTTAGTTTTGAAGCAACTATTCCTATTACTCCATGATGCCAATTATCCCCGCTTAAAACTATTGCACTTAACTTTTCTATGTCTTCTTTTTGCAATTCTTTAATTGCTTGTTCAAATATTTCTTTTTCTTTTGTTTGTCTCTCTGTATTGTATCCATTTAATTTAGCTGTTATTCTTCTTGCTTCATCTATATTGTTTGTTAAAAACAAATCTAGGGCTTCTTCTTGATATCCCATTCTTCCACAAGCATTTATTCTTGGTGCTACGCCAAAAGATATTGTATTTGAATCTATTTTTTTATAGCCTGATTGTAATATTAATTCTCTTAATCCTATATTTTTAGTTTGAGCTACTAGTTTTAACCCTAGTTTTGCAATAACTCTATTTTCATCTACTAATGGTACTATATCTGAAATTGTTCCTACACATACAATATCTAGATATTTTAAAAATTCTTTTTCTTCTAATTTTAATTTTATTGATATTGCTTGTACTAATTTAAATACTGCCCCGGCAACCTGCTAATCCTCTAAATGGGTATTTACTATCTCTTCTTTTTGCATTAATAATTGCATATGCATTTGGTAATTCTTCCAATTGCTCATGATGATCTGTTATTATTGTTTCTATTCCTAATTCATTAGCTAATGCGACCTCTTCTATTCCAGATATTCCACAATCGACAGTTATCATTAAAGTATATTTTTGATCTGCTATTGATTTTACTGCTTCATCATTTAATCCATATCCTTCTTCTAGTCTATTTGGAATATAATGGCCTGTTTTTAGCCCTCTTTCTTCTAGGAATTTTTTTAATACTGTTATACTTGTTATACCATCCACATCGTAATCACCATATATCATGACTTTTTCTTGGTTATTTATTGCTTTAATTATTCTTTCTACAGCTTTTTCCATATCTGGCATTAAATATGGATCATAAAAATCATGTCTAGTTGGATTTAAAAATGTATCTATTCCTTTATCTTCTAATACTTCTCTATTTACTAATACTCTTGCTAACAATTCTGATATGTTATGTTTTTTTGATATATCAATTATTTTTTGGTTGTTTTCCTCATAAAATTCCCATTTTTTATTCATAATTTCTCCCTAAAATACACATTTGTTACATTATATATCTTTTTAGTATATTTTTAAAGTTTTTTTTGCATTTTTTATAGTCATTTTTATTTTATTGTAATATACGAGAAAAGTAGTTTTACTATACTTTTTTTATTAAACAAAAAACAAAGCAAAAGTTTATATTACTCTTACTTTGTTTAAATTTTACTATTCAATATTAAAAAGTGATTTAACATTCCATATAGTTCCATTTATTGTATCATTTAATATAATTCCTTTACCATCTAACTCACTTCTAATTGCATCTGCAGTTTCAAAATTCTTTTCTTTTTTAGCTTCACTTCTTTTATCTATTAGTTTATTAATTTCTTCTTCTGAAATATCAAGTTTTGCAACATATTTTTGTTTCATCTCTGTAAGAAATTTCTCTGGTTCTTGTTCAAATAATCCAAGGATTCCATAAACCTCTTTTACATTTGTCAATATTTTAGCTAATGTATTTGCTGTTTTCTCTCTATTATTCTTTTTGGCATTTTTTATTATTGTATTTACATATTTAAATATACTATGTAAATTTGAAAGTGCTGCCGCACTATTAAAGTCATCATCCATAACTTCTATAAAATCTGGTATAATATTTTTAGAGATATCGTCTTCTAATGCTTCTCCATCTTTATTTCCATTATATAGATCAATAAACTCATTCATTGATTTTATTGTGTTATAAAAATAGTATAAATGTTTTTCTGCTAATGCAAAATCTTTATCTAGCAAATCCATATCTGATGTATAATGTTTTGAATACATTACAAACTTAATTACTTCATAATTATATTTTTTTAGTGCTTCTCTAATACTTAATGAGTTTCCCAATGATTTACTCATTTTTTCTCCATTGATTTTAATTAGCCCACAATGAGACCAATATTTTGCAAATGTTTTTCCTGTCAATGCTTCACTTTGTGCAATTTCATTTTCATGATGAGGGAAAAGCAGATCTTTTCCTCCTCCATGAATATCTATTGTTTCTCCTAAATTTTTTAGTACCATAGTAGAACATTCAATATGCCATCCTGGTCTTCCTTCTCCCCATGGTGATTTCCATGAGATTTCTCCTGGTTTTGCTGACTTCCATAAAGCAAAGTCTATTGGATCATGTTTTCCTTCTTCAACATCTTTTCTAACACCATTTAAAAGCTCATCTACTTTTCTATGTGATAGTTTGCCATAGCCAGGAAAACTTCTTACATTAAAATATACATCTCCATTTTCTGTTGGATATGCATGCCCTTTATCTATAAGTCCTTGAACAAATTCAATAATATTTTGTATATTTTCTGATGCTTTTGGCTTTACATCTGCATCTGTAATATGAAGGTTTGCCATATCTTTTTCTGTTTCTTCAATTTGCTCTTTAGAAAATTCTAATGGATCTTTTCCTAACTTATTTGCTCTGTTAATAATTTTATCGTCCACATCTGTATAGTTTCTAACATATTTTACATTGTATCCTCTATAACGTAAATAGTCTGCCACCATAGCATATGCGATTGCTTGTCTGGCATGACCTATATGGCTTAAATCATATACTGTAATACCACATGCATACATTTTTACATTTTTACCATCTAATGGAATAAATTCCTCTTTTTTTCCAGTCATTGAATTATAAAGTCTCATAATAATACCTCCTTAAATATTATATTAATAGGAAATTTATATATATTACTAATTTTTATTACTCTTTAATATTTATATAATATATCATAATTAACTATTAAATACAATAGAACCATTTTTAGCAATTTTTAAATAAGAAAAAAAGTTATGCCACCCGCATAACTTAATATATAATATACATTAATTATTGCAGGCATCAAATTTACTCGTACCTACAATATAGGTAAGAGTTTTATCTGCAACAACAATTATTTAATATATATTTTTTCATATTCAATTCCTCACTATTTATTTTTTAATTATTATATAGTTAAAATAGCCTGCTGTCAAGTATTATGCTTGTTATACATGAAAAAAAGCAACCTAAATTAGGTCGCTTTTTTACTTCTCATTCTTGCGTCGCATTCATTAACGAATAAGGACTCTCCTATCTCTTCTATAAGGGCACTTTTCCCTCTGTTTAAATGAATTATCAAATTATATGTTCCATCTATAATTTGCCCATCTACTGCAACGACAATTTTTTTACAAATTTGTCCACTGTTTGTTAAGTGATATATTGCCGTTCGAGGTTTAGGCACTCTTTCTGCAGCCTTTTGTACTTCTTCTAAAGTGTCGAAAACCAAAGTCCCATAATCTTTAAAACTATATTTACGGTATGTTTTACCATATAAAAGAGCTCTAAATATTTGAGTTTCTTTTTGAACTTCAACAATTTTAGCACAAACTCCAAAAGCCTTACCCCAATAATCAACTACATATACTTTTTGGCCTTTTTCAAAATTCCGTTTTAATGCTTTTGACATAAGAATTCCTCCTATAAATATTGGTTATATGTATATAATAAATATACATATATACATAAAAAAACACAATGCTTATTATAGCATAAATATTTTTTTATATCAAATTTTATTTGTTTTTTAAAAGGAAAAAAGCAACCCTATTTAAAAGGCTGCTTTTTCATGGTAGTTTACTTTTCTTTTGTTAATAAAAAGGCAAATGTGGAAGCATAAATAAGTTCCAAAGCAATCCAACCTATCAACAATTCGCAGGATTTTCCAGCTATTATATATGCCGGAATTTCCAGTATTGAGATTACAATTAACATGCAATCTAAAATTAAGATACCTAGCCAGGTCCATGCTCGCTTTTGGGTAAAAAACAATCCAATTGTAGTAAGCATCATTGAAAATACTATAATCATCATCAAGTTTGTACCACTATTAACAATACTTTCAGCTAAAGCTACCATTATAATCCCTCCTTTAATACTTTTATTGTTGCTTGCATATATACGATAAACCAAAAAGTTAGAGGAATTTCCTCTCACTAATTAGTGAAAAAAAGAATGACACAAGCTACTGCTTACATCGTTTTTTATTATACTATATTTTACATAAAATTGCAAATTGTGTTTTTGGTTCAAATCTTAAACCAACTAAAAAAATCATAGCAAAGCTATGACTTTTTTAGTTGGTGGGCAGGGATGGATTCGAACCATCGTACTCGTATGAGAACAGATTTCTTACTACTATAACTTTCGTTACCATTTAAAATGTTTGTAGTCTGGACTTTCTCTTCATCTTTTTAAGATGCCAGGTATAAAGTCTCTACACTCAAGAATTACTTCTTTAGCTCGGGATTATCATCAGCATAATCTGTTAAGACTTCCCCGAATTAGCCTAGTTTTCACCATGCAATCACTTGTATGGGCTGCAATTTCTGATTCTTTGAAAATCAAAGTCTACAGTCTGCCGCCTTTAGCCACTCGGCCACCTACCCATATTTAGTTGTAAGTACAGAAAAATCTTTGATTTTTCCTGTGCAATAAAAAAATTTTGCGTTGGTGCTCCCTCAAGGATTCGAACCTTGGACCCACCGGTTATGAGCCGGTTGCTCTGACCAACTGAGCTAAGGGAGCATTTGTTCAACGCGAAATTTATTATAAGATATTTTTCGCGTTCTGTCAATACAAAATTTCAATTTTTTTATTTTTTTTAAAAATTATTTTCTAACATATGTTATATACTCATAATCATAAGGGTTTTCGTCATTTTTTAATCCTTTTTCTTTTGAAATTTCTTTCCATTCTTCTTCTTTTATCTCTGGAAAATATACATCTCCAACAAAGTCTTCATTTATTTTTGTTATATATAATTTATTTACATATGGCATTAATAATTTATAAATTGTTGCCCCACCTATTACAAAGTTTTCTTCATCTGAATTTATATATTTATCTAATTTTGATATATCATCTAAAATTTCTACATTTTCATTGTCTATATCCATTTCCATATCATTGCATAATATAATGTGTTTTCTGTTTGGTAAAACTCTTCCTAATGATTCAAAGGTTTTTCTTCCCATTATTATATTCTTTCCTGTTGTAATCTGTTTAAATCTCTTTAAGTCTTCTGGTAAATGCCAAATTAGTTTATTATCTTTTCCTATTACATTATTATTTGCTATTGCAACTATTGTACTTAGCATTATATTTATCTTCCTTTCTCTTTTTATTTATACTGCTACATCCATTTTTATTTTTCCTAAATGCTTGTAATCTATTAGTTCTATGTCTTCTGGTTTAAAATCATAAAAGTCTTTTATTTCTGGATTTATCCAAAGTTTTGGTGCTGGATATGCTTTATCTCTTCTTGATAGTTGTTCTTTCATACCTTCTACTTGATTTTCATATATATGTGCATTACTTATACATACTGTAAGTAATCCTGGTTTTAAATCTGTTACTTGTGCTAACAAATGAACAAATACAGCATATTGTGTTACATTAAACGGATGTCCTAAAGGAATATCATTTGATCTTATTGTAAGCATACAGTTTAATTTTCCATCTGTTACATCCCAGCAACTGTTAAACACACATGGATATAGAGCTCCTGTATCTAAATATGGTATTTGCCAAAGATTTAGTACCATTCTTCTATCTTGTGGATTTGTTTTTAATTGATGTATTAATTTATCTACTTGATTAAATTTTTTTACAACCCATCCATAAGCTGTTCCTATTGTTCCATCTTCCATTTCCCATTCGTCCCATATATGAACATTTTGCTCATGTAAATCACTAATTTTATTAGATTGTTTTTGAAAGATCCATAGCAATTCTTTTATTGCTGCTTTATATGCAACATATTTTGTTGTAAGTATAGGAAATTCTTCTTGTAAATTAAATTGCAGAATTTGATGTGGCAATTTGTATGTTGCTATTCCCGTTCTGTTTTGATCATAATATCCTTCATTTAAAATTCTTTCTACTAAATCTAAATATTGTTCATCGTATTTACTCATAATTTCCTCCATATTATTTATAGTATTTTCTGAAGTGCTTGTCTACAAGGGTAGCACTTCTTATAATTCTATCTTGCAAAAATAGAACGGAATAAGTTCCGTCCTATCTCATAATAGATTTTATTTTAATTTTTTCCTTCTCTACCTTCTGGAAGTGCTGGAACATCTAGTCTTACTCTAATTTTCATTACATAAGATATAGTTCTTACTAATTTACTATTTTTAATTCTTTCCCACAATGTTGGTTTCACTTCAAATCTTGTTTCTTCTATAAATGAATCTTCTAATACTTCTTCTTTAACAGCTTCTACTTTTTCTTTTGCAGGTGTTTCTACTGGTGTTGGTATTCCTTTTAAAGCTTCTGCTATTTCTATTCCAATATAGCTTAAAGCTTTTGATCTATCTTCTATTCTTTCCATATCTATTTCAATATGTAAATTTCCTTCTAGGTTTGAAATTCTTGCTCTTATTAGTTTTAAAGCATCCTCGTAGTTAGCTGGTTTTTTAGTTTTACATTTTCCTATTATAATTAAAGCTTCTACAACATCTTCTGACATAACATTGCTTATTTGTTTAACTTTTGTTTTCCATTCTTTATCTTTGCTTTGAACTGCTTCAAATACATTTTTTAATTCGTTAGCTTTTGCAATATTATCTTCTCTTTGTCTAATTAATTTTTCTATTTTTTTTGTATTTTCTTCAAATTGGTTCGTAGCATATTCCACTAAGCCATAAGAAGCTTTATATACACTTGCAGGAAAATTCTTTTTCTTTGGATACTCTGTTAAATAAGTTTTTATTGAATCTATTAAATCCTTGAAATAAGCATCTTCATCCAATTGAACAATTTGTTTCTTATTATTTGGATTTATCATTTTTTGAACTTTGTCAATATTTGATAAAATTTTTTCTTCTGTAATTATCATTTTTACGTTTACTATGCCTGGTTTGTGAAAAAATAGCACCGTAAACTCACCCTCCTTTGTCCTATGTACTTTTATTATTTATAATTATACATTCTTTGCGAAAAAACTACAATAGGATTTGCAAAATTTAATTTATCTATTTCGTTACAATTTTATTACATAATTATTACAAAAGTCAATATATTTTCTTGACTTTTAAATTTTATTTCATTGCTTCTATTTTTGCCAACTCTTCATGTCTTTTTATTTTTAATGTTGTTGTTTTTATAAGTTCTTCTTCTGATACAATTAATTCTTTAATGTATTTATATGGTGGCATTGTTTTATTTATTTCTTTAATTTTTAACCATAATGCATTTTTAATTTCTTCTTCAGTATTTGCATTATAGATTTGTTTCATTAAATCTTTATCGTAAACCACTTTTGCACATAGTTTTAAATCATCTTCGTTATTATCTTCTGGTTTGCCATATATAAATGATTCTTTTATTCCATCAATTCTATTTATAATGCTTTCTATTTCTTCTGGATAAACATTTTTACCATTTTTTAAAACTATTACACTTTTCTTTCTTCCTGCCAAAAACAAAAATCCTTTTTTATCTATATGTCCTAAATCTCCAGTATGTAGCCATTCTTTTTCAAACACTTCTTTATTTGCTTCTTCGTTTTGATAATATCCAAGCATTACACTTGGTCCTTTTACTATAACTTCTCCTGTTCCAGTTTCATCCTTGTTTACTATTTTTACTTTTAAACTTGGTAAAACCTTTCCTACTGAACCTATTCTTTGTTCAAAATCTGTACCTGCTGCAATAACTGGTGAAGTTTCTGTTAATCCATATCCTTGAACTATTCTAAACCCTAATTCGTTAAATCCTTTTTCGACTTCGTAATCCAATGCTGCTCCGCCATTTACCATAAGTCTTAATTTTGGTCCTAATGACTCGTGTATTTCTTTAAACATTTTCTTTCTTAAATCTATTCCAACTTTTGAAAGCATTCCGCTTAACTTCATTATTTTCTCTACTTCTGCTAATTTTCCTTTTTTCTCAATTGACTTCATCACTCTTTTATAGATATTTTCATAAAGTGCTGGTACAGAAATCATTGCAGTAATTTCAAATTCTTTTATGTTACTTGCAATATGTCTTATTCCTTCGCAGTAAGCTATTGATGCCCCTGTATACATAACATATAAGAAACCAACTGTACACTCAAAAGTATGATGTAGTGGTAAAAATGATAGTAATGTATCGTTTTCATCTATTTTTAAAATAGTTGCTATATCCATCAAGTTTGAACATATATTTTTATGTGATAACATTACAGCTTTTGACATTGCTGTTGTTCCTGACGTAAATAACATAAATGCCATTTTATCGCTATCTATTGTTGCATTTAAAAATTTTGTGTTTCCTTTTTTTATTAGTTCTTTACCTTGCTCAACAAATTCATGTTCAGAGTAAATTCCATCTTTCATATTTTCTAAATCCATAGAAATATAATATCTTAAATCTGTTGTTCTTCTGTTTTTTATATCTTGCATTACTTCATTATATTTATTAGAATAAAAAATTGCTTCTACACCTGAACGAATTATTAAGCTCTCTAATTCATTTGCAGGCAAAGACTTATCAAGTGGTACTACAACACCTGTTCCACAACATGTTGCTAAATATGCCAAGCACCATTCATATCTATTTTCTGATATTATTGCTATTCTTTTTCCTTTTAGTCCTAAATCAATTAATTTAGTTCCTAAAGCATTTACTTTTGAAATAAATTCTTTATATGTAATAACATCAAAAACACCTGGCTCACTTGTTTTATATTTAAAGGCAGGTTTGTCTCCAAATTTCTTTTCTGTCTTTGCGAGCATATCTTTTAAATCTGTAATCTTTTCGAATGAATGAAGTTTTGATTTTTTCTTTTTCTCTTTTTCGCCCGCTAGTTCTTCAATCTCTTCTATTTCTTCTTTTTTATAACCTTTTTCCTCAAAGAACTTTAACATTGTATTTAATATTTTACGTTTTTCTTTATCCATTTTTACACTCCTAAAAATTATTGACTTATATATTATATATCATTTTATTTTTTTATTCAACACAAAAAAAGAAAAGTCCTAGTAGCATTGCTAATAGGACTTCTTACACTTACTCTACATATCCTTCATGTGGAACTGACTTATAAATCTTTTCTATAAGCCATGCAAAGTTTTTCGAGTAGTTCTGTTTCTTGTTTAATTCTTTTGTTATTACATCAAAGAAATATTTGTCTTTACTGCCCGCTTTAATGTTTCTGTAACATTCAAATGTAGCAGAGGCGTAGTCAGCACTCTTAAGGAGTTTTTTATACTCTTTATTGGCTTCTTCTTCCATCATAATTTTCTTTATTGGGTATTTAAGAAGTTTTTTATAAACATTCTTTTCCATGACATTTCTTTCAAAAGCTTCTGTCGCTGTTCTTAATCCTTCAACAGCATCCTTTGTATTGCTTGCCATGTCTCCAGTCCAACGTTCTGGAAGATCGTGAAAAGCTCCGCACCAAAAAAGATGTGTAGCAATTGTTTCATTATTATATTCTTCCAATCCCATTAAAAAAGCTATTATGGCTACTTCTCCCATGTGTTCAAGTACAGAACATTCCTTTGCTTTAAACTGAACTAACCAGCGTACACTTGATCGTAACATAGAAACTTCACGAAAGAAATTATACTCTTCAGTATCCTGTCCAAAAAATGGTATTTCTGCTTTTTCAGACAAACGGCCAATGGTTTTTAATACTTCAGCCTCTGCATTTTCAATCTTAAGTTCTCTGCATTCTATAAGAGTAGCAATTTTAGTAGCAAGTTTGAAAATAATTGTTTCTTTCCATGTTTCGTCAATTTGCATTTTCTCTGAAAATTCTTCTGCATTTTGAAGAATCTGAGACTTAATATAATCTTTATATCCTTGTTTCAGTTCTTCATTTGTTGCACAAATTTCAGTTATGTGGTCATCTCGGATATTTCCATTGATAGTTTTTTCAAACATTCTGTTTAAGACTATCCATGGAAATCTTTCCATCTTTATCTCTAATCCTTTTTCCTTTGCAACATTAGCTAAGAAATAAGTTATAACTATATTCAGTCCTTGTTTTCCAAGTTCTGTATACAATCTTAAAGATTTGTTTTCTGAACAATCCTTGTTGGACCACCGTGTAATGTTACTGAGTGGGTTCAGAACTTTGCTAAAAATGTTGTATATTGCAACTTTTGTTGCTTCGTCGTTTTTTGAGCTTGTGTACATATTCATTTCCTCCTTTAAAATTATTTGTCTCTTGCAAAAACTTGGCTGTCGCGCAAGGAAGACTTTATGAATGAATATAACTTATTTTATCATTTTTTTATGTTTACTTCAATACTTTTATGAATTATATCTTATTTTTCGACTTTTTTCTTTATAAGCATTCACAAATCATCTAAAAAATGTTACAATACCTATAGTTATAAATTAATTATGCAAACTAAAGGTGATTTTAATGAGAAAAATTAATTGTGCTCCATCAAGCACTAATTTCAAAGTAGAAAATAAATATATATTAAAGCTAAAAGAAATTGTTAGAAATTTTAGGCAAAAAAATTCTTTTTACTCTGACCATTCAAAATTTGCTACATATGCAGACCCTGAATATTTAAGCATTTTCAAAGAAGAATTAATAGAGTTTTCAAAAGCTTGGATTAGATTACAACAAAAGAATATGAGTTCCGAAAAAGAACCCGGTGTTGAAGATCATGCAAATTCAAGACTCCTTCACATTTTAGATACTGCTATCAACGCTTCTATTTCATCAAAAGAGCAATTATTAAATGAAGACTTGGCATTTATAGGTGGTTTAATACATGATATTGCGCACTTACCTTTTGCTCATGATGGAGAGCAAACCGTATCTAAATACTTAGAAAAAAATGGAATTTGTGAAATACATCATAGTTCTATGGCAAGACTTTCTTTAGAGCTAGAAGGATTACACGATAAAGTAATAAAAAGAATGGAAGAAAAAAATGGCAAGACATTAGGATATCGCAAGTTAAAAGAACTTTACTCTACTTATCTTACTATCTCAGATATTGCTGTTTGCCATAATGGAGAAAGCAACTTAAAAGAAGTTAAAACAAACAGAAGTAAAACAGATAGTGATGTTGAAAAAGAATATATAAATACTTTCGTTGAACCTGGATTAGATAGGAAAACTCGTAATAGGTCTAAAGAAGGTGCAATTGTATTGTTATGTGACCCTATCTCATATGTAGCAAAGGACTTTAGAGACGGCATAATTAAAGGTGCTGTAGATGTAAATGATCCTGACTATGAAAAACTTTTTATACAAATGGGAATTTCAAAAAGTGAACTTGATAATTGGGCCTTAGATCCTAGCGAAAAGAAAAATAAAATAGTTAAAAGAGTTACTCGTTTCTTTAGAGACAATTTAACGTCCAACTCTAAAGGAATAGATGGTGCTAAAATGAGTCCTGATGTTGGCAACTTGATGTATGAATTAAGAGAATTAAATTATGAAAAATCCATTAAAAATACTTTAAGGAAAATAAATGATATTCTTCCCGAAAGAACAGGTGAATTAATAGACCTCTATTCTGGTTTATTAGTTGAGGATAAATCAATTGAAAATTTTTCAGAATTCTCTTCTTGCAAAGATGCTTTTTTGGCAACTATGAAATCTGCTCCTTATCAAAAATCCAATGCAATCTTTTCTAAAATTGTAGAAACAGGAATAGAAAGAAATGTACGAAAAGAAGTAACTGATATCATAGAAGGTAAAAATTCAAAAGCAACTGTTAGAAGAAAAAGATTTGAGGAAGATATAAAAAGGCTGGAAAAATTAGGGCCTATTACTGAAGCCACAAAAGAAGCTTATATATCTAGAGTTTTAAATGAAATACATTTAACTCCAAAGCAAAGTCAAAATTTATATAAACGAAATATATCAGCAAGACATCCTAACACTTCTTCAAAAGACTTAAAAAATTACGAAGCTTCAGAAACTTATTTAAGATTAGAAACTTATGAGGAATGTATGGCAAAATTTAAAACTTCATTATATATTGCCCAATCAACAAATGACTTTCTTTTAAAATTACTTTTAAGTGAAGGCTTATTGACAGAAGAAGAATATAAGCAAAGGTATCTTTTAGGTGGAGACCCTAAAAAAGCTTCAATTCATAATGTTCAACAAATTCAAAAAAATGAATTATTAAATGAGCAAAACCTTTCAGGTGCAACCCAAGATGACTATAGAAGATAAAAAATGTGTTGTAAAATGTTTTACAACACATTTTTTTCTTTAGTTAATATAGCTTTTACTATATTATTTGTATCTAATTTATATTCTTTCTCTAGCTCTTCTACGCTCCCATGTTTCACAAAGCAATCATTATACCCAAATCTTTTTGCTTTTATATCTTTTAATTCACTATCATTAATTGCTTCTATAACAGATGTTCCGAAGTCCTCCTTCTATTAGCCCATCTTCTATTGTTGCAACATTTTTAGTTTTCTCTACCGATTTTAATATTGTCTCTTTATCCAACGGTTTCAAAAATCGTGCATTTATTACTTCTGTATCAATGTTTTCTTTAGCTAGAAGTTCTGCTACTGTTTTTGCTTTTTCTACCATTTTTCCTATTGCAACAATTGTTAAATCTTTTCCTTCTTTTATAACTTCTGCTCTTCCAAGTTCTACATTATTATGTTGTTCAAAACTTCCTTTTTCTCCCCCTCTTGGATATCTAATAATTACTGGTTTATTTAAGTTTACTGCAAATTCTAACATTTGTTCTAATTCTTTAAAATCTTTTGGTGCCATTACAACTAGATTAGGTATAGAATTTAAAAAGCACAAATCAAATATTCCTTGGTGAGTTTCTCCATCTGCTCCAACAATACCAGCCCTATCAACACATATTGTTACTGGTATTTGCTCTAATGCGACATCATGAATAAGTTGATCATATCCTCTTTGTAAAAAAGATGAATATACCGCAAACACTGGTTTTAATCCAGATGCAGCCATCCCTGCAATCATGCCTACTGCATGTTGCTCTGCAATTCCTACATCGAAAAATCTATTAGGAAACTTAGTTGCAAATTCTTTTAACCCTGTTCCATCTTTCATTGCAGCAGTAACAGCTACAATTTTATCGTCTTTTGAAGCAAGTTCAATTAATTTGTTTCCAAAGACTTTTGAATAATCTTCTTTTGACTTTGATACTAATTCTCCAGTTTTTATATCAAAACTAGAAATACCATGGAACTTATCTGGTGTTTCTTCTGCAAATTTATATCCTTTTCCTTTTTTAGTCATTACATGTATTAAAATAGGTCCTTCCAAATGCTTGCTTTGTTCTAATATATTTTCTAATTCTTCAATATTATGCCCATCTACAGGCCCTAAATATTTAAATCCTATATCCTCAAAATACATATTAGGAATAACCATCTGCTTTATTCCTCTTTTTATATTATGGGCTAATGTAACAATTGGCTTTCCTATTAATGGAACCTTATTAAAAAATCTTTTTATACAATTATTAGATCTTTTATACATCTTTTTAACTCTAATTTTTGTAAGTAATGCCGGAACTCCTCCTACATTTTTAGATATACTCATTTCATTATCATTTAATATTACTATAATGTTAGAATTACTACTTCCTGCATCATTTAACGCCTCCATAGCCATTCCACCAGTTAATGACCCATCACCTATTACAGCAATTATATGATTTGATTTGTTTTCTAATTCATTTGCTCTTGCCATTCCTAATGCTACTGATATTGATGTACTGCTATGTCCTGTGTCAAAACTGTCATATTTAGATTCCGATACTTTGGGAAATCCGTGATATGCCACCCAATTTTCTTAGAGTTTTCATTTGTTCTTTTCTTCCTGTTAAAATTTTATGAACATAGCTTTGATGCCCAACATCCCATACAATTTTATCTTGTGGTAAATCAAAAACACTTTCAAGTGCAATTGTAAGCTCTACAACACCTAAATTAGAAGCTAAATGTCCTCCATTTTTAGATACTATTTCTAATATATATTCTCTTATTTCTCTTGCTAGCTCAACTTTTTCCACTAAATTTAAATTTTTTAAATCTTGCGGTTTATTAATTTTGTCTAAAATTTTGCTCATTAGCTAATCACATTCCTTACTTGTTTTTTATTAAATTGAATTGTATCATTTTATTTTGTTTTTATCAACTCTTGATTTAAACAAAAAATACTTGTCTTCTATTAAAAGACAAGTATTTCCGCTTCACTCAATACATTCTCAAGAGTAAAATAAGGCCACTTGCACTAAAAGTGCCTATACCTATTAGCAAAGTTTTTGTAAAATCGTTATTATACATAGCGTTCTTTTTGTCATGCTTTTTTTGCCAAGAATTGCAAATCAATTCAATTATTGATAAAGCAATTACAACCAATAGAAACGACCAGCATAACCTTGCACATGGTATACATTTTATTCCTCCTTACAATTGTTTAGAGTTTTTATGTACTTTTGAAAGTACAATAATATTGCAGTATTGCAATAAATTAATTATACAATATATTATTTTTTTTTGCAATCTTACTACTTTTTCCTTAAAAAGAAAAAAATCGATCCTTCGCAATTAATTTTCGTCTAGATCTAACACAATATTATTTTTTGGCATCTTAACGGTACTTATTTGTGAATGAATAGCCTATTTTTTCTGACTATAGTCTCACACCAACTCAAAAAAGTGCCCTGTTGAGCACTTTTTTGAGATTGGCATAAAAATTTATTCCTTTTAAAAATCAGCACTTGCAAATACATAAGTATTATCATATCCAGGAACTTCTAAAATTTTTACAAATTTACCTTCTTTTAAATACGGAGCTAGTGGATATACTTTTCCTTTGCGTTCAAATGAATAATATACCATTTTTGTATCCGTATCACAGCACAATTTAGTTTCAATCAAACCATATTCTGTATTGTTAGTAGTATAACCACCACTTTTACAATCTCCATAAAGTTTTTTTATGCTGCTTTGTGAATCTTTTGTTGTAAATTCTAAGCGATACCGTTTAGGGTCGTGTGCTCGTTGCATTATGGTCTTCCTTTCTGTAATTTTTTTAAAAGTTATAAATTTTTAGAAGATTTATTTAACATTATATTTAAATAATCTCTTCTATGAACCAAAAAATTATCACCTCTCTTCTTTTTGTAAAAAAAGTATAGAGAAGTTTGTTAATTCTTCCCTATACAATTTTGCATTAAAAAGAATTAACATTTATTCAAAAGAATAAATTCTATATAAATATAACATATTTTTATACTAATTACAATATTATGCCTTCTAAATTCGATTCCACAATTTCAAAAAAATTAGCACAGCCTTCGCTGTGCTTTTTGGTGCTTAGACGCGGAATCGGCAAGCCGCGTCGGAAAAATAGTCCACTGGACTATTTTTGCCTGCGTTTCGACTGGCTCCTGACCAGTTCGAAACTTGGCAGCCTCCTTTTCGATTCCACAATTTCAAAAAAATTAGCACAGCCTTCGCTGTGCTTTTGGTGCCTAGACGCGGAATCGAACCACGGACACGGGGATTTTCAGTCCCCTGCTCTACCAACTGAGCTATCTAGGCTTATTTGTTTTTACAAAAAAATGGCGACCCGGATCGGGCTCGAACCGACGACCTCTAGCGTGACAGGCTAGCGTTCTAACCAACTGAACTACCGGGC
>CAKPKG010000019.1 GCA_934167165.1 uncultured Clostridia bacterium
TTTAAAAGGAGGAATGACTTATGATGATGGTACCAAGAAGAAATGGATTTGATATTTTTGATGAGGTTTTCAATGATCCATTTTTTACAAAAAAAGAAAGTAAATTAATGAAAACTGATGTAAGAGAAAAGGATGGAAATTATGTACTAGATATTGATCTTCCGGGATACGACAAAGGAGATATAAAAATTGAATTAACAGATGGATATTTAACAGTTACAGCAAGCAGAACAGAACATAAAGAAGAAAAAGAAAAACACAATAAATATATTCATCAAGAAAGATTCTTTGGAGAATGCTCAAGAAGCTATTATGCAGGAGAAAATGTAAAAGAAGAAGATATTAAGGCAAACTTCAAAAACGGAACACTAGAAATTACATTCCCTAAAGAAGAAACCAAAAAACTAGAAGATAAAAAGTATATACAAATAGAAGGCGAATAAAAAAATTGACCTCGAAAGAGGTCTTTTTTTATTGTATATCAAAGATATTTTTGACGCAAATATAGTCTATAGTAAAAAATATTCTCACAGAGAAGGTTCACATAAAGTGGACAAAACAACTATTATATGATACAATAATTAATGGAAAAGTAAAATATAGGAGTTATTTTAATTATGGATTTAAATGAATTAATGATAGTAAATGAACAAGAATTAGAAGAACTAAATAAAGCTATAGACAGAATAAGCCAAGAAAAATCAAGAATTAATTTTAATAGAGACTTATTAGAGAGGATTATGGAAAGAATAGAAAAAGTAATTTCATATAGAGAGGAATCCGAAATTTATACAATAACTCCAATGAGATATAACGAAATGTTAAAACTCGTTATGGATTTTTATAAATCAATAGATGAAGAGATATACCAAAAAGTAAAGAAATATGTTTTGCAACAAGAAAAAGGTGTGAACTGCTATATATATAACCCGTATAAAATAGACAAAGAAAAATTAGATTCCAAAACTGGAATAGAATATTTGGGATGTATTATAGAAGGAGAGAATTGGTGCGGAATACATATACCACTTACACAACGAAGGGATTTTTTAAGAAGTAAAAAAAATATTGATCAAAGTGAATTAGATAATATAATTCCAGAAGCTACCTTACATGATGCATATGTTATGGTACACGAAATAGGGCATGTCTTGGATTTTAATATAGATCAAATGAGGTTAGGAAAGGCTAATGAAGGAAAAAAAGGAGTTACCAGGCAGTTATTAACAGAGAGTACAGCTTTAGCTTTGGAAAAAATGTTTTCCAAATACTTACTAAAAAATAAAATTTTTTCAAAAGAGATTATACAAGCAATTGATAATATAAGAGAAAACCTTGTAAAAGATAATTGTAGGGCTACATATTATAAGTTAATGTTATACAAAGAAAAAGAAAAAAATGGACAGATTACAGAA
This sequence comes from uncultured Clostridia bacterium, assembly GCA_934167165.1. GTDB lineage: Bacteria > Bacillota > Clostridia > TANB77 > CAG-508 > CAG-452. Next base: position 1,416 of record CAKPKG010000019.1, read on the forward strand.
GAATTTCTAGAAAAAACTATGAGAGATAAAAACTTTTCTAGAAATGGAATAAGAATAATTGTAAAAGCTTTAATAAACGATAATAGTAGGGTCTGGTATCAAGAAAGATATGCAATTGCTAAATTAATTGCTCCAAGTATAGTTAAAAAATATGAAGAAGGAGACATTTCAGCAATAAAAGAATATTTACAATCAACTCAAGAGGGTAACTTAAAAGATGCATTGTTAGCAATAGGAATAGAAAATAATAAAAATGGAATAGAAGTACTATTTAAGAATTTGCAGGAAGAAGAAATGTTAAGTAGAGAGCAAGATGAAAAAATAGAAAAATAAAGAGAATAAGAGGAAAAACCTTTTATTCTTTTTATTTGTGTTACAAAGTATTGACAAAAAATGTAAATTATAGTAATATACATTTAATTTAATTCAAAACAAATTTAATTCAAAAATGCAAAATTACAATAGTTAATTTGCAATTCTAAAAAAATTCCAAAGAGGTAAAAATATGTTATCAATAGTAAAAAGTATGTCATTATTAGGGTTAGATGGCTGTCTTATTTCTGTGCAAGTAGATGTATCAGGAGGACTTCCTGGTTGGGACATAGTAGGCTTACCAGACACAAGCGTAAAAGAGGCAAAAGAAAGAGTTAGAACAGCAATAAAAAATTCTGGATATGAGCTTCAAAGTAGGAAAATAATTGTAAATTTGGCACCAGCAGACACAAAAAAAGAAGGTTCAGCCTTTGATTTGCCAATTGCTGTAGGAATATTAATATGTACAGAGGTAATTAGCAAAATCCCAGAAAATATTATATTTATAGGAGAATTATCGCTAGATGGAAAAATAAATAAAGTAAATGGAATCTTACCTATGTGTATAGAAGCAAAAAAATTAGGAATAAAAAACATAGTTCTCCCAAAAGAAAATGCAAAAGAGGCCTCTGTTGTAGAAGGATTAAATATTTATGGTGCAAATACATTAAGTGAAGTAGTTGATTTTTTAAATGGAAATGCTACAATACAAAAAACACAAATAGATATACAAAAATTGTTTGAGACTAACAATAAAAGTATGTTAGATTTTAATGAAGTCAAAGGACAAGAAAATATTAAAAGAGCATTGGAAATAGCCGCAGCTGGGCGGACATAATTGCCTACTAATAGGAAGTCCAGGTTCGCGGAAAAACAATGATGGCAAGAAGAATACCATCAATTTTACCAGATTTAACATTTGAAGAAGCATTAGAAACAACTAAAATCCATAGTATAGCAGGAATATTAGATAAAAAAGTTCCGCTTATAATAAAAAGACCATTTAGAAGTCCCCACCATACAATATCTAGTACCTCTTTAGTTCGGTGGAGGGAAAATTCCAAAACCAGGAGAAATCAGTTTAGCACATAATGGAGTACTGTTTTTAGATGAATTGCCGGAATTTAATAAAAACACTTTAGAAGTATTAAGAGGACCATTAGAAGATGGAACAATAAACATAAGTAGAGTTAATGCTTCACTTACATATCCATGCAATTTTATGTTTGTAGCCTCAATGAATCCGTGCCCCTGTGGATTTTTTGGATCAAAAGAAAAAGAATGCACATGTTCACCACAAGCAATACAAAAATACATGGGAAAAATAAGTGGACCTCTTTTAGACAGAATAGATATACAAATAGAAGTAACAGCTGTAAAATATCAAAAATTAGAAACAGAAGAAGAAATAGAAAGTTCAGAAAAAATAAAAGAAAGAGTAAATAAAGCAAGAAAAATTCAGCAAGACAGATATAAAGAAAATGGTATATATTCAAATGCTGAGCTTACACCTAAACTAGTTAGTAAGTATTGCAAATTGGATAAAGAATCAAAAACAATACTTCAAAATGCTTTTGAAAAATTAGGATTAAGTGCTAGAGCACACGGTAGAATTTTAAAAGTTGCTAGAACAATTGCAGATTTAGATGGCAAAGAAAATATAAATGTAAGTCATATTGCAGAAGCCATACAATACAGAAGTTTAGACAAAAAGTATTGGAACAATTAGGAGAGTAAATGAAAAAAATAGAGCTTATAAAAAATTCGGATAAGGAATTTCCGCAAGAACTGTTAAGTATAAAAGATTCCCCAAAAGAATTATATATAATAGGAAATAAAAAATTGTTAAATAAAAAATCAATAGCAATTGTGGGAACAAGAAATTGTACTAAATATGGTGCAGAATGTGCAAAAAAAATTGCAAAAGACATTTCAAAAAAAGACATATGCATAATAAGTGGAATGGCATTAGGAATAGACACCTTTGCACATAGTGAAGCCATAAAACAGAATGGAAACACAATAGCAGTATTAGGGTGTGGATTTGATTACATATATCCAGAAGAAAATATAGAATTATTTAATAAAATAATAGAAAATAATGGCTTGGTTATTTCAGAATATCCACCAAAAACAAAAGCAATTTTATCAAAATTTCCATATAGAAATAGAATAATAAGTGGTTTATCTATGGGAGTTTTGGTTGTAGAAGCAACACTAGGAAGAAGCGGAAGTCTAGTAACAGCAAGATATGCAAAAGAACAAAACAAAAAAATATTTAGCATTCCAGGAAATATAAATTTAAAAACAAGTAAAGGTACAAATTGGCTTATTAAAGAAGGCGCAAAATTGGTTACATGTGCAGAAGATATATTAACAGAATTTAATATAAAGACAGAAAGCATAGAAGAAACAGAAATACAAATAGAACCAGAATACATAGAATTATATAATCAAATAACATATATGCCAGTAAATATAAATATTATTGCAAAAAAATGCAAAACAAATATTTCAAAAATATCACAACAATTATTAATGATGGAATTAAAAGGGTATATAAAAAGTATGCCAGGAAATGAATATGTGAGGGTGTAAATGTATATAAATCAAGAACTAGGAAAATTAGGAGAAGATATAATATCTAATTATATTCAAAAGCAAGGATATAAAATATTAGAAAGAAACTTTGAATGTAGCCAAGGAGAAATAGATATAATTGCAAAAGACAAAGACGAATTGGTTTTTACAGAAGTAAAAACCAGAACAGATATGTCTTATGGAGAGGCAAGAGAAGCTGTTACAAAAATTAAAAAAAGGCACTTAATTAATTCTATTAAATATTATATATATAAACGAAATTTAGAAAAAGAATTTATAAGAATAGATGTAGCTGAAGTTTATATAAAAAATCAAAATGTAAGAATAAATTATATAAAAAATGCTATTATTGACAAAGCGTATAAATAAATATATAATAAGCACGAATAATATGGAGAAAGAGGTTTTCTAATGAAAAATTTAAAAAGAATTTCTATAATATTTTTATTAACAGTAATAGTATTAACAATAAAATCATTGGCAATAACAGGAACAGTAAATGCACCAAATGGACTTATATTAAGAAAAGAAGCATCAAAATCAGGTGAAGTAATAATGACCATAAGTGATAAAAGCCAAGTAGAGATTATAGAAAAATCAGGAGAATGGTATAAAATAAAATATGGCAACAATGAAGGGTATTTATTTGCAGAATATGTTGATTTGAAAGAAGAGCCAAAACAAGAAGAACCAGTACAAACAGAAGAACCAAAACAAGAACAACAAGCAGAAGAAAACCAGGAACAAGAAGAACCAAAACAAAATGAAGAAGTACAAGAACAAGCAAGTGAATTACCAAAACAAGTGCAAACAGCATCAGATTTAAAAGTATATGTTTTACCATCAGTTACAGCAAGTGTAGTAAATAACATAGAAACAGGAAAAACAATAACAATAAATAAAGAACTTAATGATTGGGTAAATATAACATTTGAAAATAAAAATGGTTGGGTAAGAAAATCATTAATACAAAATGCTACTGTAGCAGAAAAGACAGAAGAGCCAAAACAAGAAGAACCAGCACAAGCAGAAGAACCAAAACAAACCGAAACAACATTTGAAGCAAAAAAAGGTTATATAAATGCAGATATGTCTGTAAATGTAAGAGAATCAGCAAGTGCATCAGCTACTGTGCTTACAACATTAAATCCTAATACAGAGGTAACAGTAGTTGGGGAAGAAAATGATTTTTATAAAATAGAATATAAAGAATATAAAGGTTATGTAGCAAAAAGACTAATTTCAGATAATCAAGTAAAAGTAACAAGCAGAAGCAGTGCATCAAGAATAGTAAATGAACAAGAAAAAACACAAGAGGAAAGCCAAGCAAATGCTGTAACAGTAAACCAAACTGCAGGAGAAAAAATAGCAAATTATGCAAAAAAATATATAGGATATAACTATGTATCAGGAGGAACAACACCAAGCAATGGATTTGATTGTTCAGGTTTTGTATATTATGTATATAATTCATGCGGATATTCATTAAGCAGATTATGTCCTATACAAGCAAAAACAGGAGTAGAAGTTACACGAGATAATTTATCTGCAGGAGATTTAGTATTTTTTAGTAATGGATCAAATGGAAGTATTGGTCATGTTGCAATATATGTAGGAAATGGAACAATTGTACATGCAGCAAACACTAGAAGAGGAGTAACTACAGACACAATAAACAGCGGATATTATAATACATATTATTATACAGCAAGAAGAGTTTTTTAAATAATTGGGGGAACTTTACTTTGAGGTGGTAATATATTAATAATAATTACAATTCGGGTATATATTAGGAATAATTTTAGGGCTATGTTTTAAAAAAAGCATTGCCCTAATTTTTTTAATAATTCCAATTCTTATATATCTATATAAAAAATACAAAAATAAAAACATATTTAGATACTACAGACTTTTAATAACCAAAAATATGATAATATTTTTTGTCATATTCGCAGTTGTTGGAAATATTCAAGTTATGTATTTAAATAAAAAATATCATAAAGTTTATAAAAATACAAAAAATATAGAAAATGTAAAAGCTGTAATTCTAAAAGGACCAATAGAAAATGAGTATACTTATAAATATATTGTAAAAGCAAAAACAGGGCAATTAAAAAACAAAAAATTTATAATATATATTAATAAAAATAACAATAAATTGTTTAAATATGGAGACTTAATCAAAATACAAGGAGAATATTCATCTCCTCAAACAGCAAGAAATTATAAAGGATTTGATTATAGCAAATATTTAAAAACATTAAAAATATATGGAATTATAAAAATAGAAGAAGCAAACTTGTTAAAAGAAAATGACTTAAATTTTGTTTTAATTAGTATAAATAATTTAAAACAAAAGATGATAGACCATGCAAATAAAAATATGCCTCAAAAGACAGCAAATCTTCTTTTAGGGCTTTTAATAGGCCAAAAAGATAACATACAAGAAGATATAATAAAAAGCTTTAGAACAGCAAATTTGTCCCATATATTGGCTGTATCTGGTGCACATACTTCATACATTATTTTAGGATTAACATATATAATAACAAAAAGTAAAGCACCAAGGCGAATAGGACATATTATAACTATAATAATTTTGTTACTATTTATAATAATTACGGGAGCAAGTTATTCTGTAATAAGAGCTTGCATAATGTCAATTATAACAATTAGTGCAAAACTATTTTACAAAAAAGAAAACTTTTTTATAAGTATTTGTGTATCTCTATTTATAATACTAATTCAAAATCCATTTGCAATAAATGATATAGGATTAAAACTTTCCTTTTTAGGTACAATTGGAATAATTGTATTTAATAAAAATATTACAGAGTTATTTATAAGAATAAAAATAAAAGAAAATATAGCAAAAGTTTTAAGTTTTACGTTTTCTGCACAGCTTATGATTATGCCAATAACAATACTAAATTTTAACACATTTTCAGTAACATTTTTTATATCAAATATATTAGCAAGCCCTCTTTTAGGAATTATAATAATATTAGGTTTTATAGGTATATTTGTATCTTTTGTATTAAATCCAATATCTAAAATCTTATTTTTTATACTCAATTTATTTTTAGAATTATTAATTTTTATTTCAGAAATTGTAACAAAAATACCAGGTTCTTCAATACTAGTAAAAACACCAAACATAGTATTTGTAATAACATACTATATTTTAATTCTATTTATTAATTATTTCTTTATAATCAAAAAAAATCCAATAAGAAGGTTTCAAAAGAAAATAATAAAAATATGTACAATAAAAAATAAAAAAAAAATTATTAAAATAATTGCAATAATTTTCTTAATTATATCATTTTCAACTATGTTAGCTAGAGTAATAAACCCAACTCTAAAAATATATTTTATTGATGTTGGACAAGGTGATAGCACATTAATAATTACACCTAAAGGCAAAAAAATACTAATAGATGGAGGAGAAGGCAAAAACGAAATATTACTTCCATACTTGTTAGATAGAGGAATAAATAAAATAGACTATATTATAATTTCTCATTTCGATAGTGATCATTGCAATGGATTAATAGAAGTAATGGAAAAAATAAAAGTAGGAAAAGTACTAGTATCAAAACAGCCAGAAGAGAGTGAGGAATACAGAAACATTTTAGAAATTATAAAACGAAAAAATATAGAAGCTTGTGTAGTAAAGGCACAAGATAGAATAACTATAGAAAAAGATTTGTATATAAATATACTGAATCCAGCAGGAAAACTAGAATTTAAGGATTTAAATAACAATGCAATAGTTGCAAAACTAATATATAAAAATTTTAGTATGTTATTTACTGGAGATATAGAAAAAGCAGAAGAAAATATAGCTCAAAAATATAAAAACAATTTAAAAAGTACAATATTAAAAGTAGCACATCACGGCTCAAAGACTTCTACAAATGAAGAATTCTTAAAATATGTAGAACCACAAATTGCACTAATAGGAGTAGGAGAAAACAATAAATTTGGACATCCTAATCAGCAAATAATAGAAAAATTAAAAAACATACGGAGCTAAAATATATAGAACAGATCAAATGGGGGAAATAGAAATCAAAGTTAATAAGCAAATAAAAATAAAAACTAAAATTGCAACTAACAATTAGTTGCAAAAATCAGACAAAAGGAGTATAATATATGAGCGAAATAGGAGTGATATAAATGAAAAATATAATGAGATATAAAGAGTATTATGCAACTATTAATTATGAAGAAGAGACAAGTACTTTTTATGGCAAAATAGAAGATATAGATGATTTAGTAAGCTTTGAAGGAACAACGGTAGAAGAATTAAAAAAGAGTTTTAAATATATGGTAGAAGAATATTTAGAATTTTGCAAAGAAAATGGAAAACAGCCAGACAAACCATATAAGGGCAGTTTTAATGTAAGAGTAGGTTCAGAGCTTCATAAAAAAGCAGTTATGATGGCAAGAATAAGCAATATGTCGTTAAATCAATTTGTTGAAAATGCAATAAAAGAAAAAGTTGCACTTTGCGAAAAAAGTTAATAGTATATTTTTACAAATTTAACAAATACTAAAAACGGTGATGAAGCATGAAAAAATATACAATAATTATGATAATAGCTTTAGGATTAGGTTTTTTAGTAGGGATGTATTTGTATAAAATAAATTATAAAAAAAATGATAATCAAGAAATGAAACTTGCACAAAAAGTGGAAGATGAATGTACAGATTTTGCAGAGTTAGAAGCAAATGGAACATTTGTAACAGTAATAACAAATGGACAAGAAGAAAAAATATCACCAAATTGTTTACTAACATTAAAAATGTACTATAAAACATGTGGACATCTAATAGAAAAATCTCAAAATATAGGGCAGAATTTAGTTAATTTAACAGAAGAACAATTGAAAGAACAATTTCCGGAATGGGAAGTACAACAATTTACTCCAGAACAAATTGTTTTATATAAAGAATTAAATGAATTTTGCAATGAACATTACAAGTTAAAAATTGAAAATGGCTATATTAGAATATATGAATTAGATGAGCAAAACAATGAAAAACTTTTAAAAAGCACAGAAATATCTAGCGAATATTTAACACCAGAAGACTTAAAAAAATTGAAAACGGGAATAGAAGTATATACAAAAAAAGAACTAAATAAAACAATAGAGGATTTTGAATAATCCTCTATTTTCCTTTTATAGCTTTTTTCAAATAATCTTGAATATAGAATGCTCTAACATACATTATAAAAGAAAACAATGTAGTAAATACTGCTAAATAATATATGTATGTATCAAAGTGTGGAAGCATTGGAAGACTATATTCCGGATGACCAGCTAAACTAGAATTCCAATACAAAATAAACAATGAACATACAATTGCTACATAAAATAGCACAGTTGCAAGCTTTCCATACCACTTACTAGATACCACAAGTTCTTTTCCATAAAGGAAAGAAGCACCAGCAATCATAAGAACCTCTTTTAGTAAAACTACAAGCATAATCCAAAAAGGAATTATTCCTTTTATAGAAAGAACTACAAGAATAGTAAGTTGTGTAGCTTTATCTGCAAAAGGATCCATAAGTTTACCAAAATCAGATATTAAATTAAAACGTCTTGCAATGTAACCATCTAAAATATCTGTTATACCAGAAATAGTAAGAACCACAATTGCAGCAATATAATTATTACTAAGTGCGAACAATACAATTACTGGTATTAACAAAAACCTTACTATGGTTAAAATGTTCGGTAAATGTTTAAACATAATATTTCCTCACTTACTGTATATTAAAAACTAATTTTTCTCCATCAAAATTTACAAAAATAGTTTGACCAGCTTCAACCTCTTGGCGTAATATTAAATCTGAAATTTCATCTTCTACATATCTTTGAATAGCACGTCTTAAAGGTCTAGCACCATATTTTAAATCTGTTCCTTTTTCTAGCACAAAATTTTTAGCTTCATTAGAAACCTCTAGCTTTATGTCTTTATTTTCCAAAGCATTAGAAGTCGATTTTAATAATAAATCTACTATTTGCAAAAGCTGTTCTTTTGTTAAACTATCAAAAACAACAATCTCATCAACTCTGTTTAAAAACTCGGGTCTAAACACATCTTTTAATGCATTTTCTATTTTACCTTTGTCGATAGTCTGTTTTGCAAAACCAATTGAATTATTATTTAAATTAGAGCCTGCATTAGAAGTCATTATAATTATAGTATTTTCAAAGCTAACAGTATTTCCTTGGCTATCTGTAAGTTTACCATCATCTAAAACTTGAAGTAAAATATTAAATACATCAGGATGAGCCTTTTCTATTTCATCTAAAAGAATTATAGAATAAGGTTTTCTTCTAACTTTCTCTGTTAATTGACCAGCTTCATCATATCCAACATAACCTGGAGGAGAACCAATCAATTTAGCAGTAGAATGACTCTCCATATATTCAGACATATCTATTCTAATAATTGAATCTTCATTTCCAAACATTTCATAAGCCAAAGATTTAGCAAGTTCAGTTTTACCAACACCAGTAGGACCAACAAATATAAATGAAGGTGGCCTTTTTGAACTTTGAAGTCCAGCACGGTTTCTTCTAATAGCACGAGAAACGGCTTGTACTGCAGCATCCTGACCAATAATATGTTTGTGAAGATTTGCTTCTAAATTAAGAAGTTTTTCTGTTTCTGCTTCTGTAATTTTTTTAACAGGAATTTTTGTAGCATGTTCAATAACTTCTGCAATATCATTTACAGTAAGCTTTGTTAGAACTAATTTTTTATTAAGCTCATCAATTCTTGCCAAAATATTGCACTCTGCTGTTTTTAAATCAGCAGCTTTTTGATAATCTTCAATTGAATCAGACTCTACAGCTTCCTCTTTTTCTTCTTGAATCTTTGCTAATTGAGATTTTAATATTTCAAGTTCATACAATTCTTTATTATCCAAATTTATTTTAGAACAAGCTTCATCCAAAATATCTATAGCTTTGTCTGGTAAAAATCTATCATGAATATATTTTTCAGACATTTTAACAGTTTTTTCTATAACATCATTAGAGATTTGAACCTTGTGAAAATCTTCATAATATTTTTTAATTCCCTTTAAAATTTCAATAGTATCATCAATAGAAGGTTCTTCTACTAGAACTGGTTGAAATCTTCTTTCTAAAGCAGAATCTTTTTCTATGTATTTTTTATATTCCTTTAAAGTAGTAGTTCCTATTAATTGAATTTCTCCATTAGAAAGAGAAGGCTTTAAAATATTTGCAGCATTCATAGAATGTTCTGCATCACCAGCACCAATAATATTATGAATTTCATCAATAACTAAAATAATATTTCCAGCCTGTTTACATTCATCTATTAAAGCTTTCATTCTTCCCTCAAATTGACCCCTAAATTGAGTACCGGCAATTACTGCAGTCATATCTAAAAGATAAACTTCTTTATTTAAAAGCTTTGCAGGAACTTTTTTTTCTGCTATTTTAATTGCTAAACCTTGTGCAATAGCTGTTTTACCAACACCAGGTTCGCCAATTAAACATGGATTATTTTTAGAACGTCTATTTAAAATTTGAATAACTCTTTCAATTTCTTTATCACGACCAATTACAATATCTAACTCATTTTTTCTAGCTTTATTAGTTAAGTTAGTACCATAAATATCTAAAAAACTTTTTTTCTTTTCTTTAGGTCTTTTTTCTGTTTTTACTTTTCTTTTACCAGAAGCATCATTCTCTGTTTCTTTACCAGTAGACGAATTGTCCCCAAACATATTAGAAAAAATAGAACCCAAAGGAATTCCACAATCTTCACTCATGTTTTCTGGATTTATATTTTCTATATCAATATTTTGAGCGATATCTCCAAAAAGATTCTCAAATTGTTTTGACATGTCATTTAATTCATCTTCAGATAAATTTGCTTGTTTTGCAAGGACTTCTAAAGGATTAATTCCTTTTTCCTTTGCACAATTATAACAAAGCCCTTCCATAGAGCTTTTATCACCATCTATTTTTTTTGTAAAAATTACAGCCATATTTTTATGGCAGTTTGAACATAACATATATATATCACCTGTCTAAAAATCAATATAAATAATAATACATTAAAAACTAGCAATAGTCAAGGGCGCCTTGACTTTATAGGCAAAAAGTGGTAATATTGCAAGGTATAATAGGGGGAGTTTTTAGTGGAGAAAATATTAGACATTTTACTAGACACTTTAGTAGATGCTATAAAACTATTACCATTTTTATTAATAGCATATTTAATAATGGAATGGTTAGAACATAAAACTACTAATAAAACTAAAAAAGCAATTAAAAAATCTGGAAAATTCGGCCCATTAATAGGAGGAATTTTAGGTGCATTTCCACAATGTGGTTTTTCTGTAACAGCAACAAATCTTTATGCAGGAAGAGTAATCACATTACGGAACACTATTTGCAGTATATTTATCAACATCAGACGAAATGTTGCCAATACTACTATCAGAAGGCGTAAATGGAGTTTTAATACTAAAAATCTTAGGAATAAAAATATTAATAGGAATTTTAGCAGGATTTTTAATAGACCTAATATTAAGAAAAAACTATAAAGAAGAAAAAGAAGAGAACATAGAAGATTTATGCGAACATGAACATTGTCATTGCGAAGAAGGAATATGGAAATCAGCAATAAAACATACAGTAAATGTATTTGTATTTATTTTGATTATATCGCTAATATTAAATATAATAATTAAAATAATAGGAGAAGATGCATTAGGAGGATTAATATCAAACAAGCCAATACTTGGAGCATTAATTGCAGGACTAATAGGATTAATACCAAACTGCGCATCATCAGTAATACTAACACAACTATATCTATCAGGAGTATTAAACATAGCATTAATGATAGGAGGACTTTTAGTAAATGCAGGAGTAGGGCTTTTAGTGCTATTTAAAGTAAACCATCATCCAAAACAGAATATAAAAATTGTTATAACACTTTATGCAATAGGAACAATTTCAGCAATGATATTGCAATTATTTAATATTTAAAACATTGACATGAATAAAAATAACATATAAAATAATACATGTAGGGGCAGGCCCTGTGTCTGCCCGAAGAACGCAAAACATATTGCAAACGCTGTAGGGGTCGCTGCCCTCAGCGACCCACACACCCAAGAAAAGGCCAAATAAAACAATAAAAAGGAGAAGTACAAATGACAAACCACGTAACCATTGGCGCTGTAACACACACACACACACACACACGGTAATTTAAAAAACAATAGAAATAAATATATACACTATATTTATGTATTTTTTACGCACGAAAATATGTAAATATGGTGTATTTTTTATGCCAAAAAACAGATAAATTGGAATTTCACGAAGTGCGAAGTGTGAGGTGAGAAGTGCGAGGAATAGAGAAAGGCCTACGAAGCCCTAGCCTTATGAATCACACCTCCAACCTCACACCTCGCACAGCAATTAAACAAAATCCAATTTATGAAAGTAAATAGGGGGAATTAAAATGAAAGAAAACCAAAAACGGAATCACCTTAATAGCACTAATAATAACAATTATAGTAATGTTAATATTAGTAATGGTAACAATTAGAATTTCAAAAGATGGAGGACTATTTACAACAACAAGAAAAGCAACAAGAGATACAGAGGAACAGGCGATATATGATCAAATAGTAAGTGCAATGGAACTAGCAAACGACGGAAAAATAAAGCCAAGAGATACATTTGAAAGCTTTAAAAACAAATTTGGTGAAGATAAAATAACAGAAAAAGATGGAAACACAGCTTCTAAAATAGTATTCACAGTTAAAGGCGCAAGAGATACATATACATACACAATAACAGAAAATGAAATAATAATTGGAGAAATAGAAGAACAAAATGATTACGATATATTAAAAAGATATTTCCTAGGCGCAGACGGAAATGGAAGAAATTTAAATGATATACTTGACGAAGATGAGAACTGGAAAGATGATTCAACAACAGACGTTGATGAAACAAGTTTAGGCATAAATATTTCTTATGGTTATGAAGGTGCCACAACAGAGAGTTATATAATAAAGTATAATAATGCAATATATGAATTAACCTCTCAAGAAATGGAAGATCCTGCTCATCCAGGAGATAGTACATATTATTACACAAAATCAATTGAGCTAAATCAAATATACAAACAAAACTTAAATAGTAGAGAAGGTAAGGATTTAGGACAAGTAACAGGAGATTCACAATATAATGGTTGGACTATTTTATATGATAATGGTTCATATGTAGAAGCAGTTTCACCATCAGCTATGGGAGAATTACATTTAGGAAGTGATAAAGATAATGTATCTGGTGAGTCAGAAGAGTCGAATGCTGAATACAATAAAGCAATAACTTCATATGATAATGCAATAGAAACAATAAATAATTACTGCAAAAGTCTTTCTAATTTACCTACAAATAATGGAATAAGAAGTGTGGGAGCAGAAGCAGATACTACAACTACATATGCGAACTTGGATCCACTTAATAATGGATGGGCAAATAATAGAGGCTTTGAAATTAAGAATAGAGGAAAAGATTCTGACCAATTTTATAAACAAGATGCTTTTAGAATGCTATATTATAATATACTTTCAGGTGGAAAAGATTATTGGTTTGCATCTCGAGAATATTATAAAGATCGTGACTATTTTTTTGCTTTATCTATCATGGAAACAAATGAAGATGAAGAAATAGGTACAGGATTAAGTCACACAGGTTTATTTGAACTAGATTATAATATGTCTTCCCCAAGGGCTAATTCTACAACTCTAGCTGTTCGTCCTATAATCAAAGTAGAAATTTAATTTTAACACATTATAAAATAACATGTTAACTTTTAAGTTAGCATGTTATTTTTGTATTGTGAAAATAAAACATTGCTAAAACCTTATAATCCCTTGAAAAATTGGAAAAAATAAGGTAAAATATAACCAAAATAAAATGAAGGGATTACCATGAAAAAAATATTATCAACAATAATTATATTCTTAATATTTATTTTAATATATTTTTTACAATCGAACTTTTTTAATTGGTTTAACATTGCAGGAATAAAACCAAATCTTTTTATAATTCTAGTATTAATAACAGGTTTGTTTGTAGGAAAAATATATGGTGCTACAACAGGAATAGTTTTAGGACTATTACTAGATTTTTTTATTGGAAAAAAATTAGGAATATATGCAATACAACTTGGACTAGCAGGATTACTACGGAGGAATTTACAACAAAAACTTTTCAAAAGACAGTAGAATAACAATAATGCTAATGGTAATGGGAACAACATTAATATGCGAGATAGTAGCATATATATACACAATAATAAATGGAGCATCTTTAGAAATAATGGCATTTTTAAAAATAATCTTAATAGAAATAATTTTTAATCTAATGATAACAATAATAATTTATCCAACAATACAAAAATTAGGAACAAAACTAGAAGAAATATTTAATGAGGATAAAATATTAACTAAGTATTTTTAAGTCTAAAAGGAGAGAAAGAATTGTATGAGCAAAAAGAACTTAAGATACAACATACTTGTAGTATTAGTTTATATAATAGGAATAATAATTCTTATTCAGCTTTTTAATCTTCAAATTGTGCATGGACAAGAATACAGAGAAAAATCAAGCACAAGGCTTACCAGAGAAACAAAAATAGAAGCAGCAAGAGGAAGTATATTAGATAGAAACGGAAATACAATAGCAGGAACTGTTACACAATATAGCTTGGAGATATATAAAAGTAAAATAGATAAACAAACATTAAATAACACTTTATTAGAAGTAACAAAAGTACTAGAGGCACATAATGACCAATACAAAGATAAATTTCCAGTAACAATAGAACCATTGTCATTTAATATGGAGAGCCAAGAGCAAATAAATAGTTGGCTAAAAGCAAATAAGTTAGAGGAAAATTTAACTCCAGAACAAGTAATAAACAAATATAAAGAGAAATACGAAATAAAAAACGAGGATATCAAAGAAGTAAGAAAAATAATAGGATTACGATATGGCATAGAAAAAGAAGGATATACCAGTATGAGTGCATATGTTATATCTAATAATATATCAAAAGAAAGTGTTGCAATATTTGAAGAACAAAGTTCAAAATTTCCAGGAATAGCAACATCTATAACACCAAGAAGAAAATATCTAAAAGGAACTCTAGCATCACATATAATAGGATATATAGGACCAATAAATCAAGAAGAATTAGAAAAAAATGAAGGCTATTCAATGAATGATTATATAGGAAAAGCTGGAATTGAATCTTTATTTGAAAAATACTTAAAAGGTGAAAATGGAAAAAAACAAACAGATATGACTATAAATGGAGCTACATCAGCAGAATATGTAACAAAAGAAGCTGTAGCAGGAGATGATGTAGTACTTACAATAGATGCAAACTTACAAACCGTTGCAGAAACAGCATTAAAAAACAATATAGAAAAAATAAGAACAGGCGGATTTGCAGAACAAAGAAATGTAAATAATGGAGCAGTAGTTGCATTAGATGTAAAAACTGGAGAAGTTTTAGCAATGGCAAGTTATCCAGACTTTGAACCAGAACTATTTATAGATGGAATAAGCAACCAAAAATGGGAAGAATATACACAAGAAGGAAAAAGTGCATTAATAAATAGAACAATGAGTGCATATGCACCAGGATCAATATTTAAAATGGCATCTGCAATAGCAGCTTTAGAAACAGGAGCAGTAACAAGAACAGAAACAATAAATGATACAGGAGTATATCCAAAAGGATACAACCCAATGTGTTGGTATTATAAAAGCTATAAAAGAGGACATGGACCACTTAATGTATCAGGAGCAATAAAGAACTCTTGTAACTACTATTTCTATGAAGTAATAACTAGAATGGGAATAGAGAACCTAGAAAAATATGCAAGATATTTTGGACTAGGAGAAAAAACAAATATAGAATTGCCGGGAGAAGCTTCTGGAACATTAGCAGGAAAAACACTATATGAAAAACTAGGACAAACATGGTACTATGGAAACTCATTATCAGCAGTAATAGGACAAGCAGAAAACAATTTTACTCCATTGCAAATTGCAAGATATATAGCAATGCTTACAAATGGAGGTAAAAAAATAGATGTAACACTAATAAAAGATATAATAAATGCAGAAGGACAATCAGTTTCAAAAGATGAAATAAATTCATATGTAACAGAAAAATTAGGAATAGAAAAAACTGAACAAGAAGATTTAAACATTAATCAAGAAAATTTAAAAGCAGTACTAGAAGGCATGAAATCAGTTACAACGGAAACAGGAGGAACAGCATATTCAGTATTTAAAAATTTCCCAATAGAAGTAGGAGGAAAAACAGGATCAGCAGAAGCGGGAGACAAGGTAAATGCTTGGTTTGTTGGATTTGCACCATATGAAGCACCAGAGATAGCAGTAGTTGTATTAGTAGAAAATGGTTCACATGGATACTATGCAGCAGAAGTAGCAAAAGAAATTATAGAAGCACACTTTAAGCTAAAAGAGAATGTAACAGAAAATAATACAGCATTGCCATACACAGAACAACAAAACTAAAAAAGGAGAGAAAAATATGAGAAATCCAGTAGGAATAAGCATGAAAAAAGATGAAATAGTAATAAGAATAAGCGAAGGAGCAACACAAAAAGAAACAGTTGAGTGTCTAAATAAAAAAATACCAGCACTAAAAAAATTATATAAAAGCGAGAAAACACCAATATGTGTAGTTGGAAAAGTCCTAAAAAATAAAGAAATAGAAGAAATAAGACAAATAATAAACAAAGATATCGATGTTCAAGTAACATTTGATAGCCCAAAAGTATTGGGATTACATGGAATAAAAAGAGTATTTGAGAAAGAAATAGAAAATTCAGAAACAAAATTTTATAAAGGAAACATGAGATCAGGACAAAAAATAGAATTTGAAGGAAGCCTAGTAATATTAGGAGATGTAAACGGAGGAGCAGAAGTAATAGCAGGAGAAAATATAGTAGTTTTAGGTCACTTAAGAGGACTAGCACATGCTGGAGCAAAAGGAAACAAAAAAGCAATAATAGCAGCACAAGAAATAGAATGTCCACAAATAAGAATTTCTAATATAGTAAAAGAAATAGAAAAAGAAGAAGCGGAACAAGAACAAGAATGCAAATATGCATACATAGAAAATGATAAAATTGTAATGGAATAACAAAAAGAGAGAAAAAGGGGACTGTCCCCTTTTTCTCTCTTTTTGTTATTTCATCATGAAAGCAATAATAAAATCAATGCAATAAACAAAAATTGATCTTGTACGCCTTCATTATAAAGAAAAATCAACAAACAGATTAAAAGAATGTCATCAAAATGCAAATCAATTCCAAAAAAAGAAAAACAGAAATCATTATTATCATTTTCAATAGGTAGAGCATTGTAAAAAGAATTTATCATTTCTTTTTATCACCACCCATAAAAGGGAAAACCTCCATAACTTTACTCATGTTCATAAGTTGAATATACTGGTCAACTTTAGACTGGCGACTTTCCTTTAAATATGGCTTTAAAGATTGTAATAAATTAGCTCGGGGGTCATCTTTCGCATTCATTTTATCTATAATAGACTTCATTCTCATAATAGTTTCAATATCAATACCATTTGAGCTGTTTTCATTACTTTGATTATTATTTGAATTAGAAGAGTCAGATGAATTATTTGCATTATTTGAAGAATTAGAATTATTAAGCATGTTAAATAAATTGTTTACCATATCAGGAGAAACATTGTTTTTACCAGCAATATTATTCAATTTTTCAAAAACATCTGACATATCCTCATTATTCAAAATTACCAAACCACCTTATTATTTTAAACTAATTTATTTAGATTTATTTTGTAAATCTCTTAAAATTTCCTCTTTACTTTTTGTTTGAAGAATTTGATTAGCCTTTGCAATTCCAGCTTCAAGGTCTTTTTTATCCATTTTAGAAAGCATATTCATCATTTGGGCAATATCAAAATTATTATTATTCAATAAAATCACTCCTAATTAAATATATGTATTAACAATATAGTATATTCAATCAATAAAAAAATGTGCAAAAAACAAATAGGGACAGACCCAAACAAATAGGGACAGACCCCTTTTGTTTAAATTAAAAACAAAAGGGGTCTGTCCCTATTTGTTTGGGTCTGTCCCATTTTTTGTTATCTTACAATCATATCTTCTCTTCCTGCACCAGTTCCAATAAATTTAACAGGAACACCAGTAAAGTCTTCTATTCTTTTTAAATATTTTTTTGCATTATCTGGTAACTCTTCATAAGTCTTACAATTACTTATATCGCCAAAGTTTCCTTCAAAATCTTCATATACAGCATAAGAATTATTTAGAAAATCAACATTTGTTGAAAAATCAGTGGTTTCTTTTCCGTTAAAGTTATATGCAACACATAATTTTATATTATCTAATTTACCAATAGTATCAACATGATTTACAGCAAGTCCAGTAATACCATTTAATCTAACGGCATATTTTAAAGCAACTAAATCAAGCCAACCACATCTTCTAGGTCTTTTAGTAGTAGTTCCATATTCATGACCAAGCTCTCTTATTGTGTCACCAATTTCATTATTTTGTTCAGTAACATAAGGCCCAGCTCCTACTCTTGAAGAATAAGCTTTAAGTACACCATAAACTTCGCCAATATCCTTTGCTCCAACACCGCTACCTGTGCAAACACCACCAATAGAAGGGTTAGAAGAAGTAACAAATGGATAACTTCCAAAATCAATGTCAAGTAAAGTTGCTTGAGCACCTTCACAAATAACTTTTTTACCTGCATCTAATGCATTGTGGATTAAAGTAACTGTATCTGTAATATATGGTTTTAAAATTTTAGCATATTCCTTATAATCTGCAAGAGTTTTCTCTAAATCTACAGTTTCATGACCATACATTTCAAAAACTTTATTTTTATTATTAATATTAATAGTTAAAAGTTCTTCAAAGCGGTCAGAAATTAAATCTTCTGCACGAATACCACATCTTTCATATTTATCGCAATAAGAAGGACCAATACCTCTAGCTGTTGTTCCAATTTTATTGTTTCCTCTATTTTCTTCCAATAGTTTATCCATCTCAATATGATAAGGAAGAATAATATGAGCTTTATCACTAATACGTAAATTATCTGCTGAATAACCATGTTCTTTTAAATTTTCCATTTCTTCAATTAAAACCTTTGGATCAACAACAACACCATTACCAATAACAGCAATAGTTCCTTTGTTTAAGATCCCAGAAGGGATTAAATGAAAAGCAAATTTTATGCCATCAACTTCAATAGTATGTCCAGCATTATTTCCTCCAGAACATCTAACAGCAATATCTGCATTACTTCCTAGGTAATCAATGATTTTTCCTTTACCTTCATCACCATAAAAAGTTCCTAAAACTACATCAACTTTTGATCTTGACATAATATAATCACATCCTAAAATAAAATATGTTCGATCTTGTTAGAAAGAACATATTTATTATTATACAAATGTGTAAAAAAGTCAAGATGTGGTAGACAATCTAAAGCTATTTGGTAATAAATCAAAAATAGAATATTCAGCAATTTTATCACCTTTAGAAAGAGCATAAATTTTAAAATCTTTATCAACAAATTCACTCATAAACTGCCTACAATATCCACAAGGTAAGCAGTTATCTAAAGAATCAAGTTTGTTTCCGCCACAAACTACAATATATTCAAAATCTCTTTCGCCTTCTGAAATAGCTTTTGCAAAAGCTACTCTTTCAGCACATATTGACTGTATTCCATCATTTTCAATATTACATCCAGAATAAATTTTTCCAGACTTACACATTAAAGCACACCCAACATAATATTTACCATAAGGTGAATAAGAATTTTTTCGAGCTGATTTGGCAATTTCAATAGCTTTGTTCAAATCCATAAAATACCTTCTTTCAAAATTATTATATTACAATTATTCTATATTATGCGAAAATAAAAGTCAAACAAATTGTAAATTTGCCAAAAAGGTATTTACAAAAAATGAATATATGATATAATAAAAATAGAAATGAGAAACCACAAATGTGGTTTGCCAGTGGTATATAAAAAACACATCAACTGCCAAGTTTACAGATGTGTTTTTTTTATTGGTTATTCGCTTTTACTTAAAATTATGCAAATTGCAATAATCAAGGTAAAAGCTATGATAGTTACAAGAATTAGTGAAAAAAATAATATGTATAAAATAGCAATTAGAGTTGATTCTATCATAAGCCTCACCTCCCTTGTGGAGGCAAACCACATCTGCTTGTTCTCATTTCAGAAGTATTATATAGCAATTGTAAAAATATGTCAATAAAAATTGCCAAAATAACAACAAAAATATATGCGAAATTTGTTGAAAAAAAAGTAGTAATATAATATAATAACCCTATCAAAAATAGAAGGGATAAGCACCTTCAAAAGATAGGAGAGATTTGTAATGGAGAAAAGTTTTAGCGAAAGTTACAAAGCAGCAGGAGTAGACGTTACAGCAGGATATAAAGGCGTAGAACTAATGAAAAAAGCAGTACAAGCAACATATACAAATGCAGTAATATCAGATATAGGTGGATTTGGTGGGCTTTATGCGCCACAAATTAAAGGAATGGAAGAACCAATTTTAGTTTCCGGAACAGATGGAGTAGGAACAAAACTAAAATTGGCTTTTTTAATGGATAAACATGACACAATAGGAGAAGATTGCGTAGCAATGTGTGCAAATGACGTAATATGCACAGGAGCAAGCCCAATGTTCTTTTTAGACTATATGGCACTTGGCAAAAACATACCAGAAAAAGTAGCAACAATAGTAACAGGAGTAGCAGAAGGATGCAAAAAAGCAAATTGTAGTTTAATAGGTGGGGAAACAGCAGAAATGCCAGGATTTTATCCAGTAGATGAATACGATTTAGCGGGATTTTGTGTTGGAATAGTAGATAAAAAGAAAATTATAGATAACAAAACAATAGAAATCGGAGATAAAGTAATAGGGCTTAAATCATCTGGAGTTCATTCTAATGGTTTTTCACTAGTTAGAAAAGTATTTGACGTAAATAAAGAAAACTTAAACGAATACGTAGAAAGCCTGGGATGTACAGTAGGAGAAGCTCTACTTAAACCAACAAAAATATATGTAAAACCAATATTAAAACTTATAGAACAAGTAAAAGTAAAAGGCATATCACATATAACAGGTGGAGGATTTTACGAAAATATGCCAAGAATGTTAAGAGAAGGTGTAGCATTAAAAATAGATAAGAATTCTTATGAAGTACCACCAATATTCAAACTAATTGCAGAAAGAGGAAATATACCAGAAAGAGATATGTACAACACATTCAATATGGGAATAGGAATGGCTATAATAGTTCCAAAGAACGAAGTAGAAAAGTCACTAAAAATATTAAAAGAAGCTGGAGAAGAAGCATATTTAATTGGTGAGGTAGTAGAAGGAAATAGGAAAGTAATTATATAATAGAAAATACGAAGAGGGAAGTGTGAGGTGAGAAGTGCGAATAATAGGGAAAGGCCTACGAAGTCTTGACCCTACAAATCCCACCTCCAACATCACACCTCTCACATCAATAATAATAAAAAGGAGAATAAAATGGTAAAAAGAATCTATGTAGAAAAAAAGCCAGAATTTAGTGTAGAAGCAAAAGGTTTATTAAAAGACCTAAAAGAAAATCTGCTATTAGAAAATTTAGAAGATTTAAAAATAGTAAACAGATATGATGTAGAAGGCATAAATGATGAAATATTTGAAAAAGCAAAAAACACAGTGTTTTCTGAACCACAAGTAGATGAATGCTTTGAAGAAGAATATCCATTCGCAAAAGAAGATAAAATATTTGGAGTAGAATATTTACCAGGACAATTTGACCAAAGAGCAAACTCACTATCTGAATGTTTGCAAATATTAACAGAAGGAGAAAGACCGCTTGCAAAAAGTGCAAAAATATATGTTATAAAAGGAAATATAAGTACTGAAGACTTAGAAAAAATTAAAAAATATATAATAAATCCAGTAGATTCAAGAGAATGTACATTAGAAAAATTAAAAACAGTAAAAGATGAACATCCAGAGCCAAAAGACGTAGCAATAGTAGAAGGGTTTATACACATGACAGATGAAGACTCAAAAAAATTCTATGATAAGTATGGGTTTGCAATGGATATAGAGGACTTAAAATTCTGTCAGAAATATTTTAGAGATGTAGAAAAAAGAGATCCTACTATGACAGAAATGAAAATGATAGATACATATTGGTCAGACCATTGTAGACATACAACATTCTTAAGTAAATTAGACAAAGTAGAAATAGACTGGGATTTAGCAAATAAAATATATGAAGACTACAAAAAATCTAGAGAATATGTGTATGATGGAAAAAAGGCAAAAGATATATGTTTAATGGATGTAGCAACAATAGCAGTAAAAGAATTAAAGAAAAAAGGAATGTTAAAAGATTTAGACGAATCAGAAGAAATAAATGCATGTAGTATACAAGCAGAAATATTGGTAGATGGAAAACCAGAAGAATACCTAATAATGTTCAAAAATGAAACACATAATCACCCAACAGAAATAGAACCATTTGGTGGAGCAGCAACATGCTTAGGTGGAGCAATACGTGACCCATTATCTGGAAGAGTATATGTATATCAAGCAATGAGAGTAACAGGATGTGGAGATCCAAGAACATCAGTAAAAGACACACTACCAAACAAACTGCCACAAAGAAAACTAACAAATGAAGCAGCAAGAGGATATAGTTCATATGGAAACCAAATAGGATTAGCAACAGGGCAAGTTGCAGAAATATATCATCCAGGATATGTAGCTAAAAGACTAGAAATAGGTGCATTAGTAGGAGCAGCACCAAAGAAAAACGTAATTAGAAAAGTACCAGAGCCAGGAGATGTAGTAGTTCTATTAGGTGGAAGGACAGGTAGAGACGGATGTGGAGGAGCAACAGGTTCATCAAAAGCACATAATAGTGCATCACTTACAACATGCGGAGCAGAAGTACAAAAAGGAAATGCACCAGAAGAAAGAAAAATACAAAGATTATTTAGAAATCTAGAAGTAACAACACTAATAAAAAGATGTAATGATTTTGGCGCAGGAGGTGTTTCCGTAGCAATAGGAGAACTTGCAGACGGATTAGAAATAAACCTAGATAAAGTTCCAAAAAAATATGAAGGATTAGATGGAACTGAACTAGCAATATCAGAATCACAAGAAAGAATGGCAGTAGTAATAGAAGAAAAAGACGTAGAAAAATTCCAAAAACTTGCAGAAGCAGAAAATATAGAATCTACAGTAGTAGCAAAAGTAACAAAAGAGCCAAGAATGAAAATGTACTGGAGAGGAAAGCTTATAGTTGATCTATCAAGAGAATTTTTAAACACAAACGGAACAGTAAAAATAGAAAATGCAAAAATAGAAGCGCCAAAAGGATTAGCGGAGTACTTTGCTTGGGGGAAAAGGGGACAGGTCCCTTTTTCCCTAGAGACATCAAACTGTATCAAAACAAACGGAAAAAACTGCTTAAAAACAAAACTTTGGAAGGATACAATATCAGATTTAAATTGTTGTTCTCAAAAAGGATTAGTAGAAAGATTTGACAGCTCCATAGGAGCGGGAACAGTACTAATGCCATTTGGTGGTAAATACCAATTAACACCTACAGAAGCTATGTGTGCAAGAATTCCAACATTAAATGGTTACACAAATTCTGGAACAATAATGAGCTTTGGGTATGATCCATATCTTTCAGAAATAAGCCCATTACATGGAGCTGCATTTGCAGTTATAGATTCACTTACAAAATATGTAGCATGTGG
>CAKPKG010000020.1 GCA_934167165.1 uncultured Clostridia bacterium
AATATTTAGGAGGTAAAAGATGGAAGATATCGATATCGCAAGACAAGCAAAATTACAAAACATAACAAAGGTAGCAGAAAAACTAGGAATAGAGGAAGATTATTTAGAACAATATGGAAAATACAAAGCAAAAATTTCAAACGAATTATATGAAAAACTAAAAGATAAAAAAGACGGAAAGTTAATACTTGTAACATCTATAAACCCAACACCACTAGGAGAAGGAAAAACCACTATATCAATAGGACTAGCTGATGGACTATCTAAAATAAATAAAAAAGCTATACTTGCGTTAAGAGAACCATCATTAGGACCAGTATTTGGAATAAAAGGTGGAGCAACGGGTGGAGGATATGTTCAAGTTGCTCCAATGGAAGAAATAAATCTTCACTTTACAGGAGATATACATGCAATAACATCAGCAAACAATTTACTTTCAGCATTAATAGATAATCACATTTTCCAAGGAAATGAATTAGGATTTGATAAAGTAATTTGGAAAAGGTGTGTAGATTTAAATGATAGAGCATTAAGAAAAGTAGAAATATGTTTATCAGGAGAAAAAAATGCAGTTCCAAGAGAAGATGGATTTGATATAACGGTTGCATCAGAAATAATGGCAATATTTTGTTTAGCAAAAGATTTAAAAGATTTAAGAACAAGAATTGGAAATATAGTAGTAGGATATAATAAAAATGGAGAAGAAATAAGAGCAAAAGATTTAAAGGCAGAAGGCGCAATGACAGTACTTTTAAAAGATGCTATTAAACCAAATCTAGTTCAAACATTAGAAAATACTCCAGCATTAATACATGGTGGTCCATTTGCAAATATTGCACATGGATGTAATAGTGTAATAGCTACAAAAATGGGAATGAAGCTTGCAGATTATTGCATTACAGAAGCTGGCTTTGGTGCAGATTTAGGAGCAGAAAAGTTTTTGAATATTAAATGCAGAAACTTACCTAAAACACCAGATGCAGTTGTGTGTGTAGCAACAATAAAAGCATTAAAATATCATGGAGGAATGCCAATAGAAGATATAAAAGAAGAATCTATAGAATATCTAGAAAAAGGAGTTCATAATCTATTAAAACATATAGAAAATTTAAAAGATGTATTTGATTTAAATGTAATAGTTGGAATAAATAAGTACATAACAGATACAGATAAAGAAATAGAATATTTAAAAAGTAAGTTAGAAGAAAAAGGTGTAAATATAAGTTTAGTAGAAGCTTGGGCAAAAGGTGGAGAAGGAGCAATAGATTTAGCAGAGAAAATAGTAGATTTATGTGACAAGCCATCAGACTTTAAATATTGTTATGAATTAAATGACAGTATAAAAGAAAAAATAGAAAAAATAGCAACAAAAATATATGGAGCAGAAGGAGTAGAATACAGTGAAGAAGCAGAGAAAACAATACAAGGTTTAGAGAAAAATGGTTATGGAAATATGCCAGTTTGCATAGCAAAAACACAGTATTCATTTTCTGATGACGCTAAAAACTTATTATGTATAGAGCCATTTAAAATTCATGTAAAGAATGTAATACTAAAAACAGGAGCTGGCTTCATAGTAATACTTACAGGAAATATATTTACAATGCCAGGGCTTCCAAAAGTTCCAGCATCAGAAAAAATAGACATAGACGAAAATGGAAATATAGTAGGAATATTCTAAAAATTTCATAAAAAAATCACTTTTGGAAATAATATTTTCAAGGTGATTTTTTATGTTTAAAATTTTAAAAAATAAAAGAAAAATAAACATTATTTTAATAGTTATTTTAATAATTTCTACAATTGCATATTTAGGATACAATATATTTTTTAGAGAAGATACTAACTCTTCATATGCACTTTCAAAGTATGGTTCTAGAGGCGATGAAGTAAAACAAATACAAACAAAATTAAAAAGATGGGGTTACTATTATGGAAATGTAGATGGAATTTACGGTTCGCAAACTCTTTCTGCAGTAAAATGGTTTCAGTCTAAAAATGGATTAACGGTAGATCGGAATAGCAGGCCAAAAAACACTTGCTGCAATGGGAATAAACTCTTCAAGTTCTTCAAATACAACTACAAATTCAAGTTCTGACTTAAATTTACTTTCACATTTAGTATATGCAGAAGCAAGAGGAGAACCATATTCTGGGCAGGTCGCAGTAGCTTCAGTTGTATTAAATAGAGTAAAAAATTCATCATTTCCAAATACAGTTGCAGGAGTTATATACGAAAGAGGAGCATTTTCAGTTGTAAGTGATGGACAAATAAACCTAACACCAAATGAAACAGCAAAAAAAGCGGCACAAGATGCAATAAATGGATGGGATCCATCATATGGAGCAATATATTATTTTAACCCAAACACAGCAACAAGCGCGTGGATTTGGTCAAGACCAGTAACAGTAGTGATAGGAAATCATAGGTTTTGTAAGTAAATTGGAATTTGTTTTATTGAGGTGAGAGGTGTGATGTGGGAGGTGTGATTTTTAGGGGCGTATTGCATACGCCCAAAAATAAATTTGTTGCAAACGATGTAGGGGCGGGCCCTCGGCGACCCAAAACATTGTAGAAATTGCTATAGCTGTAGGGGGGCAGGCCCTGTGCCTGCCCAAAAAAATGATATTAGGTGTATTCCCGCAAATTTTTTCGGGTGAATTCACAAATTGGAATTTGTTTAATTGAAGTGCGAAGTGTGAGGTGAGAAGTGCGAAGAATATGGAAAGCCTTGCAAAGCCCTGACCCTACAAATCCCACCTCCCACATCCCACCTCACACTTCGTGAAATTCCAACTTATCTAATTATTGACTTTTTACTAATATATTGATAATATATACACATAAATGGAGGAACGAATGATATTATACCCAGATATATATTTAACAAATGTAAAAGAAATCACTGTAGAATTACTACATAAAAATAATATTAAAGGTTTATTGCTAGATGTTGATAATACACTAATAGATTTTGAACTAAAGATATTAGAAGGTGCTAAAGATTGGATTAACAATCTGAAAAAAAATAATTTTAAATTATGCATATTATCAAATACTAACAAAATAGAAAAAGTAAAAATGGTTGCAAAAGAGTTAGATATACCGTATATAAATTTTGCAAAAAAACCATTTAAAAAAGGATTTAAACGAGGAGCAGAATTGCTGAACTTGCAACCAAATCAGGTGGCTGTTGTAGGGGATCAAATAATGACAGATGTACTTCGGTGGAAACAGAATGAAAATGTTTACAATCCTTACAAAGCCATTAGGCAAAAAAGATATATTTATTACAAGAGTAAAAAGGCCTTTAGAAAATATAATAATTAAAAGATATTTAAAAAGGCAAGAAAGAAAGCAGGAGAAGAAAGATGTATTTTAATGATGTACATATATTATATTATGTTTTATTTATACTAGTAGGAGGATTCATAGGGCAATTTATTGATTATGTAAGTAAATGCTTTATTAAAGAAAGAAAAATATTTACAAAAGAAAGTTTTAGTAAATATAAGAAAATAATGCTTCCAAATTATATATTAATTTTAGGAATAGCAGTTGCTTATGCAGGATTGCTATATAAATTTGGATTACATGCAGGATTTATTGAAAATTTAGATTTAATAAAATATGTAATATTAATTCCAATGCTTGCATGCGCTTTTTATGTAGATTTAAAAGAACAAATAATACCTAACAGATTAAATCTGTTAATGTTTGAAATAGGATTAGTATTTGTATTTATATATGGATTTATAAATATTAATATTTCTTTAAACTTATTACTTGGAATGTTTGCTGGTGGTGGAATATTCTTATTTATAACATTAATAGGAGGACTTATTGCAGGAAAAGAAGCAATGGGAATGGGAGACGTAAAATTAATGGGAGCATTAGGATTGTTCTTTGGATTGCAAAGTATTGTTCTAATATCAGTTTTAGCATTTTTAATAGGAGCAATAGCAAGTATTGTTTTTATGATAATAAAAAGAAAAGGTACAGATACATACATACCATTTGGCCCATTTATTGTACTAGCATCAGTTATAACAATTTTTGTGCCATTTAGCACTTTATTTACTATTCTAATGAAAATATTTTCTTTAGGAATGTATTAAAAACAGACCGTTTATTTACCACAACAAATTATATTTAGAAAGAGGGTGGGTTTATGAATTATAAAATGCGTGCTTTAAGAGAAAGAATGAAAAATTTAAATTTAGAAGGGATGATAGTAACTAATCCAATTAATATTAGGTATTTAACAAACATTACTTCTGAAGGAACTTTATTAATAACAAGAAAAGAAAATATATTTATAACATATACAATGTACATAGAAGCTGTAAACAGTGTTCTTACTATAAATGATGACATAATAGTAATGGATTATAGAGATATAAGTAAAGAAGAATATGAGAACTTTTTTACTTTTTGCGAAAACGTAGGTTTTGAAGAAAATCATGTAACATATGAGCAATATAAAAATATAAAACAAAGGTACAAGACTAATAACCTAGTGGAAACAGAAGGAATAATAGAAAAACAGAGAATAATTAAAGATGAAGAAGAAATAGATAAAATAAAAAAAGCATGTGAAATTACAGACAATTGTTTTACGCATTTATTAGATTATATAAAAATTGGAATGACAGAAAAGCAAATTGCTTTAGAAATAGAAATGTATTTTAAAACACATGGCGCAGATGGAGTTTCATTTGATCCAATAGTAGCAATAGGAGAAAATTCTTCAATTCCACATTGGGTACCAGGAAACAGAAAAGTAGAAATGGCAGATCCAATCTTAATAGATATGGGGTGTGTATATAAAGGTTATTGTTCAGATATGACAAGAACAATATTTATGGGATGTATACTAGAAGAAATAAAACCAGTATATGATTTAGCTTTGAAAAATCTTGAACTTTCAACAAAAGAAATAACAGATGGATACACAATAAAAACAGCAGCAAATATGGTTGAAAGCGATTTTAAAGTAAATGGATATAATTTAATTCATGCATTAGGTCATGGAGTAGGATTAGAAGTTCATGAATTACCATACATTAGACTAAAAAATGAAGCAATCTTTAAAGAAAATATGGTTATTGCAGATGAACCAGGAATATATTTACCAGGAAAATATGGAATAAGGATAGAGGATACACTATTAGTTACAAAAGATGGTTCAGAAAGATTAACAAAATCAGAGAGAGGATATGTAGTTATATAAGTAATGTTAAAAAAACCAATAAAATTTAAAACATTTTATTGGTTTTCTATTAAATAAAAACAATATAATTACTATTATATTGAAATTTACTCATCTTATTCGCAAATTATAATAGTTGCAAAAATAGGAAAAATAAGGTATAATATTTACATAATGTGTTTTAATAAGGAGGAACTTATGAAGACAATAGATGAGTATACTGTACTAGAACTTATAGAAAGATACAAAGATGTAATAGGAGAAGATATTGAAAACTTTTTATGCGACACTATATATGAGGGAAGACATACAGAAGAGTTAAAGGAAGCAATAGGGATAAAAGCAATAATAAAAAATGATAAAAAAGCTAGAATAAAAGCTGTTTATAGCGTGCTTGAAGAGTTATTTGGAAATGTTAAAGAAATTAATGAAAGTGCAGATTTAAAAAAAGATTTGTTAGCTCAAATAATTGAAAGATATCCAGACAGAATAAAAGCAAGAACAAAAAAAGAAATGAAAGAGCTTATACTGGAAGGAAAAAGTGCAGAAGTATATAAATATCCAAGTAAGAAATATAAAGGAGTAGATGAATATAAAATAATTACAGATGAAGAACCTAAAAGCACAGAATCTATATATGATTCACGCGAAAGAAGGTTTTTTGAACAGGTTATAGATGAAGTTAGCATAAATGATTTAGAAGCAGTAATTAAATCAAAATACAAAGAAAGATTAATGGATGTAATTATGAAAAAAGTTTCAACAAATTATTTCTTAGAAAAAAAGAAAATTACACCCAAAGAATATCTAGAGCTATATAAACGAGGTAGACAAGAAGATGATCAAGAAAGAGTTGTAATTGAATTTAGTCAAGAAAATGCAGAAAGAGATGTAAATCAAATATTAAGAGAATATTTAAAAACAAATTTTCATTTAGTAGATCAAGAAACTTTATTACTTAATGCAGCAGCAAAGCTAATGCTAGGAATTAGATTAATACAAGGCGAAAAGATATGTAATGTAAGTATTAGGGATGTAGCTAAAGGTGAAGAAACAGAGAAAATACAGGCGAGTATAATATCATTAGAGAGAATTAGTAGAGAATTAAAAAAGAACAAGTATTCACGTGATGTGGTTTATAATGTAAAAGATGAAAATGGACAGAAAATTATAACAACTGATAAACAAGGAATAGATGATTTTTTAGAAAAATGTACCGATACAAAATATTTATCGGATGAATATATAGAAAAATTACATGAAGATTTGAGCAAAGGTATTATTCCAGAAGATATTGAAGAATTAAGAATTGCAGGAGTAGACGTGGCAGATGTAATAAATGTTATGGATAATTATGAAGAAAACCAAAGAAAAAAAGAGAAAGAACACTTATTAGAAACAGCAAAAGAATTAACAAATTATCTAAAACAAAATGGAAAAATAGATAGTGAGCACATAATTAAACTATATATGGATGGAAATGTAAGTCTTAATTTGCTAGGAGCAGTGGATATATCAGATCTTTCAAAGGAAT
The DNA here is from genome assembly GCA_934167165.1 of uncultured Clostridia bacterium. Taxonomy (GTDB): domain Bacteria; phylum Bacillota; class Clostridia; order TANB77; family CAG-508; genus CAG-452. The sequence goes on from CAKPKG010000020.1 coordinate 6,748, forward strand.
ATTTTGAAGACAAACTATTAGAAGTGTTTGGAGAAAATGTTTTTATAAATAATGAAGAAACAAACAACAGAATCAAAAAATATGGAAATCTATATTCTATGCTAAGAGAAAAAGGACAAATAGATACAACAACAGATCAAATAGTAGAGAAACTATCAGAAGTATTTGGAGAAGAGTTTATACCAGGAATAATTGATGACTTATATAAGATGAAAATAGCAAACATGCAAGATGGATTACAATGGCTAGGAGGAGAATTTTTAACAGAGCTATACAAACAAGAAAATTTGAGACCTGTTGAAATAAGAAGACTATATAATGAAGGAACTATAAATTTTGAAGACTTAACTTCAATGGTTAAATTATTAAATGATAACACAGAACAATTTATGGTAATTAGCAGTTTGTTTCCAGAGGCTGAAAGTATTGAAACAAGACAAGAACTTTTTAAAGAATGTCTTGATTTAGGAGATTCATTAAAAGAAGATGATAAAGGAACGAAAAGAAAAAAAGGAGAAAAAATAGAAAGTGAATATAATCAGTACATAACAGATCCAGGAGAAAGATTTAAAGTAGTACAATTATTAGATAAAGAGTATTCATTAAAAATGACTTCAGATGGTCATGCTATAATGCATTTACCAAGCCGTGGAAAAGTATTTATAGAAAAAATGCTAGATAAAGATGGAAACCCATATTATGGAGCTGCAACATATATTGTAGATAAGGAATACTTTGAAAAAAATGAAGATATGATAGTGATAGAAGACAAAATAAAAAGAAGCAAATTAAGTCAAAATAGCGAATCAAAATCAATAGAAAGAGTAATACATTCACCTACTGGTTGGGGAAAAGGTATTAAAAGAATTTTTGAAATTAATGAAGAAACAAGAACTCCAGAAGAATTACAGGAAATAGAAGATGCAATAAAATCAGTAGAAGAAAGCAGAAGAAAAATTGAAAGGGAATAAAATGTTTGAATTTTTAGAATATAGTAATAAAGTAAAAGAGTTATATATAGGAAAAGATACAATTAACAACATTATAGAATTATATAAAAAAGCTATTATAGAAAATGAAGAACAAATAAACAAGATATATAATATTGATAGAAAAAGTTTCAATATGGATTTTAATATAAAAAAGATAATAGATTTGTTAGAAACATACAAAAATAAAGAACCAATTCAAAATGTAAATAAACAAGTAATATGTGTTACATATTATGCTAATCCATATATAACAATAAATTTATGCATACAGGCATTATTAAAAAAAACTTCAATAATTGCATTAACAGAAGATGGATTGGTTAATACAAATATGATTTTAATAAAAATATTTAATCAAGTATTAGAAGATTTTAAAATATGTAAAATGATAGACAATAAAGAACTTACTAAAGAAGAAAAAGAATATATTCTAAAAAATCAAATAAAAGTAATATGTGTTGGAAATACTAACACATATTGCTATTTTAAGAAGAATAATAAAAAGGAATTAAAATATGTTCCATTTAGGAACATGGCTATATATTGTGATGATAAAAATTATTCAGAATTGCAATTAGAATTATATAAATACGCAGTAAAAAATGGAATAGAGGCAGAAGTGTATGATGATTTAGAAGAATTTATAGAATGCGTACAAGATGACTATAAACTAGAGTTGATATTAGTTTTTACTAAAAATGAAAAAACTAAAGAAATCTTGGAAAAAGAATTAGAAAACGAGAAGTTATATATTAATAAAAATCCTTTTAAAAACGAGAGTTTTAAAATAGATATAGTATAATACTTGATTTTTTCCATAAAATATATTAAAATAAAAAAGATTTATAGTAAAAAAATAGAAAAGAGGTATAAAATATGGCAGAAGTTTATATGGCAGGAGATGTAAGAAACGGAACAACATTTGAATTAGATGGTTCAGTATTTAAAGTAGTTGAATTTCAACACGTAAAACCAGGAAAAGGAGCAGCTTTTGTAAGAACAAAATTAAAAAACGTAATAACAGGAGCAGTTTTAGAAAAAACATTCAATCCATCAGAAAAATTACAAGGAGCAGAAATAGAGAAAAAAGAAATGCAATATTTGTATGATGATGGAGAACTATATTATTTTATGGATAATGAAACATATGATCAATTACCATTAAATAAACAAGATTTAGGTGATACATTAAAATACTTAAAAGAAAATATGATAGTAAAAATATTATCATTTAAAGGAAAAGTATTTGCAGTAGAACCACCTATATTTGTTGAATTAAAAGTTACATATACAGAACCAGGATTCGCTGGAAACACAGCAGGAGCAGGACAAACAAAACCAGCAGAATTAGAAACAGGATATACAATAAATGTACCACTATTCGTTAATACAGATGATGTAATTAGAATAGACACAAGAACTGGCGAATATATGGAAAGAATTTAAGCTTGAAAGGAATATAATAATGTCTAACTTAAATGTAAAATTCAAAAAAATCTTGGATGATTTAGAAAAAAATATTCAAAATAAAGAAGATTTAGAATATATAAAAGTACAAATTTTTAATTTATACAATATGTTTTTTGATGAAATAAACAGAATGGAAGAAATGTCAGCAACAAGAACAGAAACACTAGCACAATCACAAGCTGTATTACAAGAAAGAGTTGATAAATTAGAAAATCAACTAAAATCTATGGAAAAAGAACTTTATATAGATGAAGAAAGCGATTTTGCTATCACTTGTCCATACTGTAATGCAGAATTTGTAGTTGACTATGATGACTTAAAAGACGAAATAGAATGTCCAGAGTGCAGTAACACAATAGAATTAGATTGGGGAGATGACTGTGAAGGACATGATGGTTGTTGTGGACATGGATGTTCACATTGTGGGCATGATGATGAAGATGACGAAGAAGATATGTAATTAAAAATAATTTAAAGGATTGACGGCTTTGCCGTCTTTTCTTATTGCAAAATGAAGATGAGGACCCGTAGTTGCACCGGTTAGTAGGATTACCATTACTATCTTTATATGGGTTATTTAAAACACCATAAACATTTTTTGGACCAACTTTTGCAATAACTTGTCCCTTGCTTATTACCTGCCCAGTATATACAAAAAAATTTGGAGCCACATGAGAATAAATAAAAACAAGGTTTCCAGACTCTATTTTTACAGTAAAACCATTAGCACCATAAAATCCTAAATAGGTTACTATTCCAGAAGAAACTGAAATAATATTAGTACCAGGTGGGACAGCTATGTCTATTCCACCGTGATAAGAACCAGCACCAGATGTAGGAGATTTCCTGTAACCAAAATTAGATGTAATAGTATTATATCCAGGAACAGGCCAAGCAAAATTATTTCTAGACAAAGATAAACGTGGTGACTGACTAGAATTTGGAATATATGTTGAAATATAACCAGAAGAACTAAAAATCGGAACAAAAAAGCATAAACTAAAAATTAAAACAAGTGTAACAATAACTAGAAAATAAAAAGAATTAAACTTCATAAAGAACCTCCAAAATAATTAGAAATAAAAAACATTACGAATATATAATGGCCGGAGAATTTAACGACCATAAAAAAACAAATAATTAAAAATTAAGAGCGAATAATAAAAAATACAAACTTGCCCCAACATTTATATTTTGATTTAAGTTATATATTCTTAATTATTCACTCTTAATAAAATGGCAGGGGTAGAAGGATTCGAACCCTCACAGGCGGTTTTGGAGTTTTGCTCTCTATGAAAAGTAATGTTTTGTAGTGTTTGGTGCTGTATAGTAGTAACTAAAAAATATCACTTCTTTGTTTTGTAGCAATTTGCCATAACTAGTAACTTTTTGTATAGTTTGTCCCCTAATTGTCCCCTAAAGATTTTCCATAATAATAGCATATATAAATTATAAATTCAATAGTTTTTATCAAATTTTCCAAAATCATATAATTTACTTTTTTGCTCTTCCAAAAACAATTTTTTGCTTAACTCTAAATTGGTCTAGGTTAATCGTATTTTTATTTCTTTAAGCCCTGTGTCGCCTTAATAATTATAAAGGCTTTAAGACGTTTCTAGGACTTCATTGTTTTATAACCAACAAATGCTGGGCGTAACTTCTATGTAGTAAACAAAATAATGATAAAAAACTTATAAAACTTATCTCCAAACACTTGTTTTATTATGCAAACTGTGGTAAAATAAGGTTGTGGAGAAAGGTGGTGTAATTAAGTAATGTCAACGTGTTCAACAACTTTGGATTTTAGAGAATTGGACAATGTCCTTGCAGAGTTTTTCACACAAGTGAATAAGCACACACAACTAAACATACTACTTAGAAGATGGGAAGATAAACAAAGGAGATCCAAAAAATATTGGAACGAAACATTTAATCACGATGGTTTTTGTTCAAATAATACTTACAACAATGTTTTGTATATAATCAATGACAAAAGGCAATTTTATAGATTAGAATATGAAATGCAAGACTACATAAAGAAAAATAGTCTAGTTTCGTATGATAATATCAACGCAAGTTATATGTTCCTAAACAAGACTAACAATAAAAACATAGATATAAATGAGTACAGTAAAAGATATAAAAAGCTAATTCTAGCTGAAATAAATATCTTGAAACCTGTACTCATTGTTGTTTTAGACAATAGTTGTGATTTAATTAAGAATATGTTGAAAGACAAAAGAAATGCAGAAATGACAGGTCAAATTCGATATACCCCCATATTGAATTTATCGCCTCTAGATATGTCAGTTGCAACAAAACGCGAAACATTACTTTTCTTCAAATATCTCTTTGACAAACAATATGGAATATGAAAGGTGGTGAGAAAGTGGAAACAACAGAAGAAATAAGAAATCTATATTTAGAATACGCAACTCAAAATATAGAAATGCCAAAAGAATATTACAAGATAAGTCAAAAAACAGAACTATTAAAAGAAGAATTACAAAAAGTTTCTAATGAAGAAGTAATACAAAAATTAGAAAAAATATATGAAGGTTACAAACAAATGGCGAGTATAGATTGTGAACAGTGCTTTATATATGGCTATTCATTAGGAACTAGACTAACAGCTGAATCGTTTATAAATAAGAAATGAGAATGCTACTAACATTCTCTAGTTTCTAATATGTATTTCATTAAGTCCGTTACAATCTTTTTGTCTTTATCATTAAAGGCTGATATGTTCTCAACAATATATCTGTCTTTTTCTTTTTGTTTGTAAGGAATAAGTCCTTTGAATATGCTATTAGTATCTACATCTAGTACATTACATATTTCTATAATGGTTGGAACACTCATACCAGATTTTCCGAGTTCTATAAGTGATACAAAATTGACAGAACGATTTAGTTTTTCTGCCATTTGTTCTTGTGTCAAACCTTGTGCAGTCCTAATTGATTTTATATTATTACCTACTTGTTGTAGGATTGTACTTTTTTCCTTCTCCATTTTTCCACCCTCTTGTATAGTATAACAATGTTACTTGAATTTAACAGAAAATAACTTGTGAATTTATAAAGCATTACTTGAAATAATAAAGTCAATATGGTAAAATAAGAAAAAAGTCGAAAGGGTCATCTTTATGGAAAATCAAGATAATGTTTCAACTGATAGTGAAGAACATATCCATTCAAAAAACAACTTTAAAATATTATTCATTTTAGGAAGTGTATTTCTAATAATTACAATAATTTTTATGTGTTTACATTTTTATTGGAGAAATGTTGTTGGAGATGCTGATTTAGGGAAAAATGGTTACTATGGCTATTGGTTAGCACAATCTCAATATGAAGATAACATTATAAGTAGATTAGAATTTAAAGAGATTGAAAAAGAATTTAACAACATAAAAGCCATTTGTAGCTTTTTCAAGTATGCAAGTTTTAGTTTTGGTGGAATAACTATCATAATTTTAATAACTGGCATAGTCTTAAAAATTAAAGAAAAAGGAGGAATTGAAATTGTCAATTAAAATAAAAAAGAAAACTTTTAAAATAATAATTATAGCAATACTAATCATAGCAATAGCAGTGTTTGGGGTTATTGTATCAAGAGTAATAATAAATGAAAATCAAATAAAACAAACAGAAGAAAAATTGAGCAAAATTGATGTTAAAGAGTTAGAACAAAGTTTGATAGAAGAATTGAAAAATACCTCACTTAATGTAAATACTTCTTCATTTAAAACATTCTTTGGAACAGAGGAAGATTTTTTTAATGAATCTAATGAAAATAAAGCATTAGGTTTTTCGGTTAGTTTACATTATAAAGAAGGAAATCCTTTTAAAGACTATGTATCTGCTTATATAATGCCTAATAATAATAGTGGTAGAGGAATGGTAATACCTTGTTTTAAGATAGTTTGTGATAATAATAACAACTTTAAATATATACTATATCAGTCAGACTCTAAATATATCAGAGAGGCAGTAATTAAAGTTTTAGAAACAAAGTATAATATTGATACCTATAATGTAGAAAATGATAAATACAATGAAAAGTTTATAGTAAAGGGTAATAAAAAATATCAAGAAACAATGGAAATCTATATAAATTTATATAATGATGATGTTATCAGTATTGCTAGAGAAATTGAGCCTAAGTTAAAAAATGCAAATGAAAATCAAATATTAAGAAATATTTCTGACAATAAAAAAGTTAGTATGTCATTCTTTGGAATCGTAGATAATTCTGATAGTATAAAAAATAGTGTAACTACTAATAATGATAATTCTAATATTTCAAAAAATGATACAAATACAACGAATAATATAGAAAACAATGCTACAATGAATAGCAGTACACAAGACACTTTTAAATCTTCTATAAAAAATGGAACGTATTTTAAGAAACTTACTGCAACAGAAAAAGAAGAAGGAATTGTATCACTAGGAGATATAAAAATTGTTATAAAAAATAAGAATATAGAGTTTTATGATAATAGTTCGCAAATAGCATTACAAGGAACTTATACAATAGAAAATAATAAAATAGTTGGAACATATATAACCGCAAACTATTATTCATACGATAAACTTGAAAATGTTACTGAAACAATAGAAGATCGTTTTGAATTTGAGATAAAAGAAAATAATACTTTATATGATACAATTGGTTATGGTCAATTTTTAGGAAAATGTCTACAAAGAAATGCAACTTACGAAATAGTAGAATAAATGATAAATGCACTTACAAAAATCGTAGGTGCATTTTCTTTTCCTCTAGTTTTTGCTAGGATTGTTTAGGTGTAGTCATAATAATTCCATTGGCAAACTTTCCCGCTTCTAAATATAAAATTGCTATATGACCGTTATAGGACTTAATCATAAAAACAAGCTGTTGTTTCAAAAATTAAGTTTTCATTTTAACTACAACAGCTTGTTCTTTTATTCAACCCAATATTTAAAAGACTTACATTTATTACGAGATGGGTATGTTTGTTGCAGGTACTTATCTAGTTTTGAATATATTTTTAAAAGTTCTAATTCTATGTTAATAGTATTATCTTTTATATACAATTTTTCTAGTTTTTCTAGTAAATCATTGTATTTATAATTTTCTTTGAAATTGTTAATTTCCTTTTCGTACTTTTTAGGAGAACGATTTAATCTTTTGCGAATATTCTCATATAACTTATATGAGTCATTTGAATATTTTTCTCCCCTTTTGTCTCCAATTTTATCTTCCTTTAATTTTCTACATTTTTCTTTGCAATATACTTGATTTGTTCTACTAGGAATAAAATATTTTCCACAGCCTTTACATTTTGAAATTACTTTTCCGCTTAAATAAATATGATATATACTACAATTAAAAAATTCTGTTAAGCATTTTAAAGTATAAGTGTATTTTATTGGTGTAGGACATTTTGTAAATTCATTAGAAAAATTGATTATAGGTGTTGGTAGAACTAAACTTATTCCAGAGAATATTTTTGTTCTTGAATCTTCTTTAGTATAAACAAATGAATTATCTACTATATTTTTCATCCCTTTAAATTCTGCGATTAGGTTGTCAAAAAATTCTAGACATTTATCTTTCATATATTGTGCAGTACACATATATTTATATTTGTCTTTTAATTCATTGTAATATTGTTTGTGTTGAGGATTTTCTAAATTATTCCAAAAATGCTCTGCTGTGTATAATTCATTTTGAATATTTGTTAATTCTTTGTAGTAATTTATATAAATATCTATGTAGAAGCAATCTATATAATGAGTAAGAATATTTAATATTTCACTAATATCAAGTAGCCTTTTCTTCAAAATTTGTACTGAATCCCTATAATCTCCATCACGAATTTTTTCACTTTCATATATCATTTCTCTACATTCTTTCAATGTATTCATAATCTTGTCATATAAATTAATGATATGTATTAGTACTGTACCTATTGGAAATTTCTTTTTCAATTTTCGGTTATTTACTTTATTCCATTTGTCCTTTATATATAAATGTTCTGTACCATTAATTTTTTGTTTTTTATGTACAATTTCAAATTCTATATATGGTATAGCATTTTCATTAGATATGATATAAGTATTAATTTTTTCCATAAAATTTCCCCTTAAAGTTTAATGTAGCAAAAAATCAAACAAATTAAAATTAAAATTCTGTGCTACATTAAAAACAAATTATAATATTAATTGCAAGATACAAATACATTTTAGCACATTAGATGTACTTGTTCAATCTTGTATTACTAGTAATTCATAAACAAAAGATAAAATTATCAAAATTTTATTTTTCATTTTTGAACAGGAAGTCTCATACAACCTCCTGTATGATATGAACAGGCTTCCTCGTTCACCTAAATTAAAAGCACATTGAAAATCAAAAATAAAGACAAGCTAATGTTGTTGGAATTAGTAAGCTATTTAAACAACAACAGCGTGTAAAGGTGGTGACTGTATGGAAAAAGCAGATGAAAATAAAATAGAAATCAAGACAGTAGAGTATAAGAAACCAACGCCAGAACAAATATGTAAAGTTTTTGAACTAGGTAATGGAATTATAGAAATAGAAGTACCACAAATTAGAAACAAACCACATAAAAGTCCTTGGAGAAAATATAGTAAAAATGAAATGTTAAATATTGAAGATGGAGAAATAAGAGAAACTAATCAATCTACCAATAGAGCAAAAAGCAATTCTTCTAGGTTTAAGAAACAGAAGAAATACTTATATAGGCTTATACTAAAAAATTATACTGGTGCAGATAATGAAAGAATAATATTACTAATGTTTAAAGATGACGTTTCCGACTTTGACATTTGTTATAAAGCTGTTAAAAACTTTCGAAGTAAACTCGAAAGAATAATAAAAGCAAAACTCAAATTCATAATAGTAGCATTATTTGAAAGTAAAACTAAAATATCGTATGAATTATGGGTAAAAGTGCCAAATATTTCCGAATTAAAAATAGATACTGAAATGGTACAAAGATTATGGCGGTAATGGGAAAGCATATTGTTTCAAAATTACAGATATTAGCAAACAAGCAAATTATATGGAATCTAATAACGAATATTTTTCTCCATATCACAAATTATATAGAACTTCAACAACAGGAATCGAAAAACCAACTCCAAAAATATTACCATACGCAGAAGCAAGAGTGCTATGTAAAGATATGGAACAGACCTATGCTACTACAAAATTAGTATGTAAAACTGGTGAAAATGGAATTAAATATGCTGTAAATAGTATCACTTATGAAAGTTATACAAATAAAAAATATATAAAGGAAAGGGGTATAAAAGCAATGGAATATTATGTAGAGAAAAAAGAACAGAAAAAGGAAGAAATATTAGAAAGAGTTAAAAACGCTACTAATTACAAAGATGTTGGAAATTGGATTAAATTAGATTATGTTTCAAAGGATTTACAATGGTTCATAACCAAAGTTAGTCGAATGCTTGAATATGGTGCAAGTGATGAGGCAATACAGACATTTATTGAAACAGATATCGGAAATATCCTTGCAAATATAGACATTACAAATAATTTTAACTTGTATGGTGTATCTTCATTTAAAGGAATACAACTTGCGGTAGATACATTGGAATATCTGAAAGAATTGTTTGGACAAGTTCAATTTTCAGAAAATGACAAACAAAAAATGGTAACTATGTTTGATTTAGCTATAAATATGGCAAAAAGCACAGACATTTATGTAGCAAGTCAAACACCTAACAGTATAGAAAAATAGAAAGGTGGTGCTAGTTATGGAAAAACTAAACGAACAAAAAATACAACAATATGAAGCGTACATAAATGGAATAGAAAAGTTAATTGATAGTATAGATAATAACAAAATACTAGATAGACAACAAAGAAATAGGCTAATAACTTTTTTAGAAAAGTCAGTTCTTCATAGTAAAGGTATGATAAGTGTTTTAAATGGTACTTATCAACCAAAACGAAAGGAGTAATGAAAATGTTAGAAGATAAATTTGCTTTGCAATATGAGCCAATGCCAGAAGAAGTTGAAAAAACATTAAATGAAATTTATGTGAAAGGTGGTGAGCAAGATGAGGACAAGAAAAGAAGTAGCAATTAAAAATTGCCAAAATCAAATTAGTTCAATGCAAGAAAGTTTACTAGTAAATACAGCTTTTTCGCTAGAAGAAAGAATAATGTTAGTTAGCTATTTAGATAGCGTTAGAGGAGAACTTAAAGAAAAAATATCTAACTAATAGGAAATTAGGGAAGTGGTGAAAACACACTTCCCTAATTTAAAATAGTAAATCTTATTAACGCAGTAATAAATTTGTATAAAACGTGCAACTGAACTTACTAACAATAAGGTGGTAAGGAGTCAAAATGAAATTAAGAAAAATTAAAGAAACAATAACAGAAGTAAAAAGAGAAGATCCAAATTCTTCTCTTACAGAATATGCCATAAGACAAATGGTTATCAATGGAGAAATCTCACATATAAGAAGAGGAAGAAAAATACTGATAGATTTAGACGAATTAAATGAATATCTTTCTTCTGGTGCTAGAAATAACGGTATATATGCCAAAACTGGAAACTCTTACATAATGAGAAAAATTAAGAACTAATAGTAAAACTCATATTTTATAATACCTGAATTGTTAGAGTAGTAAAGGAATAGAGGTGAGTATAAAATGTTAAAAATAGTACAAGAATCAAGTGTAGCTGATAATGTTTATAGCCTAATAAAGAACTTAAAAGATATACAACAAAGTTTAGAAGGACTTGAAACTTTACCAGCAGACATTGATGACCAAATACAAATTCAAAACATAAGAATAAAAAATGCAATTGGAAAGATAAATGAACTTATACAAAGTTTATAGTAGTGATGTCCGCTTCTCAAATTCATTTAGAAGCGGAAACATTATAAATATTGATAAGTTAATATAAAAAATAATACAAAAATTTATTACCAAACACTTGTTTTATTATGTAAACTGTGGTAAAATAAGGTTGTGGTAAAATGGCTAAAAAATCAATCACATAAATAGATTAGAGGTGTAGAAAAATGGGAAAGAAAGTAAACGAATATCCAGGCATTACATTTAATGAAGATTGCTCAAAATGTCAAATAGAATTTAGATATAACAATAGTAATAATGAATTAGTGAAGAAAAAGAAATCGTTTGAAATAACAGACTATTCTCTATCTAAAACACAAAGAAAACAAGAGTTATCAACACGAGCATATACATATAGAGCAAAAATGAAAGATAAAAAAGGAAAAGTTGCTACATTTAATGAATTTGTTAAAAACAATTTTTGGAAAGAGTGTTCAGAGGATGGATTGTCAGTTTCAACAACAGATAGATACGAAACAATATTAGAAAGAGCAAAGAAAAGTTGTATAGGAGAAATGGAACTAGAAGAAATAACCAAAGATGATTTAGATAAATTCTATAACACTCTAAAAAATGAACAAACAATGATTACAAAGACAGGTAAGGAAAAGAAATATAAACTAAGTAATCGTACAATTCTACACCATCAAAAAGTAGTAAGTTCTGTTTTATCACGTGCCAAATATGATGGTTATGTAGAAAGAAATGTTGCAGAAAATGTAAAGAATATAAAAGTACAGTCAAAGGAAACACCAACACTACAAATAAGAGATATAAGAAAATTACTAGAGTTGTTAAGTAAGGAAAATATAGTATATAAGACAATTATTAGTTTAATAATTTATACTGGTATGAGAAGGTCTGAAGCACTTGCTCTATACTGGGAAGATATAGATTTCACAAATAAAATCTTGAAAGTAAGAAGAGGAATAATCTTAACCAAAGGCAATGTGATTGTGGAAAAGCAACCTAAAACAGAAAAAGGAATTAGAAATATAACATTACCAGAAAACGCAGTCAAATTATTAAGAGAGTATAAAAAATGGCAAGATATAGAAAGATTAAAATTCGGATTTCAATATACGGGCAAGTTATTTACTAACTGGACTGGTGAAGATAAAAATATACTCTTGCCCGATACGGTTAGTGCTTGGTTTAGAGATTTTATCGCTAAATCAGATTTGCCAAAAGTAACTTTACATAGCCTACGCCATGCTAACATTACAACAATGATAGCAATGCGGAGTAGACCCAAAAACGGCATCTGTACGTGCAGGTCATTCTAATACACGGTATTACTATGGACATTTACTCACATCTACAAAAAAGTCAAGATATAATAGCAGCTGAAAAAATTGATGAGGCATTTGCATAAACAAGATAAAGACAAGAAGCGGTTTCAAACTTCTATATAGTAAACCTAAATAAAATGTATGGACTAATCAAAAATTAGTCCATTTTTAATGCATTTTTTGGAATTTGCCCCCTATATGTCGCTTACTCTAAAATATTACTAAAAATAAAAAACTCTACAATCCTTGTAGAGTCTATGGCAGGGGTAGTAGGATTCGAACCCACACAGGCGGTTTTGGAGACCGATGTGCTACCATTAACACTATACCCCTAAATTAAGTACTTAATTATATTAGCACATATTTTAATTATATGCAAGAGAAAAATAAAATCTTAATAAAATCTTAATTAAATAAATTTAATTGAAGTGAGAGGTGTGATGTGTACTTCGTGAAAAATCTAATTTATATTACTAAAATATTGTAAAAATAAGAAAGGTATTATATAATTAAATATGTACATGGGGATGTAATTGGTTTCGACAGTAATGTAGAAATATAAGTAGCGAGTAGTGGATTCTCGTTGGCCACTTAAAAAACGAGAAAATAAAAATAAACGCTGATAATAGAGAATTAGCATACGCTGCCTAGTTAATGGCACGTCGTTTTACCATAAGGCCTACTGGTATGGATAAAGCGTCGATTAAAGTAGGAAACAAAATTATTTCTTGCCTTGGAAATAATGGGTATATATAAGGCTACTAAAAATTCAAGTTTGTTTATTAACAAGAATTAGAGGGAATTAATAATAATAAACTACACTCGTAGAAGCTTATATGGAAATGTTATTGGACGAGGGTTCAACTCCCTCCATCTCCACCAAAAATAAAAAGTTATAGCGAAAGCTATAGCTTTTTATTTTTGAATTGAAATTGGAGGAGTTGAAAAGGCCCAACTATATTAATTTTGTCAAATAATGTTGAAAAACTACTAAACAAGCTTTATAATAAATATAATTTAATTTAGTAGGAGATTAAAAATGGGAATAATAAATTTTGCATTATCAGGAAATTATAAAAGATTTTATAATGATTTAAAAGAAATATCAAAAAAGAATAAAAAGCCAGTATTTATAATGTTTATAGATACTGCAATATCAACATTATTATTAGGTTCAGGGCTACAAGATTATTTAAATTATAAATTCTATGAAAAAAGCTTTAAAGAAAGAAAAACATATGTAACAATAGGAAATATGGCAAAAGCATATGAAACATTAGCCAATATAGAGTACGCACCATTTTTTTCTAACAAAGTAAATTTTCATAAGAACTTTAGTAAATTTACAAAAAGAGATTTTTTAGCACCAGAAGATACATATGAAAATTTTGAAAAATTTATAAATAAACATGAAGAATTTGTTCTAAAACCACAAGTAGGACTTGGCGGAGGCGGAGTAGAGAAAGTAAATATAAATGCAATAAAAGATAAAAAGAAATTTTTTGAAGATATAAAAAACAACAAATGCTTTATAGAAGAATTAATAGAACAAGACCAAAATTGGGGAGCTTTAAGTCCAAACAGTATAAATACATTAAGAATAATGACTGCTGCAGTAAATGGAAAATCAAAAATAATATTTGCAGCAGCAAGAATCGGATCGCGGAAAAACAATAGCAGATAATTTCCACCAAGGAGGAAAAGGAGTTTTAGTAGACTTAGAGTCAGGAAAATTAGTTGGAAATGGTATAGACAAAAAACTTAATGAATCAGCAAAAAGCATAACAGATATAGAATTTAATGGATTTCAGGTACCATACTGGGATGAGATAAAACAAATGGTATTAGAAGCAGCATTAGTAAATGACAAAGTAAATTTGGTAGGATGGGATGTAGCAATATCAACAAATGGACCATTAATAATAGAAGGTAATAGAGGACCGGGTTTTGATTTAGTACAAATGTTATTAAAAAAAGGAACAAAATATATGTTAGATGATTTGTTACAAGAAGTTAAAAATGGAGAATTAGAAGAAGAAAAAGAAAAGGCAGTTATATAATCAATTGATGTGCTCGGTGTAATGTGGGAAAAATAGGAAAAGGCATGCGAAGCCTGCATACATAAATCCAACATAACACCGCTCACCTCAATAAAACAAATTTATTAAATATGTGTAATTTTTAAGATTATATGGTATACTATTTTAAGGTGATATTAATGGGGAAAATCAAATATTTATTCAAACGCATTATTAAAATGGACTATAAAAATATGTTTAAAATAGCAAAAGCAATTGCTAAAAAAACTAAAAGAAATTATATATCCATATTAGTAGATATGGTTAAATGTGGAATTAAATATCAAGCAGGATATTATGACTATCAAGAATTTGAGTTTTATAATTTAAACAAAGAACAAAGAAAAACATATTTAACTCGTGGCAAAAACAATGAAATTGTAAAAAGATTTAATGATAAAACTAGCTTTCATAAATTTGAGAATAAAGTAGAATTTAATAAAATTTTTAATAAATATTTAAAAAGAAATTGGATGGTATTAGAAAATAATAATTATAATGAATTCGAAAAATTTTTAAAAGAAAATAAAGCAATTATTGTTAAGCCAATAGATGATGAAGGAGGACATGGAGTAGAAAAATTTGTTTATGATACTTCAACAGATTGTAAACAAATTTACAATAAATTGCTAGAGAACAACCAATTATTAGTAGAGGAATGTATAAAACAACACGAAAAGATGGACGAACTTTATAGCAAGTCTGTAAATACTATGAGAATGTTTACTTTTTATAAAAATGGGGAACCTTACTTTTTACAAGCTGTTCTAAAAATAGGTAATGGTGGAGTAGTAGACAATTTTTCAAGTGGAGGAATGTATACCTATGTAAGTAATGAAGGTAATGTTTATGTTGAGGCAATAGATAGGGAAGATCATATATATACTGAGCACCCTATTTCAGGAGAAAAAATAGTTGGGTTTAAAGTGCCAATGTTTAAAGAAGCAGTAGAACTTGTTAAAGAGTGCGCTAAAGTTATACCTGAAATTGCATATGTAGGATGGGATGTGGCTATATCTGACAAAGGCCCTGTGATAGTAGAAGGAAATTGCTTTCCCGGAGTTTATCAAGTAAAACCTAGTTTGGTGGATAAAAAAGAAGGTTTAATACCTAAATATAATGAAATTATGAGAATATTTTAACTAAAAACAACAATGTTAAAATAAAATATGATATATTAAATAAGGTGATATTATGAAAGCTTCTACAAAGAGAATGATTAAAAAAGTAAAAAGTCTTAACTATAAGAAAATGGATAAAATAGTAGATATAATTTCCCAAGAGAGTCACAAGTCCAAATTTCATATAAAATTAGATATGTTTATTAATTTTTGGACAACAGGATGTGGATATACAGATTATTTTAGAGGAAATTTCATAAATTTGAATAAAGCAGAGAAAAAAACTTTTGCAACAGCAAGAAATTTTTATAAAGTAATACATTACTTAAATAATTATGATTATATTTGTATATTCCATGACAAATTAATATTCAACAAGATGTTTGAAGATTATTTAAAGAGAGAATATATAAATTTAAGAAAAGTAGATTTTAAGAAATTTAATGAATTTTTAGATAGACATGAAGTAGTATTTGCAAAAGATCCATTAGGCGAATGTGGTCATGGAATTAAAAAAATAATTGTAAAAGAGATAGAAAATAGAGAAAGTGTATACAAAGAGCTTTTAAATAACAAACAATTTTTAATAGAAGAAGCTATTATACAAAGTGACGAGTTAAATGAAATAAATCCGAATGTTGTAAACTCTTTTAGAGTTGTAACATTAGTTAAAGATGGAAAAGCTCATATAGTAAACAATGCAATTAGAATAAATCAATTTGATTCTGAAATAATAGGCTGTACAAATGATATATATTTTAGCTTTTCTGAAGATGGAAAAATTGATAGTAAAGTAATAGATGACTATGGAAATGTATATAAAAGGCATCCACTTACAAATAAAGAATTTGATAGTGTATGTATAAAAGATGTAAAAGAAGCATTTGAATTGTGCAAAAAAGCAGCACTAGAAGTGCCAGAAGTAAGATATGTAGGCTGGGATATTGCTTTTTCAAATAAAGGGCCAGTACTTGTAGAAGGAAATGAATATCCAGGTTATGGAATATTACAATTTTATAAATTAAAAGGTAAAAGGACAGGACATTTAAAAGAAATAGAAGACATAATCGGAGATGAAATGAAAAATATAAAAATATAGGCAAATAAAAATTCCTTGACAAAAGCAAAAATACCATGTAATATATTAATATATTTTAAAAGGGAGTAGCTTAAAAATTACTAATCAACAACCTCGTTTTAAACTGGTTAGTAAACCTAAATGGTAAGCAAGACTTTTAAAGAAACTATAAAAATTAGTTTCTTTAAAAGTCTTTTTGATTTTAAAACACTACAAATATGAAAGGAGGCAATATGCCATACATAATAAGCAAAGAGAAATTAAATAAATTTGATAATTTAAATAATTATTTTGTAATAACAGATTTCGATAGAACTCTTACAACAGCAGAAAGCGAGCCAACAATGGGAGTAATACCACAATATCTAGGCGGAGAATGTTTAGAAAAAAGAACTAAGATATATGAGCATTATAGACCATTAGAATTAGACTACACGATCCAAGAAAATAAAAAACAACAAATAATGAAAGAATGGGCAAAAGAAAGCTTTACACTTTTAACAAAATATATAACAAAAGAAGGTATAAAAAATGCATTATTAGATACAAACTTATATTTAAGAACTGGGGCAAAAGAATTTTTACAAGAAATGAATAATAACAATGTTCCAGTAATAATTATGTCTTCTGGGATAGGAAATATAGTAAAAGCCTTTTTAGAAAAAGAAAATTGCATGTTTAATAATATAAAAATAGTTTCTAATTTTTTTGAGTTTAATAATGGAATAACAACAATAAATATGAACAATATAATGGCAACATCAAATAAAGAATATAAAAGAATACCAGAGGATATAAGAAACCAATTAGAAGAAAAGGAAAAAGCTTTAGTATTTGGAGACTTAATAGAAGATATAAAAATGATAGACAAAGAAAAGTTACAAAACACATTAACATTTGGCTTTTTAGATGAAAATATAGAACAAAACCTGGAAAGATATAAAGAAAATTTTGATATTGTTTTAACAGAAAACGATAATTTTAATACAGTAAGAAACATTTTAAAAAATAAGGAGGAAAACAATGGCAACAAATTGGTTTAACAAAACAGTAGATGAAGTAGAATCTACATTAAAAACAAATG
>CAKPKG010000021.1 GCA_934167165.1 uncultured Clostridia bacterium
ACTGGAACTCTTTGTGCAGATCCTATTAATTTTCCATTTAATTCTGGAATAACTAATCCTATTGCTTTTGCAGCTCCTGTTGAGTTAGGTACTATATTTACAGCTCCTGCTCTTGCTCTTCTTAAATCACCTTTTCTGTGTGGTCCATCTAATAGCATTTGATCTCCTGTATATGCATGAACTGTTGTCATTATTCCTGATTGAATAGGTGCGAAATCATTTAAAGCTTTTGCCATTGGTGCTAAGCAGTTTGTTGTACATGATGCTGCTGATATAACTGTATCTTCTGCTTTTAATATATTTTCATTTACTCCAAATACTACTGTTGGTAAGTCTTTACCTGCTGGTGCAGATATAACTACTTTTTTAGCTCCTGCTTTTATATGAGCTTCTGCTTTTTCTTTAGTTGTGTAGAATCCTGTACATTCTAGTACAACGTCTACTCCTAATTCTCCCCATGGAAGATTTATTGCATCTTTTTCTGCATATATTTTTATTGTTTTTCCATCTACTGTTATTGAGTCTTCTCCTGCTACCACTGTATCTGCTTTTTCATATCTTTTTTGTGCTGAATCATATTTTAATAAGTGTGCAAGCATTGCTGGACTTGTTAAATCGTTTATTGCAACGATTTCATATCCTTCTGCTCCAAACATTTGTCTAAATGCAAGACGTCCTATACGTCCAAAACCATTAATAGCTACTTTAACTGCCATTTAAAATCCTCTCCTTTTTTTGTAAGGTAATACCTATTTATTTTTCTATTTAATATGTTATTAAACAGATTAAAATAATATGTATTTTATTATTCCCCACTTTTTTAATTTTTAACAGTGCCATTGTATATCAAAAAAGAACACTTTTCAAGTGTTCTTTTTAACTTTTTTATACTTTTAAATTAGAATATTCTTTTTCCTTTATATGTAATTGGCACTTCTTGGAATAAGAAGTTTTTAAATGATTGCCATGTTACTTCTTGATGTAAAAATTCATTTATTTCATCTTCTATTTTTTGTTGATATGGTGTTAATTCAACTTTAATTTCAGAAAGTAATACATTTCTTACTTTTGTCCAGAATCCTACTTTTACTGGTAAGTTAGATTTAGCTACTTTAAAAGTATTTTTTGTTTCTGTTGTATTTTCTCCATCGCTTATGCTTCCACCTTCGCCATTATAAGTTGCTTTTATAGTAGTTCCAGTTCCTTCTGTATATTTTTCATTTATATTGCTATATTCTGTTGTTCCTCCAATATTTCCTGTACCGAATTCATCTCCTAATATATCTCCTGTTGAATTTGTGCTTACCTTTTTTATTATGTTTGTAATATCTTTTACAGCACCATTTACTCCTTCGTTTACTCCCTCATTTGATGGATATTTTTCCATTTCGTTTCCTCCTTTAATAGATATGCATTTCATATCCTTCTTTTGTACAAGTGAATTGTTTTTATATGCTTCTCTCTTTAACAATTCGCATATATATTTTATACTATAAATATATTATTTTATCAAGATATTTTCGTCAAAAAAATATTATATTTATGTTGCGTTTATGTTACATTTTTATTACATTTTTCCTATTAATTCAAGCTCTTCTCTTGAAGTTATGTTTATATCTAATATTTGATTTTCTAGTTTGCTATCTTTGATTTTAACTACCAAATAGTTAGTGGTATGTCCTTTAATGTATTCTCCTTCTTGCTTTTCAAATAATACTTTTACTTTCTTTCCTATGTATTTATCCAAAATCTCTTTTTCGCATTTATCTGATAATTTTATTAATTTATGACTTCTCTCTTCTTTTATTTTACTGTCTACTTGGTCCTTCATTTTTGCAGCAACTGTTCCTTTTCTAGGCGAATATCTAAAAACATGTAATTTTGTAAATCTAATATTTTTTAAATATTCATATGTTTCTTTAAATTCTTGTTCAGTCTCTCCTGGAAACCCGACTATTACGTCTGTTGTTAATACAACGTTTGGAAATGTTTTTCTTAATAATTCTACTTCTTTTCTAAAACTTTGTGCCGTATATTTTCTGTTCATTCTTTTTAGAGTTTCATTGCATCCACTTTGTAAAGATAAGTGAAAATGATCACACATTTTTGTTATTTTTTTTAATCTGTTTACAAATTCTTCTGTTATTATATTAGGTTCTAACGATCCAAGTCTTATTCTTTCTATACCTTCAATTTTTTCTATTGCTTCCAGCAAATCTATTAGTCTTGTATTGTTATCAAAATCAATTCCGTAAGAAGCAACATGTATTCCTGTTATTACTACTTCTTTTATTCCTTTATCAGCAATTTTCTTAATTTCTTCTATTACATTTTCTAACTTTCTACTTCTTACTCTTCCTTTTGCATATGGAATTATACAATATGAGCAAAAATTGTTGCACCCATCTTGTACTTTTATTACGGCTCTTGTTTTTTCAGTATATGTAACATTACCAAAATCCACAAATTCTTTTTGTTTGTTTATGTCTGACATTCTTACTCTTTCTAGATTTCTATTGTTTTTATAATCTTCAACTATTTTTACAATGTCTTTTTTTTCTGTGTTTCCTACAATTAAATCTATATCTGTGATTTTTTCTAGTTCTTCTTGTGCTGTTTGTGCATAACAACCTGTTGCAACTAGTATACTATTTGAATTTATTTGTTTTGCTCTTCTTATTATTTGTCTTGATTTTCTATCTGACATATTTGTTACTGTGCATGTGTTTATTATATATACATCTGCAAATTCTTCAAATTTTACAATTTCATAATTATTATCTATAAATTGTTCTGCCATAGCATTTGTTTCATATTGATTTACTTTGCAACCGCAATGTATAAAAAGCTACTTTTTTCATATTATATTCTCCTAAATTTTATAACTAATTATAATCTATTTACTAAAAAATGAATAGTTGTTTTCACTATTCATTTTTATCAATTTATATTAAAGAGGGGTTATTTATTTTCTATTTTCCATCTAATGAATCCAAGTTGTCTAATGCTTTCCCAGTTCCTAATGCAACACAACTAATTGCATCTTCGGCTATCATAACATTTATTCCTGTTTGTTGTTGTAATAATTTATCCAAGCCGTCTACCAAGCATCCTCCACCCGTCATATATATTCCTCTATCACTTATATCTGCTGCAAGTTCTGGTGGTGTTTTTTCTAGTGTTGCATGAACTGCATCAACTATTAACATTGCTGGTTCAGCTAAAGCTTCCATCATTTCACTTGATTTTATAGTTATTGTTTTTGGAAGTCCAGATATTAAATCTCTTCCTCTTACATCCATTTCTGTATCTTGAATTTTTGGATATACACATCCAATATTTACTTTTAAATCTTCTGCTGTTCTTTCTCCTATCATCATGTTATGCTTTTTCTTTATATATTTTACTATTGCTTCGTCAAATTTATCTCCTGCTACTTTTATAGAAGTACTAACTACAGAACCACCTAGTGATATTACAGCAACATCTGTTGTTCCTCCGCCAATATCAACTACCATATTTCCACATGGTTTTGATATATCCAATCCTGCTCCTATTGCAGCAGCAATTGGTTCTTCAATTAAATATACTTTTCTTGCACCTGCTTGTGATGCAGCATCTATAACAGCTTTTTTTTCTACCTCTGTAACTTGTGAAGGTATACATATCATTATTCTAGGTGCAAACACAAATTTTCCACATATTTTATTTATAAAATATTTAAGCATTTTTTCTGTAACAGTATAATCAGAAATTACTCCATCTTTTAAAGGTCTTGTTGCTACAATGTTGCCTGGTGTTCTTCCAAGCATTCTTCTTGCTTCTCCTCCTACTGCTAAAACTTCATTTGTAATATTATTTACTGCAACTACAGATGGTTCTCTTAAAACAATCCCTTTGCCTTTAACATATGCAATTACTGTTGCAGTTCCCAAGTCTATACCAATATCTTGTCCAAAACCAAACATGTAAACATCTATCCTTTCGTTTTGTATTTCATTATTGTTACACTTTTATTGCAATTATATTACAAATAAATAAAAATAGCAAATGTTTTTTTACTTTTTTTAAACAATTTGCTATTTTCTTTAACATTAGTATGGTAAGATGTACCATATTAGCATAACAGCTGCAATTGGCACTGCCAGCTTTACAGTTTCTTCAGTTATAATTGGCTTTACAGTTTCATCAATTTTATTGTCTTCTTTTTTAGTATTTTCTTCATTTGAAATACTTAACTTTATTTTTCCTACATTTGTATATGTATAGGAAATATCGAATTTAATTGTTTCGTTAGAATTAAAATATTCTAACGCTTTCATCTCTTTACCTATATATATACCATCTTTATCATAAAAATCTAATTTTAAGTATGTTTTTTGTATATGTTCTCCTGTATTGTTTGTTACTTGACCTTTTATATAGCCATGTGTATATGCTGTCATACTTTCAGTTACTTCTATTTTTGGAGAATCTGTTGATATAGTATAATTGGTTAATTCTTTATAATCATCTTTTGTGGCAAGATATGTTAATCCGTTTACAATTAAATATAGCAATACAAGCCATATTAAGTATTTTAAAAACTTTTTCATTTTTGCCATAATATTTGCTCCCTTTTTATTTCTTTAATAATTATAATATAAATTGGCAAATTTGTAAAGTCTAGAGAACTTAAGGCTTTTAATATATGTATACTTTTTAATGCCACTAATCTTTTATTAAAATTTCTTTGTTTAAATATATAGAATATACATACGCTTTTTCTACTTTTTTATCCAACGCCTCTTCTATTGCTCTTTTATAAATAGTTAATTGGGTTTTGTATTTTTCTATAAGTTCTTGCTCATTATTTTTTTCCACATAATCTGTTTTATAATCAACTAATACAATTTCATTATTTTGATTTATATAATACAAGTCGATTATACCTTGTATAAGTATTCTTTCTTTTGTATTCTCATCTATAACACTGCTATGGAATGGTTGTTCTTTATATACCTCTTTGGCATTCTGTATTTCTCTAAATAATTCTGTTTTAGTAAATGCTAATATTCTTTTCTTATCTATGTATTGAGACTGTTTTTCTGTAATTATATTTAAATATACTAATTTTTGTATTAAGTCATTTAATGTTTTCTCATTATAGTTTTCTCTAAAGTCTAGCTTTTGCAAAACCAAATGCATTAATGTACCAATTTCTGCTTTGTTTAGTGTTTCTATGTTTTGCATAAATTTTGGTTTTTCTACTATCTGTATATTTTTTTCACTATCTTTTGCAATTGCACTTACAGACGTTTTTCCTTCTATTTTTGTACTCTCTATATATTTATATTTCCATGTTAATTTTTGGTTTACTTCTTCTTTTTGTTCTTTAGATATATCTTTTATTGCATCTATTTTCTTTTCTTTTTTATTATCATTTTCTTCTTTAGTTTTTTCGTTTTCTAATATAATTTTATTAAATTCTATTATGTTTTTTTCTTTATTAAATAGATATACATATTCTAGCCAATCTAAATATGTTTTTGATTTTTTTACTAAATTTAAAGGAATTTTCTGTGTGTCGTCATACATATCTAACTCTTTTTGCTTGTTTTCTAATGTTTTTTGTAAATCCTTTTCTACACCTGTTATTATTATTTTTTCTTTCGCTCTTGTTAATGCAACATACAAAAGCCTCATTTCTTCAGATAGTAATTCTGTTTTTGATTTTATTTTTATCGCTTCTTTTGCTATTGTATTGTATTCTATTTTTCTTTCAAAATTTATATATTTAGGTCCAAATCCCATATCTTGGTCTAATAGTATTTGTTCATTTAAGTCTTGCATATTAAATTGTTTGCCAGTTCCACTCAAAAACACTATCGGAAATTCCAACCCTTTACTTTTATGAATGCTCATTATTCTAATTACATTTTCGTTTTCTCCGAATTAGCTTTGCAGAGCCCATATCATCCGATCCTTTGCTTATTTTGTCTATATAATTTATAAAATTATATAATCCTTTAAAGCTTGCTTTTTCATAGTCTTTTGCTTTTTCGAAAAGTAATTTTAAATTAGCTGTTTTTAATTCTCCATTTGGTTTACTGCTTACAAAGTTGTAATAATTAGTACTTTCATATATATACCAAATAAGTTCATCTAAGCTTAGATACTCTTGTTTTAGTTGCCAATCGTTTAACATATTCAAAAATTTATTTACTTTGTTTTTTAATTCTAGATTTTGAGATTTCTCTTTTGTTGTTTCTAAAGCTTGATAAAACAATCCATTTCTTTCTTCTAATCTTATTTCAATTAATTCATTATCTGTAAATCCTCCTATTGGGGATCTTAAAACTGTAACTAATGGAATATCATTATTGGGATTGTCTATTATTTTTAGAACTGATAGAATTATTTGTATTTCTTCTGTTTCAAAATAATTAGATCCTGTGTCTGTAAAAGTTGGAAATCCATTTTGAGTTAATTCTTTTTCATATACTTTTGCAGTGTCTGATGTAGTTCTTAAAAGTATTACAATATCTTTAAATGTTGCTTTTCTATATCCCTCTTTTTTATCATGTACACAGTAATTATCTTCAAATAGTTTTCTTATTCTATTTGCAACTACTTTTGCTTCTATCTCACTTTTTTCTAGTATTTTTTCCTCTGCTTCTTCCTCTTTTTCCTCGTCTTCTTTTTTTAAATCTATTATATTTAATTCTGCTTTGCCTGCAATATTTAATTCTTGTGGTGCTTCTTTAAATTCTGCTCCCTTGTTTAAATATTCTTTTTCGTTATATTCTATTCCTCCCAAGTCCATGCTCATAATATTATCAAAAACTAAATTTGTTATGTCTAGCACACTACTTCTGCTTCTAAAGTTTTGAAACAGCTGTATTTTAGTGTTTTCTTTACATTCATTTGTAGCTTCATATGGCATTTTATAAGTATTGTATTTTTGCAAAAACAGCTCTGGTCTTGCTTGTCTAAATTTATATATGCTTTGCTTTACATCTCCAACCATAAAAATATTTTTTCCATTAGAAATGGTAGTTAATATATATTCTTGCACTAAATTACTATCTTGATATTCATCTATTGCTATTTCTTTAAATTTTTCTTTATAGATTTTTGCAACTTCTGTTGGTATGTAATTATCGTTTTCATCTTTTTTTACTAAAATTTTTAATGCAAAATGTTCTATATCACTAAAATCTATTATGTTCTTTTCTTTTTTGTTCTCTTGATATTTATTAGAAAATTTTAATATTACTTTTTCTAGTATGCTTAATATTCTATACATATCATATATGTCTTCAATAACTTCTTTTGATTGATATATAAATATTGTATCTCTAAAATCTTTAATTGGTTTTTCTACTTTATCGCGCATTTGCTTACTTTTGTCTTTTAGCTCTGATTGTATTTTTCTAGAAATAGGCCATTTTTCGAATTGTAAATTGCAAATTAAATTATATATTCCATCCCATGAATCTTGTTTTAATAATTTTTCTATTTTTTCTATATCTTCTAGTATTGTTATATAATACTTTTCTAGCTCACTATCCTCTTTTAATTCATTTTTTACTGTTTTTAATGCAGTTACTGCACTTTGAGCTTCTTCTTTAAAGTTTTTTATTAATAATTTTCCCCATTCAGTTTTGGAAAAATCGTTTTCTTTTGCTATATTAAATTTATCTACATTTTCACTAATCCATTCCATTGGAAATGGCATACTTTGAGAATAATTGTATATTTTTAGCACTAATTCTCTTAATTGGTTATCATTTCTATAACCACAATATGTATCTACAAGTTTTATAAAGTCTTTGTTTTCTTCTTCGTAAAGCTCTTCAAATACCTCTTCTAATGTTTCTTGTTTTAAAAGTTTTATTTCTGCATTATCTCCAATTCTAAAGTTTGGTGATATTCCTATTTCGTAAAAATAATTTTTTATAACTTCTAGGCAAAATGAGTGTATTGTGGAAATATTGGCATCATTTAATAAAACAATTTGTTTTTGTAAATTCTTATTTTCTGGTTCTTCTTCTATTTTTTTATAAATTGCTTCTAATATTCTTTCTCTCATTTCAGAAGCTGCTGCATTTGTAAATGTTACTATTAAAAGCTGATTTATATCTATTTTTTCTTTAATTATTTTATTTATCATTCTTTCTACTAAAACTGTTGTCTTTCCACTTCCGTGCTGCTGCTGCAACTAAAATATTGCTTCCATTTTTATTTATTGCTTGTAATTGATTTAGTGTCCAATTATGTGCCATTTTATCCTCCTAAAAATTATTCATATAAATAATATCACAAGCAAAAGAACAAAGCAATTAAAACTGCTTTGTTCTTTCTACTTCATTTATATCTCATTATTTATTTATTTTTTCGTCTAACCAGTTTTCTAGTTCATCAATTTTTACTCTTACTTGCTCCATTGTGTCTCTATCTCTTATTGTTACAGAATTATCATTTTCTGTTTCAAAGTCTATTGTTATACAATATGGTGTTCCAATTTCATCTTCTCTTCTATATCTTTTTCCTATACTTCCTGCTTCATCATATTCACACATATACTTTTTAGATAGTTTTTCAAATACTTCTGTTGCTTTTTCACTTAGTTTTTTAGATAGCGGAAGTATTGCTGCTTTGTATGGTGCAATTGATGGATGTAGATGTAACACTGTTCTTACATCTCCTTCTCCAACTTCTTCCTCATCATATGCATCACATAATACTGTTAAGAAAATTCTATCTACACCAACTGCTGGTTCTACACAATATGGTACATATTTTTCGTTTGTTTCTGGGTCTAAATATGTTAAATCTACTTTAGATGCTTCCATGTGTCTTGTTAGGTCATAGTCTGTTCTATCTGCTATTCCCCATAACTCTCCCCATCCAAATGGGAATAAGTATTCTATATCTGTTGTTCCTTTACTATAGAAGCAAAGTTCTTCTTTTGAATGTTCTCTCATCCTTAAGTTTTCTTCTTTAATTCCTATTCCTAGCAACCAATCTTTACAGAATTTTTTCCAGTATTCATACCATTCTAGGTCTGTACCTGGTTTGCAGAAGAATTCTAATTCCATTTGTTCAAATTCTCTTGTTCTAAATATAAAGTTACCTGGTGTTATTTCGTTTCTAAAAGAACGTCCCATTTGGCCTATTCCTAATGGTAATTTTCTTCTTGTTGTTCTTTGTACGTTTTTAAAGTTTACAAACATTCCTTGTGCTGTTTCCGGTCTTAAATATACTTCTGATTTTGCGTCTTCTGTAACTCCCATAAATGTTTTAAACATTAAATTGAATTTTCTAATCTCTGTAAAGTTTGATTTTCCGCAGTTTGGACATTCTATTTTATTTTCATTTATATAATTTACTAATTGTTCATTTGTCCATCCATCTAATCCTGTTATATCTTTTCCGTTTTTGAATCCCCATTCTTCTATTAATTTATCTGCTCTATGTCTTGTTTTGCATTCTTTACAGTCTATAAGTGGATCGCTAAATCCTCCTACATGTCCTGTTGTTACCCATACTTCTGGATTCATAATTATCGCTGCATCTATTCCAACATTATATTTTGATTCATGTATAAACTTTTTCCACCACATGTCTTTTATATTTTTTTTCATTTCAGAACCTATTGGACCATAATCCCATGAATTTGCAAGCCCTCCATATATTTCTGATCCTGGATATATAAATCCTCTATTTTTACACAAATTAACTATTTTTTCCATTGATTTATCTGCCATTAGTTTTTCTCCTCTCAAAACTTTTAACATTTTTTCTTTATTTTACTTTTTTTATTTTATACGTTATTGCCAATTGTGTCAATCTTTTTACGGCATATTACAAAAATATTACATTTTCGAAACGTCAATATTACATTTTTATTCTTTTATGTTACCTGTTTGTAACATGTTATTTACACTATTATATTTCTGTGGAAACTGTGGATAACTTTGTTAATAATTAATTTTTCTAGCTTTTTTTAACAATTGTATTCACAGGTTGTGTATTTTTTTACCAATTTATTTGTTACGTTCCAATTATTTACAATAATTATGTGTCCAGTAAATCTGTTTGCTTTTTGTTCTGTATTCCTTTTGTAAGTAATTGTTTACGTTTTTTGCTTTATGGGCAAAAAAAATAAAAACCGTTTGGTTTTTATTTTATAACTAAAAATATTATTATACACACTATTTCAATAATTAATATTGCTGGAAATCCTATTACAAATTGCATTTTTTTGGTCTTATGTCTAAAAGTATACATTCCTGCAATTCCACCTATTCCTCCTCCAAGTAGTACAAGTGTAAACAATGTTGATTCTTTTATTCTCCAATTTGCATTCCTTGCCCTTCTTTTATCTATATACATTGCCAAAAAAGCTATTAGATTTATTGCTATTACATATATTATTATATATTTCATTTTAAAATTCCTTTTCTATTACTTTAATTTTCTTTTATATTTTATATATTATTTTTACTGTAGTGTCAAGTAAAAGAAAGGGGGAAATCCCCTTTTCTTACTTGCAATATATTGTTGGATCTACATTTACATCATCTTTTAAAATCTCAAAATGCAAGTGTGGCTCATCACATATTTCAAATGATGCTGAATTTCCTACAGTTCCAATACTTTGTCCCTTCTTTATTTCTTCTCCTTCTGATACAAACTCTGTTGTAAGCAAGTTCGAATATACAGTTTTAAATCCATTTACATGTTCTACTATTACAGTAAGTCCATACCTTGGATCATTTTTTATAGCAATTACTTTTCCTGCTTCTGCAGATTTCACAACTGCAGTCCTTTCTGATTTTATATCAACTCCCAAATGAACAATCCATTCATCTAGTGTTTCTGAATATACTAATTCATCCTTTGCAAATTCTCTTGTAATTTCGCCTTCAACAGGTCTTACAAATTCAGGATCTTTTATTACTGCTGGCTTTTCATTAGAAGCTTCTGTTTTTTTATTACTTTGTGTTTCTGTATTAGTAGAAGGTTTTTCTACTTTTACTTCTTCTGTATTTTCTTCTTTTTGTTCTGTTTTGTTTTCTTGCATTGTATTTATTGCTTCTTCGATTGTTTTTCCTATTTCTGCACTAGCCTGTTCTATATCTTGATTATTATTTTCTATATCATTTGGCACAAGTTCTGCAATTTTTTCTGCTGTTAATGCACTATATGTTGAATTTTTTAATTTATTATTATATACAACAAAAGTTATTGCAAAAGTAAGTATTATTACTAAAAAAATACCTCCTGTAAAAAATAGTAAATGTTTAGAATAATTTTTCTCTCTTAATTCTCTTCTTCCTCTTCTCATTGTGTTCCTCCTTATTTTTATCTTTAGTAAAATTATTTCCTTATTTTTGAAATTTATTCACCTAAATATTTACTATTTCAACTCCTGTATAATAATGTTTAATTATCTCTTCATACCCCTTTCCTTCTTTTGCCATACTATCTGCACCTGTTTGGCTCATTCCTACTCCATGCCCATATCCTAGAACATTAAATTTTATATTTTCATCCTCAATAACAATTTCAAATTTTGCTGATTTCAAACCAAATATATTTCTTATTTCAGTACCTGACAATTCTAAATTACCTACTTTCATTTTTTTTACTCTCTGGCCTTCTGTATATTCTAAAATTTCTATTTGATTTTCGTTTGAAAAATCAATTTCAAAATCATTATGATATTGCTTGATTTTTTCTATAAATTCTTCTTTACTAATGGTCAATTCTGAACTGTACTGTGTATAATTGCTTTCTCCACTCGTTTCTACTGCTTGCAGATATGGTTCATCTTTTCCTCCCCAAACACTACTTGCAATTTCCGTTTTTCCTCCGCTATTTGAATGAAAAAATGCATTAATTGGTTTACCTTCATATGTTATAATTTTGCCTTTTGTGTTATCTACTGCACTTACAATTTTTGACCAATTATTTTCTCTTTCCCCTTCATTCCATTTCTCAAATCTTGCTTCTTTCGAAATCCATGCTTGACAACATTTTGAATCATCACAAATATCTGCATTTTCGTGTTTGCTTCCACTTGTTATTTTATATATGGTGTAAGTTCTAGCAACAACAGCCTGAGCTTTTAAAGCCTCTTCTTCAAAACTTGCAGGCATTTCGCTTGATACAACTCCATATAAATATTGATCTAAATCTAATTCCTCTATTTCGCCTGTATTTGCATGTAATAACTTTACCTTACTATATTGTCCGTAATTATATTCTTCTTGATTATTTTTTTCTTCATTTATTGGAACTTCCATTTTTGTTTCTTGTGTTCTAAACCTTTTTGTAAATATTATTGGAATTACAAAGCAAATTAATACAAAAGAAATAGTGTAAAATATTATTTTTTTCATTTTTACACCTTACTAACTTACTATTTTTTCTTTCATTTGATTTAATATTCTTTTTTCTAGTCTTGAAACTTGCACTTGAGTTATTCCTAGCATTTTTGCCACTTCTGTTTGTGTTTTTCTTTTGTAGTATCGTAAAAGTATTATTTTTTTATCTCTTATCTCAAGACTATTTATTAATTCTTCTACACATAACTTATTTAATAAAATACCCGCTTCATCTCTCTGACTAGATATTTTTGCAATTTTGCTTTCTCCACTTTCATCGTCATATACATTTTTATCTATTGACTCAACACTTCTTTGAGATTCCAATGCTACAACTATTTCTTCTTTTTCTACTTTTAATTCTTTTGCTAATTCCTCTATTGTAATTTCTTCTCCTTTTTTTGATAAATATTCTTTTTGTACTTGTGATATCTTTGCAGATAATTCCTTTATGCTTCTGCTTATTTTTATTGTTCCATCATCTCTTATAAATCTTTTTATCTCTCCTATTATATATGGAACAGCATATGTAGATAATTTAAACTCTAGAGAAGTATCAAAACCTTTTATTGCTTTTATAAATCCTATATAAGCAATTTGTTCTAATTCTTCTTTATCATATCCTCTTCCTAAAAATCTTTTAACTATACTCCATATTAATCCAGAATTTGTTTTAATTATTTTTGTCATAGCCTCTTCATCATTATTTTGAGCCTTTATTATTTCTTCTGAATCTATTTCATACATAAATTACTCCTTTGTGCTTCTAACATTTTTTTCATTGTTACTTTTGTTCCTATTCCTAAAATAGACTCTACTTTCATTTCGTCCATAAAGCTTTCCATTATTGTAAATCCCATTCCTGATCTTTCTAAATCTGGTTTAGATGTATATAATGGTTCTTTTGCCTTATTTATGTCTTCTATTCCTTTTCCTTCATCTGATATTACTATTTCTATTGAATTTGCAAACAACTTACATTCTATTTTTATTATTCCTTCTTGCTCTTCATAACCATGTATTATACAGTTTGTTACTGCTTCTGAAACTGCAGTTTTTATATCTGCCAGTTCTTCTATTGTAGGATCTAACTGTGCTGCAAATGCTGCTACTGCTATTCTTGCAAATGCTTCATTGCTAGATTTACTTGTAAACTCTAATTTCATTTCATTATCATATACATTTTTCAAAATCATTTCCTCCTATACTTTCATTTTCTTCTATTGGCACTAACTTAAGAACCCCAGACATCTCTAGTACTTTTTTTACAACTGGTTTAACATTAATTAAGGACATTGTACCTCCGAAACATTGTTGTTAATTTATATCTTCCTATTATCATTCCTATTCCACTACTGTCCATAAAAGTAACTTTTTCAAAATCAAAAATTACTTTTTTAGGTATATGTATTTGTATTTCGTAGTCTGCTCTTTTTCTTATTTTCTCACTAGTATGGTGATCAATCTCTTCTGTTATTTTTAAAATTAATAACTTGTCCTGTTTTTTATATTCACTTATCATTTGTATTCCTCCTTTTTCTAATGTATAGGGACAAAGCTTTCTTTGAAGATAGTCTTCGTTTGAGAGCAATGTCCCTACTTGGCATCTGGTAATGTCAAATTTCTATATTCTCTTACACAATATATATACAATTTTTGGAAATTTTTTCCTTCGATGAATTTTAGGAAGTTTTAGCGAAAAAAGAGAAATCCTTCAATCAAGGATTTCTCTTTTTTCTTAATATATTACTCTTATTATTTTAATTCAACTTTTGGATTCCCTGTTACCATATACTCTGCTTTTGGAAATACTCTTTTTTCTGCAGGAACAAATCCTCTTACTTGCACTGTTGGCAAAATCCATGTATATGGTCCAATAAATGTTCCTGGCACTGCTGTAGAATTAGCTCCCATTCTTGAGCTATCTCCTATTATGCTTCCAAAAAAGTCTGTACCTGTATCTGTATTCTCTCCATTTAATTTTATTTTTATATTAGCTTGATCAAATCTTCTATTTGCAAGTATTGTTCCACTTCCTACTCTTGTTGATTTGCCAAGAATAGTATCTCCAACAAATGCCAAACTTGCTACCTTTGATTTGTTTTGCAATATACAATGCTTTACTTCTGAAGCATGCCCTACACAGCAGTTATCTCCAATTATTGAACCTGGTCTTATTAGTGCACCTGATTGTATTTCTACATTTTTTCCTATTAACACTGGTCCTTGTATTGTTACATTTGCATGTATTTTTGTGCCTTCATCAATAAAATATGGCCCTTCTATTGAACAAAATTCTCCCACTTCTGCTTTGTTGATTTTCATATTTTCATTGTTCATGAACTTTTTTATATAACTATTTATATTATTTAAAGCTTCCCATGGATATGTACAATTGTCAAACACTTCTTTAAATCTAAAATTTTCTATTTCTTTGAAATAGTAGTCTAATTCTAATTCTTTCATTTTACCCTCCTATTATTTATATCTATTTAAAATAATTTCTAAATCCTTCGCAAATTCTTTAAGCATTACTATTTTTATTCCAATTTCTTTTCCTTTTACATAATCATCTATGATTTGTTTTAGTTTTTTCATGTTTCTCATTTCTGGTTCTATTTCTTTTGTATATTTTTCTGCTCTAGTTAACAATTTTTCTTTTATAGCAACTATATCTTCATTACTAGCACAAGAAAGTCTTTGGAACATTTGGTATGAATCATAATATTTAAAAATAGGTATATTCATACATTCTTTATCAAATCTTTCATAAAACATTTCCATTTTCATTGGGATACATTTAAATATATCTTCTGCTTTTTCTATATACATTTTATCTTTTAATGTTGTATTTAGCATATAAAAATGTGATAAAACTTCTTCTATTTCTGGTGTTTTTTCTCCAATTATTATTCCTTCTATTTCTTTTTCAGCATTTTCGCTATAATCCGAATTTAAAGCTGCCGCATTCATACCATTAAAGAATATTGTTTTTACAGTCTTTACATCATATTTTATTAATCCTTTTTTTATAAAGTATGTGAAGTATATGAATAATTTTACAGTATCTAGCAACTTAACTTTTCCACTTTTTACATCTTCTATTACTTCTTCTATTACACCTGGAAACTGATCATCAGAAATCTTCCAATATTCTTCTGTAAGTAACCTTTTGTATCCTGGAAGTTTTTCTGTATCTACTGTGTTTATAATTGTTTCCATGTTTTTCTTAAATGTTTTCATATCAAATATTCTTGTTCTTACATACATTTCTATGAATTTAAAGAAACGATATTCTACTTTAAAATTATAATAATAATTGTTATCAAATTCTTTTATATAAAATTGTCTGTTATCCATTAATACTCTAGATGAAACTAATATTGACTTATATTCTTCGTTGTCCTTTATGTTTATAAATTTATCTTTTGTTATTTTTCCTGCCTTTATTTCAAAAGATATTGCTATTGTGAATATTAGCATAGTTTGTACAATTCTATAATTTGTATTTGGATAATTTTTATTTACCATCTCATATATCTTTTTAAAATCATTTAATGCATGTTTTAGAATTCTTAAGTTTCTTGTTCCACTTTTGTTAAATGTTGATATTATATAATTTGTGTTTTCTCTTAAGAATCTTATTAATTCTGGATTATTTTCATAACGCATTAATATTCCATTTATTATATAGCTAAATTCTGGAACATATTCAAAAGTTTCACCTATTAACTTTTCTTTTATTCTTTCATAATCATTTGCTTTGTCAAATACATATTCTATTTTATCTCGTATTTTTTCTACCATTGGTTTATCTGTTTTAGATAAATCTCCCTCTTTATCTAAAAGATATGTTGCTATAAATGTTTTCATTTCTAGATTTGTGCTTTTCAATTTTGTTGACAATTCTTTTTCATTACATATTATTATTGTTTTTATATGATCATGTTCAACAAAATTATTTATATATCCGAAGTATATCTATAACATCTACATTTGCTCTCTCCAAGTCATCAAAGCATAATACCTTGTCGTCTGTTGAAAAAAACTTACTATAATCTACTTTATCTCCATTTTGAGTAACCCCAAAAAGATTTGCCATATCCAAACCTGTTTTTGCATATTCTGGGATAGACTGTTGTCCTGTTGCATTCATGTATTTTCTCATGTTTTTGTCCATTAATTGAGTAGTTTCTATAAATATTTTTTTGCTTATCTCTTCTAAATTTGATATTCCATATAGAGACATATAAATTGTTGTATATTGCTTTCCATTTAATTGCAATGAATCTATCTTATTTCTTATTTTGTTGTTCCAAAAATAAGTTTTTCCACTTCCCCATTCACCATTTATCATTATTGCATAGTCTGTATAATCTGCTCTTACATAATCTAATATGCTTTCTACTAAATCTTCCATACTTCTCCTTTCTGCAAAGTTTTTGACTTCTTTGCATTAATCTTTTGCAATTGTTAAAACTCCAACTGTTTTTGCTCCTGCTTTTTTTAAAATTTTACTACATTCATTTACAGTACTACCAGTTGTAAATATATCATCAAATAATAAAATATTTTTCCCTTGAATTTTCTCTAAATTTAAAACCTTAAATGCATTTTTTATATTTTGTTTTCGTTTATTTTTATTTAATTTGCTTTGAGCTATAGTATTTTTACTCTTTACTAGTACATCATCACAAAGTTTTATATCTATGTTTTTTGCTATTTCTTTTGCTATTAGTTGTGTTTGGTTATATCCTCTTTGCAATTTTCTTTTTCTATGTATTGGAACTGGGATAATTATATCATATTTTTTTAAAAGTCCACATACTTTTTCATTTTTTAGTATTATTTTTGCAAATGTATTATATATGTATGACTTGTCTTGAAATTTGTATTGTATTATCTTTTCTCTAATCAATCCTTCATATTTAAAAATGCTAATTAATTCTTCAAAATAATTGTTTTTGCTTCTAATAACAATGTCTTTTTTGTATTTTTTTATTTTCTCTTCGCATTTTTTGCATAAGCTTTCTTTTTGAATTTTATTGCAAAATGCGCATACATCTGGATATATTAATTTTAGTAAATTTAACATGCTTGTCCTCCTTTATTTTAATTTTTTTGCTTAAACTCTTGTATTTTTTTTTTATTTATGCTAAACTATTATTTAGTCAGTTTATTAGGTAAATAATAGGAGGTGCTTATAGTATCATGGCAAAATGTGAAATTTGTGATAAATCAATAAATTTTGGGAACGAACTTAGTATAACTCGTTCTCATATAAGTAAAAGAACAACTAGAACTTGGAAACCAAATTTAAGAACTGTTAAAACAATAGTTGATGGTCAACCAAAAAAAATTAAAGTATGTGCTAAATGCCTACGTTCAGGTAAAGTACAAAAAGCATAAAAATAGGTTATATAAAAAACCTATTTTTTTTATGCCTTTTTGTATGTATTATTTTACACCAAAAATTAATTTTACTATTCCTCTTAAAAATTTAGGAACTTTTTTTACAACAACTTTCATTTAAAGCACTCTCCTTTATATATAACATATTTTTATTTCTTAACAAGAAAGCCATGCTATTCCCACTACTACTATTGTAATCCCTATAATAAATAGCCAACCTGTAAAAGGAAGCAATATAACTAGTAAAACTCCGAAGCCCAAAGCCAATTAAGCATACCGCTAATGTTTTTTTAAATAGTTTTAACATTATTACCTCCTCTATTTACTTTTATATAATTCTTGTTTATTATTATAATATATTAAATTAATATTGAAAGGGTGATACTTTTGGAACATAATATTGCTACAAATAACATTGTTAAAATAATAGAAATATTAAAAGAAACCTACCCAGATGCTAAATGTAGTTTAGATTTTTCTACTCCTTTTGAACTTGGTATAGCTGTTATGTTATCTGCTCAATGTACAGATGAAAGAGTAAACAAAACAACTCCTTATATTTTTAAAAATTACAATACTCCTCAAGATTTTATAAATATACCTTTATCTGAATTAGAAAACTTAATCCATCCTTGTGGTTTTTATAAAACTAAAGCAAAAAATATAAAAGCTTATTCAGAAAAGGTTTTAAAAGAATATAATGGAAATTTGCCTCAAAACATAGATAAATTAATGACTTTGCCAGGTATTGGGCGAAAAAGTGCTAACGTAATAATGTTGGAGGCATTTGATAAACCTGTTGGTATTGCTGTTGATACTCATGTAAAAAGAATTGCAACAAGATTAGGTCTAACTACTAATACAGAACCTACAAAAATAGAGCAAGATCTAATTAAGATTATTCCCCATGAATATTTTAAGGATGTAAATCATATTTTTATTTGGCATGGTAGAAATATTTGCCTTGCCCGTAACCCAAAATGTAATATATGTCCTTTATCAAAATATTGTTTTTCAGTTGACAAGAAACATTGTTAGGCTATATATTATTGTTATAATTTATTATTTTAGGGAGGTTTTTTTATGTTAAAAAACAAATTAAAATTATCTATTTGTATTTTTGCAATTATTTGTCTTATAACTTCTATATGTCTTGCAACAGATTCAAATAATGATATTGCAACAATATCTGCTAATTCGCAAGAAGCAGTTCCAACCTCAATGGAAGGTGGAGATCCTGTAGAAACTACTTCACCTGCTGATGTTAGGTATAGTGATTTATATGTTTCAGATAAAGAAACTACTATAAGCAATACTATTATTGGAAACGCTTATGCTAGTGTAGCTACTCTTAATATTGCTCCTGAATCACAAAACTCTTCAACTAATACTGTTATTTCTGGAAATGTATTTGCAACAGCTGCTACTGTAAATATAAAATCTGATGTAACATATTCCGATGAAACTGATAAAGATGGATTTCAAAAAATAACTAGCATAAATAAATCAGTAGTAATTGGTGGAAATGTTTTTGTTACTGCAAATAAATTTGTATTAGATCCTGGCGTAAAAATAAATGGAGATTTATTTATTTGTGCAAATGAAATAGTTTTATCAAAAAATGCTGTAATTTATGGAAATATTTACGCTGTATGCAATAAAATGGAGTTAAATTGCCAAGTTTCTGGAGACTTATATACTAGTTGTAAAAACTTTAATATGAATTATTATGGATTTGTATATAGAGATTTACATATAAATTCAGATACTGCAACTATTGGAGGTTATGCTTACAGGAATTTATTTATAGATGCAAATAATATAGTAACAACTTCAAACTTCATATGTTCAAAAGATTTAACAGTTGAAAATGCTGATAAATTTGTTTTCTCTGGAAAGGTTCAAGGAAATGTAACAGTTAAATCAAGTCAAATAGAATTCAAAACTGAAGAAGATGGAAAAGCTATAGATTGTAAAATTTCCGGTGATTTTAATTATACTTCAAAAAATGAAATTGAAGTTTCTAAAGACATAGTAATCGGTAATTCTAATTTTACAAAATACACTTCTCCTACTCCTAACCCATTAAAAAATATTGGTAAATTCTTAATTAATATACTATATAGTTTAATATACACTATAGTTATTTATTGGGTTGTTAAAAAGCTTATGCCAAACTTCTTTAGTAAGTTTTCTAATATTACTACAAAAAGTATGTTAATAAATTTGGCAATTGGTTTAGGTATATTAATACTTGTTCCTATTATTTGTATAGTACTATGTATTACTGGTATTGGTGCAACTTTAGGTATAGTTTTAGCATTAATTTATGTTATCTTATTATTAATCGCAAGTCCTATATTTGCAATATTAATTACTGAATATATTAAAAAGACATCTAAACTAACTATTAACTCTTTTGCTTTATTAGTTATTGTTACAATAATATTGCAATTGCTATTTAAAATTCCTTTTGTAGGTTCTATACTTTCATTTTTAGCTACTCTTACTGCAATTGGAAATACTTGTGTATTAGCATTAAAGAAAAAATAATTTTTAGAAATATATTTTATTATACGCACTTATTTTTAAGTGCGTATTTTTTGCACTATTAATAAATAATAGTATTTACTACTAGTATACTTTTTGTTAGCTATATTTTATTTTTTGGTTTTTGTGAATTATTCGTTGGATTTCAACGTTTTGATTATTTACTGAATAAAAAATTAAATAGTTTTTAAAAATTAAATATCTAAAATTTGAATTTGAAATTTTCTTTCCCATATACGGGAAATATTCTAGGTTAGAAATTGGTTTTATAATATTGGCTTTAAGTCTTTTTGCCGCAATTGGATTTGCTAGATTAAAATAAATATAGTTATATAAGTTTTCTAATTCTACTTTTGCTCTTTTAGTATAAATGATTTTATGCATTTTTCATTCTTTTCTTCTAGTGCTTCCAATGCCTTTATTACTTCTTCTTGTGTATACCAAATATTCTCATCACTTGCTTCTTGACACTTTTCTATCACAAATTTTGCTGTTTCTTCGTCAAGTTCCCCATTAGGTCCGACTTCAATTTCTAAAATCTCATTTTTATAGTTTTCCATTTTTTACCTCCTTTATGTTTTATATTTTACCAAAACATTGTTTGGTTGTCAATATGTTTTGTATTTTTTAATTGAGGTGTGATATGGGAGGTGCGAAGCAATATATTATGGCGGGCACAGGGTCCGCCACTACAGTTAATATTTATAATAAATCTTTTACTGATTCGCTTATTATTTTGTTTACATCTGCAAGCATTATATTGAATCTTACTTCTATATCAAAATACTCTTTTATTTTTGGTTCTGTATTTAATACATTATACATTTCTTGAAGTTTTTTCATTTTTTCTTCATCTTGCTTTTCTCCTTGAAATGACATAACTTGTACTTCGTATCTTGTTTTTTCAAAGTCTTCTATTTTTGCTTTCATCTCTGGAACTGCATCTATCTCTTCTTTTATCTTTTTGTATTCTTTATATTCCTTGCTCTCTTGTATTGCTTTTGCTAAATTGTTAGCTTCGTCATAAACATACATTTATCTTTCCTCCTTATGTTCCATTTGTCTATTAATTTATGCATAAGCTTGGCGTTTTTTGTTGAACGAAATTAAATTTGTAATTTCTGTTTCTACTGATTTTATTTTCTTTTCTTTTTTTGCATTTTCTTGAGCTATTTGATGAGCTTGACGTTCTGCCATTGTTTGGCAAATAGCTTTTTGATATATAAAATGTGTGTCTTGTGCTATTTTAGCCCATGAATATTCATTTTTTACTTTTGCTCTTGCTTTTTTTGCTATACTATCACATAATTGTGGATTAAATAATAATGCAAGAATTGAATCTGCAAGCGAATTTGGATTACCTGCATATGACTTCATTCCATCTACTCCATGTTCTACTATTTCATTTAGTCCTCCAACATCTGAAACTACTGTTGGCACTCCTGCTAGCATTGCTTCTAATGCGACTATGCCAAATGGTTCATATGTACTTGGGAACACTGATATATCAGCACATTTATACATTTTAGAAACTTGTTTTGCATTTAAGTAACCTGTAAAATATACTTTTTGTCCTAATCCCATTGCTTCTACTTGTGCTTTTAACTCGTCTAGCATTCCGCCTTTTCCAGCTATTACAAGTTTAGCATCATGATAATTCTCTAATATTTTTGGCATTGCAGAAATTAAATGTTGAACACCTTTTTCATATACTAGTCTTCCCATAAATAATATTATTTTTTCATTATCGGCTGCATATTGTCTTCTAAAATCATAATCTTTTTCTACTCCACTATATGTGGTACTATTTATTCCATTTGCTACTACATTTATTTTTTCATATGGAAGTCCAAATAATCTTTGTAAATCATTTTTCATAAATTTACTATTTACTATTACTTCTGATGATTCATATGTAAGCATCCATTCTGTGTCATTTATATATCTTTGAACTTCGTCATGGATTCCGCTATTTCTTCCTGCCTCTGTTGCATGTATTGTGCTAACTAATGGCAAATCATATGAATTTTTTAATGTTTTTGCTGCATATGCTACTAGCCAGTCATGTGCATGTATAACGTCAAATTTTTCTCCTTTTGCTATTAATTCATTTACTTTAGCTACCATATTAAAGTTAAGTTGCATTATCCAATCAATAAAATTGTTTGGGTTTATCATATAGTTGTCTACTCTATATACATTAACACCTTTATCGTTCTCATAATATGGCGCGTTTCCTTCTCTATATGTAACAACATACACATCGTGTCCATCTTTTATTAATCTTTTTGATAAATCGTTTACTACTCTAGCTATTCCGCCAACTATTCTTGGTGGATATTCCCATGTAAGCATTAGTATTTTCATGGCATTAGCCCCTTTCAATTTTTCATTAGTTTAGTCTATAATATTCTTGTATATTGTATAAGATTTTTCGTCAAATGTAAACACATATTTACAATATTTACAAAAAAAATTTTTATTGTTTTTTCTATTGAATTAATTCTTTTTTTGATATATTATATATAATAATATTTTATTTTACTAAGGAGGAATTTTAATGCCAAAGGCTACAAAAGAAGCTTCTAAAAAAAGCAATAAGGATTTAGTTTCTAAAGAGACTTCTAAAATTCAAAAAAAATCTAATACAAAGTCAGTAGCAAAAAAAGAAACTACAACCAAAACAGTTCCTAAAAAGGCCACAAAGCCTAGTAATGCTACTGTTTCAAAAACTTCCAAAAAAGCTCCTAGTAAAAAAACATCTGCTAAAGCAAAATCTTCTAAGAAAACAACTTCAAAAAACACTTCATCTAAAAAAAGTACAAAAAAATCAAATACTTCTAAAATTAATTTATTAGAATATTATGATTTACCTTATAGATATAACCAAACTATTGTAAAAGTATTAGCTCAAACACCAAAAACACTTTTTGTGTATTGGGATGTTTCAGATGAAGATAGAAAAAACTATATTAAACAATATGGAGAAAACTTTTTTAATACAACTAAACCTGTTTTAATAATACACAATGTTACAATGAATTATACCTTTGAAATTGAAATAAATGATTTTGCAAATTGTTGGTATTTTAATATTAATGATGAGAAATGTGAATATGTTGTAGAGCTTGGAAGAAGGCCAAAAGATAATAATACATCAATTCCAAACAATTACCTATATGTTACTTCTTCGAACAAAATTGAATCACCTAATGGTCATGTTCTTTTTGAAAAAGCTCAAAAAACTCTTTATTATAGAGATGTAAAAACAAATAAAACCTATTCAAAAGATGTTGCTAATTTAGAATTTATTAAATATTTTGGAAGAATATATAATTTAACATCTTTATACAAAGAAATATATAAAGATGAAAACATATTTGATATTAATAACCCTACATCTACTTTTATGTAAGAACAAAGGAGAAAATAATGAAAACTGAAAAAGGATATGTAAGCTTCATATTACATGCACATCTACCTTTTGTACATCATCCAGAAAGTGAAGATTATTTAGAGGAAGAATGGCTTTTTGAAGCTATTTCGGAAACATATATTCCACTATTATTAAACTTTAAAAAATTAGAGGAAGAGAAAGTTGATTTTAGAATAACAATGTCACTTACCCCTCCTCTTCTTTCTATGCTTGATAGTAAACTATTACAAAATAGATATATAAAATATTTGAAAAAACATATTGAACTTTGTAAAAAAGAAGTTGTGAGAACTGCTTATGATAAAAGATTAAATGAGCTATCTCACTATTATTTAGATAGATATTCAAATGATTTACATGTTTTTAAAGACATTTATAAATGTAATTTAATAGCAGCTTTTAAACATTTTCAAGATATTGGCGTATTAGAAATAATTACATGTGGAGCTACTCATGGTTATTTTCCAATTCTATATGTTAATGAGAAAACAGTTAAAGCACAAATTGCTGTTGGTGTTCAAACATATGAAAAATACTTTGGTAAAAAACCTAGAGGAATTTGGCTTCCAGAATGTGGTTATGTTCCAGAAGC
>CAKPKG010000022.1 GCA_934167165.1 uncultured Clostridia bacterium
CATATTTATATATTTTTATGCGCAGTTTTTTTACGCAAAAAACACATAAATATAGTGTATATATTTATTTTTTTATTATTTATTAAATTACCGTGTGTGTGTGTGTGTGTTACAGCCCCAATGGTTAGATGGTTTATCATTTGTGGTCCTCCTTTTTCTTATTTTTGTGGGCAGACACAGGGCCTGCCCCTACATTATTATTCTATATGTTATTTTTTCTCATGTCAATGTTTTATTAATCATTTTATTAGGTCTGCCAAGGTTTTGCTGTCTACATACTTATTTATTACATTGTCTAATCCCTGCCAAAATTTGAATGTTTTGCAATTTTCTCTTTTGCCACATTCTTCTCCATTAACACATGCTATTGGCGCAAGATCTCCTTCTGTTTTTCTTAATATATCTCCAACTTTATATTCTTCTGGTGATTTTGCTAGTCTATATCCTCCATTATTTCCTCTAGTAGATTTTACATATCCAGCCTTATTTAGCATTGCCATTATCTGTTCAAGATATTTTAGTGAAACCTCTTGCCTATTTGAAATGTCTTTTAAAGAAACATAGTCTCCTTTGTCATTAACTGCTAGGTCTATCATTACTCTTAGGGCATACCTTCCCTTTGTTGATATTTTCATTTAATCTCCTCCATTGAATTTATTATACTACCATTTTACTAGGATTTGCAACATGTTTTCTTTTAAAAAATGGTGAAAAAGGGGTCTGACCCATTTTTCACCATTTTGGGATAATCATTAGATTTTTTTTGCTATATAGTAATTTTTCTTTCCTCTTTTTATAATTAAAAATGTATTGTTTATAAGGTCTTGCTCTGTTATTGTTTTGTCTAGTTCTTTTACCTTCTCTCCTTTTATTTCTATGCTGTTTCCAGAAATAAATTCTCTTGCTTGTCTTTTACTTGTTGCAACATTCATTTCTACTAATACATCTAATATGTTTTTGTTAAGTTCTATTTCTTTTACTTCATTTCCTTTAAAAGCTTCTCCTAATTCTTCGTTTGATAAATCATTAAAATTACCTTTGAATAAAGCTTCACTAATTCTTACAGCCTTCTCGTATTCTTCTTTTCCATGTAAATCTGTTATTATTTCTCTTGCAAGTATTTTGTGTGCTTCTCTTAGTTCTGGATGCTCATTATGTTTTGCTTCTATTTCTTCTATTTCTTCTTTGCTTAAGAATGTTAATTTCTTTAAATAACTAATAATCATTGAATCTTCAAGATTTACTAAGTATTGATATAATTCATAACTTGATGTTTTATTTTTATCTAGCCATAGTGCATTTCCTTCTGTTTTTCCAAATTTAACTCCATTTGAATCTGTAACTAATGGCATTACCATTCCATAAGCTGTTTTATCTGTTTTCTTTCTAATTAATTCTATTCCTGCTGTTATGTTTCCCCATTGATCTGAGCCTGCAACTTGAAGAACACAATTCTTTGTTTCGTATAGATGTAAGAAATCTAATGCTTGTAATATCATATATGAAAATTCTGCATATGTAATACCTGTTTCCATTCTTGATCTTACTTTATCTTTTGCTAGCATATATCCAACATTAAAGTATTTTCCGTAATCTCTTAAGAAATCTATAACATTTATGTCTTTTGTCCAGTCATAGTTATTTACAACTTCAAATCCAAATATTTCTTTTGCTTGTTTTGTTAGTCCTTTAATATTATGTTCAACTGCTTCTTTTGTAATCATAGGTCTTTCTGCTGTAGGTTTAGGATCTCCAATTAATCCTGTTGCTCCACCTACTAATAAAATAGGTTTATGACCATATTTTGCAAGTCTTTTTGAAATTAAAAATGATGAATAATGACCAATATGCATGCTATCTGCTGTTGGGTCTGTTCCAATGTAAAATGTTAATTTCTCATTGTTTAGTTTATTAATTAGCTCTTCATCACTAATATCTTGAATTAATCCTCTCCATTTTAAATCTTCGTATAAATTCATAATATCATCCTTTCTTAATCAATGGGTTATCAATGGCAGTGCCTATACAAATCAAAAACCAATTCATCCTAGTTAAAGGACGAATTGGTTTAAATTCCGTG
The DNA here is from genome assembly GCA_934167165.1 of uncultured Clostridia bacterium. Classification (GTDB taxonomy): domain Bacteria; phylum Bacillota; class Clostridia; order TANB77; family CAG-508; genus CAG-452. Next base: position 2,081 of record CAKPKG010000022.1, read on the forward strand.
GTACCACCTTTATTCGCAATATTTTATATTGCCTCAATTAACGCTTATTCGTAGCTACACGCTAGTTACTATAAGAATTGTAATTCAAATTTTATATTCTAGTAATTTTCACCAACCATTACCTCTCTGTTAGTTACTATAAAATTCTACTGGGATTCCTTTTAAAACATAACTAAATTAACTTGCAAACATTTTAACATTTTAAAATGGTATTGTCAAATAAATAATTTAATCTTACTCAAATAATGTTCTTATTATTTTCTTTAAGTATCTACTTCCTCCATTTGAACCGCCGTCTTCTACCATGCTTACTATTAGCATTGATTTGTCTAATTCTTCATCTACTGTAAAGCAATCGAACCATCCTAATGTTTTTCCTTTTTCTTCTTTTGATGCTTTAAGCTCTGCTGTTCCTGTTTTTCCTGCTAATTTTACTCCATTTACTTTTAAATCATGTGCTGTTCCTGTTGGACTTTCTACTACTTGTATTAGGTCTTCTTTTATTATATTTGCTGCTTCTTTTGAGAAAGCATTTTTTACTAAGTATTCTTTTTCTCTATTTTCTTTGTATTCTATATATGGTTTTACCATGTTGCCTTCGTTTACAAATGCTGAATATATTGATGCCATATGTATTGGGTTTACTAATAATTGTCCTTGACCATATCCACTATCTGCAAGTGTTGCTTCTCTTTCTATTCTTCCAGAATTAGAATATGTTGACTTATTAGTGTCTAGTTCAAAGTCTATATCTTCATTGAATTTTATTTTGTCTAGACCTTCTGTAAATGTTTTTTCTCCAATTTTTAATACTGCTTGTGCAAAATAAATATTGTCTGAATGTATTAAAGCATTTTTTAGATTTTTCTTTCCGCTATACGCTGTAAGTGTTGTTATTTTGTGATCTCCCCAAGAGCTATCTTTTTGCCATGCAAGTCCTGAATAATTAAACTCATCATTTTCGCTTAATTTTCCAGTTGTTAGCCCTATTGCTCCTGTAATTGGTTTGAATGTTGAGCCTGGGCACCAAGTTGATATAAATCTTGTAAATAGTGGTTTTGCTTCGTTTGTACTTATGCTATTCCACTCATCATTTGTCATACCTGTAACAAATTTATTAGGATCATATGATGGCGTGCTAACTAATGCTAAAATTTCTCCTGTTTGCGGATTCATTACAACAAAAAATCCTTTATCATTTTTTGTTTTTTCATATAGTTTTGTTTGCAGATTAATATCTATTGTAAGTTTTATATCTTCTCCATCATTTCCTTTTGTTTCTGCTATTGTTTTTACTATATTTCCATTATTGTCTTCTATGTATATCTTTAATCCGTTTTTTCCTTTTAGCCTTTCTTCATATACTTGCTCTAATCCAGTTTTTCCAATAACAGAATGATTATTATACCCCTTTTCAGCCTTACTTTCCAATTCTTCTGCTGTTATTCCTTGAACATATCCTGTTATATGTGCTGTTATGTCTTTGTATGGATATTCTCTATTTGTTTTAGTTTCTGCAAGTATATTTCCATTTCTATCTAATATACTTCCTCTTTTTCCTTCTGTATTGCTAACCCTAACTTTATAGTCATTATTTAGCTCTGGAAATATTAAGTTTGATGACCATTCTATTTTGTACTTTTTGCTATCATCTTTACTTAATTTTGCTGTGTTTTCGAACTCAACATCCCCAGCACTTGTATTCATTTCTGTTAGATATGTAATTATAACTTTCTTCTTTTCATTTTGAATTGAAGTTATTTCTATTTTTATTTTCTTTGCATGTATTCCTTCATATATATTTTTGTTTCTTTTTAAAAATTCTTCTTTATCTGTATTTGAGTGTAGCATATTATACATTTCTTCATAATTTTGCTTTTCTATATATGCAAAATATGTTTTTAGTATCTCTTCTGGATTTTGTTTTTCTTTGTTTAATACTAATATTGCTACTGTTATTAATGCTATTACTGCTACTGCAATTACTGATATTATTACTACTTTTTTCTTCATCAATTTTTCCTCCAATAATATTTACAGGTTTTGCTACGTCTGCAAATATTTTACTATTAATATCTATTTTATGCAATCGACTGTTTGTAGATTTCTATATTTTTGCTAAATTTTCTGCACTAAAATAGAAGAGGCTAAAATAAAGACGAATGGGGACAGACCCCTTTTGTTCCGATTGAAACAAAAGGGGTCTGTCCCCATTCGTCTATTTTATACTGCTTCATCTTCATCAAATTGACTATTGTATAAATCTGCATAGAATCCATTTTTTGCAAGTAGTTCTTCGTGTGTTCCTTGTTCTACAATATCTCCATGATTCATTACTAATATTAAATCTGCATTTTTTATTGTTGAAAGTCTGTGTGCAATTATAAAGCTTGTTCTTCCTTTCATTAAATTGTCCATTGCTGATTGTATTTGTATTTCTGTTCTTGTATCTATTGAACTTGTTGCTTCATCTAATATTAGTATTTTTGGATCTGCAAGTATTACTCTTGCAATTGTTAGTAATTGTTTTTGTCCTGCTGATACATTGCTTGATTCTTCATTTAATACAGAATTATATCCGTTTGGAAGTGTCTTTATAAAGTGATGCACATGTGCTGCTTTTGCAGCTTCTATAACTTCACTGTCACTTGCCTCTGGTTTTCCATATTTAATATTTTCTTTAACGGTCCCTCCAAATAGCCATGTATCTTGAAGTACCATTCCAAACATTTTTCTTAAATCTCCACGTTTAAAGTCTTTTATATTATGACCATCTACTAAAATTTCTCCACTATTTACATCATAGAACCTCATAAGTAGTTTTACCATTGTTGTTTTGCCTGCTCCAGTTGGTCCAACTATTGCAATTTTTTGTCCTTCTTTAACGTCTGCGTTAAAGTCTTTTATTATTATTTTATCTTCGTCATAACCAAATTTAACGTTTTTGAATTCTACATTTCCTTTTAGCTTATTTGTATCTATTCCTTTATCGCTTTCTTCTACTTCTTCTGGTTCTTCTAAAAATTCAAATACTCTTTCTGCAGCAGCAACCATAGATTGTAGCATTCCAGATACTTGTGCAATTTGCATTATTGGTTGTGTGAATTGCTTATTATATTGTATAAAACTTTGTATGTTACCAACTGTAATTTTCCCTTGAACTGCTAGATATCCACCTAAAACTGCTACTACAACATATCCAACATTTCCGATAAAGTTCATTACTGGATGCATTAGTCCAGATAAAAATTGTGATTTCCATCCAGATGAATACAGTTCCTTGTTTGCTTTTTCAAATTTCTCTATTTCTTGTTGTTCCCCATTAAATGCTTTTACAATTGTATGTCCTCCATACACCTCTTCTACTTGGCCATTTACATGTCCTAAATATGCTTGTTGCTTTTGGAAATATTTTTGTGATTTTGTTACAATTTTCTTTACTATAACTGCTGATATAGGCAATATTATTAATGATGCTATTGTCATTGTTACACTAATAGATAACATCATTACAATTATTCCTATTATTGTACATGTTGATGTAATTATTTGTGTAATACTTTGGTTAAGGTTTTGAGAAAGTGTATCTATATCATTTGTTATTACAGATAACACCTCTCCGTTTGTTTTTTTATCAAAGTATTTCATTGGAAGTTTATTTATTTTTTGTGCTATATCATTTCTTATTTTATATGTTAGCTTTTGTGCAACAGATGTCATTGTAAATCCTTGTATTAGTGAAAATAATGCACTTATTACATATAGCCCCAAAAGTGTTAATAGGATTTTTAAAATCTTTGAATAATCAATTCCGCTTCCGCCAGATAATTTACTAATTATTCCGTTAAAGATTTCTGTTGTTGCATTTCCTAATATTTTAGGTCCAACTATCGAAAATATTGTACTTCCTATTGCAAAAATTATTACTATTGTTATTGCTAGTTTATATTTTGATAAATAGTTGTTTATTAATTTTTTAGTTGTTGCTTTAAAATTCTTTGCTTTTGATTGGGAATTCATCCCCGGTCTTCCTGGTCCTCCCATTGGTCCTGGCATTATCTATCACCTCCTGCATCTTCTAGTTCTTCTTTAGATAATTGTGACATTGCAATTTCCTTATATTGCTCGCAGCCTTTCATAAGCTCTTTGTGAGTACCTTTTCCTACAATTTTTCCTTCTTCTAGTACTATTATTTGGTCTGCATTTAGAATTGTACTAATTCTTTGTGCAACTATAATTACTGTTTTGCCAACTGTTTGTTTTGCAAGCTCTTCTCGTAATTTGCTGTCTGTTTTAAAGTCTAGTGCTGAAAAGCTATCATCAAACACTATAATTTCTGGATCGATTGCTATTGCTCTTGCTATTGATAAACGTTGTTTTTGTCCACCAGATACATTATTTCCGCCTTGTGCAATTTCTGATTTATATTTCTTTTCTTTTGCCTCTATAAATTCTGTTGCTTGCGCAATCTCTGCTGCTTTTACCATTTGCTCATCAGACATATCTGGATTTCCATATTTTATGTTTGATTCTATTGTTCCAGAGAAAAGCATTCCTTTTTGTGGTACAAAGCCTATTCTTTTTCTTAATTCTTTTTGAGGTACGTTCTTTATATTAACTCCATCTATTAGTAGCTCTCCACCTGTTACATCATAAAAACGAGGTATTAGGTTTACAACTGTAGATTTTCCACTTCCTGTACTTCCAATTAATGCTGTTGTTTCTCCTGGTTTTGCTACAAAGTTTATATCTTCTAGTATTTCTGTATCTGCATCTGGATATCTAAAAGAAACATTTTTAAACTCTACAAATCCTTTTTTGTCTTCTACAAATTCTTTTGTTTCTGGTTTATCTTCTATTGAAGGTTCTGTTTCTAATACATCATTAATACGTTTTGCAGAAACAGAAGCTCTTGGTAACATTATTGATATCATAGATATGAATAAGAAAGATATTACAATTTGCATTGTATATTGGATAAATGCCATCATATCTCCTACTTGCATTATTCCTTCATCTACTTTGTGTCCTCCTACCCATATAATTAAAAGCATAATTGCATTCATAACAAACATTAATGCAGGCATCATTATGCTCATTGCTCTGTTTACAAATATGTTTGCTTTCATATAGTCTTTGTTAGCATTATCAAATCTTTTTTCTTCTCTTTTTTCTGTATTAAATGCTCTTATTACTGGAAGTCCTGTTAAAATTTCTCTAGAAACTAAATTCAATTTATCTATTAAATCTTGTAACTTTTTGAATTTTGGCATTGCTACTATAAATAAAGTTAGAATAATAAATAGTATCGCTCCTATTGCAACTCCTATTATCCATGCCATAGAATTATTGCTACGAGCCAAAACTCTTGTAAATCCACCAATGCCAATAATTGGTGCATATACTACTGTTCTAAAAAGCATTGTAAGCAACATTTGAATTTGTTGAATATCATTTGTGCTACGTGTAATTAATGAAGCTGTTGAAAATTCATTAAATTCTTTTCTTGTAAATTGCAATACTTTTTTAAACACTTTATCTCTTAAAATTCTTCCAAGTGCAGCTGCAACTCTTGATGATAATAGCATTATTATTACTGCTGCTATCATACTGACTAATGCTATACCAATCATTTGAAGTCCTGTTAAAATTATGTATCTATTTTGTATATTATCTGTATTTACTCCTATTTCTGTATACTCTTTTTTAGTTGCTTGAACAGCTGCTTGATCTACCATTGTTCCTAGTTTTTCATCTATTTGTTTATTTATTTCTGTAATAAAATTCTCTTTTTGTTCATTTGGCATATTTTTTATTAAGTCTATTAGTGGCATTTGTGCCATTACTTGTTTTTGTTCTTCTGGCATATTTAAAAGCATTTGCTCTTTTATTCCATTTGCCATTTCCTCATTTTGTATAAAGTATAATGTCATAAATGGTTTTGTAATTAATTCATCCAATTTTTCTTTTTGTTCTTTATTAAGTTTATTTATTTTATATAAATCCTGATTTTCTAGCCCTGGATAATCTTTTTGTAACTTATTATACTCCTCTTGAGATAAATTGTTTTTAGATATTAAAGTATAATTACTTAATATTTCTTCATCTTTGTCTGTAAATATTAACAAGTTATCCATTTGTGACTTTCTAATTACCTCTGGCGCAACATATTCAATACCACCTGCTTGAATACCTGTATTTACTATTTTAGATGTATAGTCTGGAAGTGTTAAATCAGTCCAAGCTTGCAAGCATAAAAGTACTATTATAAACACCACAGATAGCCATGATTTTTTTAAGTTTTTTAATATTTTTAACATCTGTTCCTCCTTTTTGTATATGTATATATAATCAGCTCAAAGCTGTGTTTCCCTAGCTAAAATATTGTATTAAACACGCAAATATTTGTCAAGATTTTACTATAAAGATATTAAAATAGTATTAAAAAAGTATTTTTTTATAAATATTTATTTTTTGATTTTTAAAATAGAATTATTAAATGCCCTTGAAGAATGAAAAATTCTATGAATATAAATGTTTTCTGAATCAATCTCATATATTATTTTATATGATTTATAGATGAGCTCTCTTATATTTTCGCTGTTATATGTTTGTACCTTTCTGCCTACATATGGAAAGCTCTTAATTATTTGTGTTTTGTTAATTATCTGTTTTGTAGTTTTTATCGCATAATACACAGAATCCTTGGCAATATAATTATATATTTCTTGTAAATCATCTTTAGCAACTTGTTGCCAAATTATTAAAATACTCGATGATTTCTTCTGTTGTATAATATTTCCCTTCTTTTATATCTTTATGTCCTTTTTCTATTGAAGCTATAATTACATCTTCTTCACTTGATTCTGGATTATAGATAATATTTTCCAATTGTTCATTAGTCATACTTTTAAATTTTTTAATTTTTTCTTCCATTAGCTTCACTTCCTTCAAATATTAAATTACATATTTTAATATCTTTATAGTATTTAGTATAACTTTAATAAAAATTATTGTCAATTAGTTTTGGTATTTTTTTACAATGCATTAATTTTTGACATTTTTCTTGCAAAATGCCACAGTTTTATTATATAATATTTTTTATGAGGGAGATGGATTATGTTTGGATTTAGATCAGATGGTAGAAAAATTAGAACTTTAGGGCCGTTTTTTAGGGTAATACCACATGTTATGAAAACGAGAAGTGATTCTCATGTATATTACACTCAAGAACTACCTCTTGATACATTGGATGCATATATTGATAAAAAAGAAAAGGAAGGCATTCAAATATCTTATATGACTATAATATATGCCGCACTAGTTAGGCTTTTAGCCGAAAGACCTTATTTAAATAGATTTGTTATGAATGGTAGAACATATGCAAGAAAAGGAATATATATTTCACTTGCAATAAAAAAGAAAATGTCTGAAGAAATAGAAGAAACAACTATTAAACTTCCTTTTACAGGAGCTGAAAACATTTTTGAAATAAAACAAAAATTAGAAACTGAAATTGCAAAAAATAAAGATTTATCTGCTGAAAATAGCACAGATAAACTTGCTAAATTTTTATGGCTTGTACCTAATTTTGTTATGAAGTTTATTGTTAACACATTGATGTTTCTAGATAAGCATGGTATGATGCCTAAAGCAGCAATACATGCAAGTCCTTTTCATACTAGTGCATTTTTAACAAACGTAGGTTCTTTAGGAATAGATGCAATTTATCATCACATATATGATTTCGGAACAACCGGCTTATTCTTAGCTATGGGTAAAAAACAAAAAAGCTATATTTGTGAAGATGATAATATAGTTGAGAAAAAAACTATTTCTATTAAATGGGTTGCTGATGAAAGAATTTGTGATGGATATTATTATGCAAATGCTTTAAAGCAATTTAATAGATATATGAAAAAGCCAGAACTGTTAGAAGAAAATATTACTCCAAAAGAAGATATTAGATAAAAAAATATAAGGGGCGCATTAAGTAGCGCCTCTATTTTTTTTGCAATATTGTTTTATGAGATAAATTGGAATTTTGCGAAGTGTGAAGTTTGAAGTGTGAGGTGTGATGTGGGAGGTGTAGGGGCGAGCCCTACACCTATAGCAATTTCTACGATGCCTTCGGGTCGTCCAGGAATGCGACCCCTACAGCGTTTGCATCGGATTTGTTCTAGGGCGTATGCAATACGCCCCTACGAATCACACCTCTCACATCACACTTCCCACATCAATTAAACAAATTACTATTTTTTAAATACTCTTAATGAATTTAGTACTGTTATAAATGTTACTCCTACGTCTGCAAATACTGCTTCCCACATTGTTGATATTCCAAAAGCTCCAAGTACTAATACTATTGCTTTTATTCCTAATGCAAAATATATGTTTTGCATTATTATTTTTTTAGTTCTTTTTGATACATTTATGGCTTTGTTAAAGCTTGATAATTTCCCATCCATTATTACAATATCTGATGTTTCTATTGCTAAGTCTTGACCATTTAGTCCCATTGATGCACCTATATCTGCTTCTGCAAGTACTGGTGAATCATTTATTCCATCTCCTATTGCAATTACAACGTTTTGTTCATTTTTAATTTTCTGTAATTCCTTTACTTTTTCTCCTGGTAGCAAATTGCAATGCACCTCTTCTATGCCAACTTGTTTTGCTATATTCTCTGCAATTTCTTTGTTGTCACCTGTTAACATACAAATTTTATTTATTCCATTCTTTTTAAATCCTTCTATTGCTTCTTTACTATCTGGTTTAACTGTATCGGAAATTATTATTGCTCCTAAATATTTTTTATTTTTTGCAACATATACTATTGCTCCAATTTCATTGCATGGATAATATTTTATTTCTTCCTTTTCTAGCAATTTTGCGTTTCCTGCAACAATTTCATCTCCATGATATTTAGCTTTTATTCCCATTCCAGCAATTTCTTTATATTCTTCAATTTCTTCTTGACTAATTTTTTTGTTTACTTTGCTTATTATACTTTTTGCTATTGGGTGATTTGACATGCTTTCTGCTACTGCTGCAATTTCCAATAGCTCTTCTTCTCCAATTTCTTCTGCTAATACTATTTTAGAAACTTCAAAATTCCCTTTTGTAATTGTTCCTGTTTTATCTAATACCATTGTATTTGCTTTTGTAAGAACATCTAAATAATTTGAACCTTTTATTAAAACTCCTTCTTTACCTGCTTTTCCAATACCTGCAAAATAGCCTAATGGAACTGATAGTACAATAGCACATGGACATGATGTTACTAAAAATACTAATGCTCTTTTTACCCATTCTCCTAAATTTTGAAATCCTACAAATATTGGTGGAACAAATGCAAGTATTAAAGCAAGTACAACAACTATTGGTGTATACACTTTTGCAAATTTTGTTATAAATAATTCTGTTTTAGATTTTGTTTTATTTGAGTTTTTAACTAATTCTATAATCTCATTAATTGCTGTGTCTTTAAATTCTTTTGTAACTTTTACTTCTATTACATCTGATTCATTAATACATCCTGCTAAAACTTCATCATCTACTTTAACTTTTCTTGGAACAGATTCTCCTGTTAGTGCAGATGTATTTATTGTAGTTTCTCCATTTACTATAACTCCATCTACTGGAATTTTCTCTCCTGCTTTAACTACAATTATATCTCCTACTTTTAATTCTTCTGGTTCTACTACTTTTATTTCATTACCTTTTTTCAAATTTGCAATTTTAGGTTTTATATTCATTAATTGAATGATTGATTTTTTAGATTTTCCTACTGCATAATCTTCAAATAGTTCTCCAACATTATAAAATATCATAACTGCAGCTGCCTCTCCCGGTTTGTTTATAGCAAAAGCTCCAAGTGTTGCAATTGACATTAAAAAGTTTTCGTCAAATACTTCTCCTCTAAAAATATTTTTTATTGATTTTAATAAAACCTCATAACCAGACAATATATATGCAACTACAAATAGCCATGTTACAATTTTTTCTGGCACTATTTTGAAAAATGCAATTGCAAATATTATAAGTGCAATAACAAGTTTTATTACTTCTGCTTTTAAATTTTCTTCTTCCTCTTCATGCTCGTGATCATGGTCATGAGCACCACAGTGTTCACATTTACTCATTTTATCATCCTCCGTACTACATTTCCTTAATATGTTCTAATGCCATGTTAAATATCATTTCAACATGTTCATCAGAAAGCGAATAATATACAGTTTTTCCATCTTTTCTAAATTTTACAAGTTTTGCTTGTTTTAAAACTCTTAATTGATGAGATACTGCTGATTGTGTACTATTAATTAATTCTGCAATATCACATACACACATTTCGTGCTCAAATAAGCAACATATTATTTTCATTCTTGTTGAATCTCCAAACACTTTAAACAGTTCAGCTATATCAAATAGTGTTTCTTCATCTGGCATTGTTTTCTTTACTTTTTCAATTATATCCGGATGTTTTACTGTACATTTTAAATCTTCTTCCATATTTTCCCCTTTCTTTATATGAATAGTTGTTCATATATTCATTATATGTATTAGATTTTTATTTGTCAATTGCTTTTGAAAATTAATTAGATAAATTACATTTTTTCTATTAATACTATTTATTTTTTTAATTTAGTGATATACTTTTTATATATACGAAAGAAGGTAATTTTATGGCAAATGTAAAAAAAGAAGATGTAGATGTAAAAGCCTTATATGGCAATGATTGTATCTCTTCTTCAGAAGATTTTAAAAAATCTCACAAAGTATCTGATAAGGGCCTTAGCTCTAAAACTGCAATGGAACGTCTTAAAAATTTGGGTCCAAATCAAATAAAGCAAGCAAAACAAAAAAAATGGTATAATTATTTTTTTGCTAGCTTATTTAGTCCTTTTAATAGTATCCTACTTGGGATTACTTTTATTCTTGTTTATACAGATATCATTCTTCCAGAGGAACCTAGCCCAGCAAATATTATAGTAATTATTACTTTAATAATAGTAAGTACTTTATTGGAGTTTGTAGAAGTATTTCGTTCTAATAAAGCAGCCGAAAAACTGAAAGAGCTTGTAGAAACAACAAGTACTGTTATGAGAAATGGTAAAAAAATTACTATTCCTTTAAAAGAAGTTACTGTTGGTGATATGGTAATTCTTTCAGCAGGTGATATGATTCCTGCCGATTTGCGTATTATTGAATCAAAAGATTTATATGTAGGACAATCTTCTATTACTGGGGAATCTGATGCAGTAAGAAAACTTACAGAAACAGAATTAGAATCAATTGACGATATTGATAGTATTACAGATTTAGATACTATTTGTTTTATGGGAACAAATGTTATAAGTGGTAGTGCAAAGGGAATTGTTGTAAAAACAGGAGATTCTACTTATTTTGGAAAAGTAGCACATACATTAACTCTTGGTAAACCTAAAACTAACTTTCAAAAAGGAGTTGAAAGTATTAGTAAATTATTAATAAGATTTATGCTTGTTCTAATTCCTATAGTATTCATTGTTAATTATCAAAAACATGATACTATTCTTGCATTTACTTTTGCAGTAGCAATTGCAATTACTATTACTCCACTTCTTCTTCCTGTTATTTTATCTTCATCGCTTTCTAAAGGTGCTGTAAGAATGTCTAAAAAGAAAACTATTGTTAAAAAATTAGACTCTATACAGAATTTTGGATCAATGAATATTTTATGTACAGATAAGACTGGTACATTAACAGAAGATAAAATTGTATTGGAAAAATATTTAGATGTATATGGTAATGAAAATATCCGAGTTTTAAAACATGCGTTTTTAAATTCGTTTTTTCAAACTGGACTAAAGGGAAGTATAGATGAAGCAGTAATTCATAGGGCTCTTAAAAGTGATTTAAGTAGTTTAGTAACCGAGTTTAAAAAAATTGATGAAATTCCTTTTGATTTTACTAGAAGAAGACTTTCTGTTGTTGTAGAAAATGAAGGTCAAAGATACTTAATTACAAAAGGTGCTGTTGAAGAAATTTTAAATATCTGTACTACAATTGATTATGAGCATGAACTTATTCCTATTACAAAAGAAATTAAGGATAATATTAGAAAAATAGTAAATGACTTAAATGAAGAGGGATTAAGAGTTGTAGCTGTATGTCAAAAGAAAAATATTAATAATATTGAAACTTTTTCTGTTAAAGATGAAGCACAAATGTCACTTGTTGGATTTATTGGATTTTTAGATCCTCCTAAAGAAAGTGCAAAAATTGCTATTGAAAAATTAAATAATGCTCGGTATTAGAGTTATTGTTTTAACTGGTGATAATGCCGCAGTTACTAAATGTATTTGTAAAAAAGTTAATATAAATACTAAAAAAATTGTTACAGGTGCTCAAATTGATAAATTAGCAGACGTAGGTGTTTTAAGATTATTAAAGAAATCAAATGTTTTTGTTAAACTTTCGCCTATACAAAAAGCAAGAATTGTAAGGCTTTTAAAGGAATCTGGTAATGTTGTAGGTTATATGGGTGATGGTATTAATGATGCTCCTTCTCTTACAAATTCAGATGTTGGTGTATCTGTTGATACTGCTGTTGACATTGCAAAAGAAACTGCTGATATTATTTTGCTTGAAAAAGATTTAAATGTTTTATTAGATGGTGTAATTGAACGGAAGGCGTACTTTTGGAAATCTTATGAAATATATAAAAATGGCTGTAAGTTTTAACTTTGGTGAAGTTATGTCTGTTATTATTGCAAGTGTTTTGCTTCCATTTTTACCAGAAACACCAATTCAATTACTTGTAGAAAGTTTACTTTATGATTTTGGGCAACTTACACTTCCTTTTGATAATGTAGACAAAGAGTATTTACAAAAGCCTAAAAAATTAGATATTAAAGGCTTAACGCACTTTATGTTGTTTATGGGACCTCTTAGTTCTATGTTTGATTTATTAGTGTTTGGAGCTCTTTGGTATATCTTTGGAATAAGAGAAGCAGCAACTGTTCAAACAGTTTGGTTTAGTTATAGTATAGTATCAAACCTTGTAGGAATGCACATTATTAGGACTGCTAAAACGCCATTCGTACAAAGTAATGCAAATAAAGCAGTTTATATTTCATCAATCTCATTAAGTATTGTAGGAATTCTAGTTCCTTACACATTCTTAGGAAATGCAATAGGTCTTGTACCTGTCACATTAAATTATCTAGATGTAATTTTACCAGTTACTTTTCTTTATTGCATTGTTGCAAGTTTTGCAAAGAAAATATATATCAAAAAATATGGAGAATGGATTTAATCCACTCTCCCTTTTTTTCTTATTTCTTCTATTAAAGTATTTATTATTTTTTTATCCTCTGTCGATAAATCTTGGAAACTTTTATATAATTCCTTATCTAAAATTTCATCTTTTTCTTTTAGCAGGTCATAAAAAACATAATCTAAAGTGACTCCTAAAACGTTACATATATTTATTAATGTTGCCATACTTCCTACTATTCTTCCATTTTCTATTCCTCTAATTGTATCAATGGATTTATCAACTTTTTCTGCTACAAATTCTTGTGTATAGTTTTTATTTCTTCTTGCTTCTTGAATTTTTGTGCCTATACATCTTAATATATCTTTATTGCTTATACTAGACAAATAATCTCCCTACTTTCATAAATGTTTTTATACTGCTAGACAAAGTATATCATTTTGTAGTTTTTGTAAGAAGTGAGTAAAATTCATATGTAAAGACTTGTATTTTTACTGATTATGTATTAAAATTCCATTTAGCATGATTTTTATTCACATTGTTAGTATGTACAGTTTTGTTTGTTTTATTAATTCTTGAAAGGAGATTTTATATGAAGGAAAGAATTGCAACTAGAAAAATTGATGAACTTCGGAAGAATTGTTTTACCAGTTGACTTTAGAAATAAACTTGGTATGGAAGAAAAAGATGAAGTAAATATTTACATGAAAGGCTCATACATAGTTATTGAAAAGCCTGAAAATTAAAAAGAACAAAGCGACTTTAGTCTCCCTTTGTTCTCGCCGATTTGAGTTTCCGAATGTAATGAGGAAATTTCAAAGGCAATAGCGATTATAGCACTTTTTATATACTAGGAAATGAGAAATTTCCTAGTATATAATAAAAAGCCAATAGTAAGACAGAATTTTTGTGCCAAAATTCCCCGTCCCTATTGGCTCTTTTTCTAGACTTTCATACTTAATTTTACTTTTTGTTTTTCGTTATCTATTCCAATTACTTTTACTTTAACTATATCACCTACTGACACTATTTCTGATGGATTTTTTACATAGTTATTGCTCATTTCTGATATATGTACTAATCCATCATGTTTTACTCCTATATCCACAAATGCTCCAAAGTCTATTACATTTCTTACTGTTCCATTTAATACCATTCCTTCTTTTAGGTCTTCAAATTTTAAAACATCTGACCTTAATATCTGTTTTGGCATATCTTCTCTAGGATCTCTTCCTGGTTTTGATAATTCTTCTATTATATCTTTTAAAGTTATTTCAGTTGTATTTAATTTTTTGCTTGTTTCTTTTATATTAATATTTTCTAATTTTTCCTTTATTGTCTTTAGTCCTTCTTTATCTCTTAAATCTTGTTTTTTGCAACCAATTTCTTTTAATAAATTCTCTGCAATTTCATAGCTTTCTGGATGAACTGCTGTTACTTCTAATGGATTATCTCCATCATATATTCTAATAAATCCTGCACATTGCTCATAAGCTGATTTTCCTAATTTTGCTACTTTTAATAACTCTTTTCTGTTTTTAAATTTTCCATTTTCATCTCTATATTTAACTATATTTTTACTAATTGAATTATTTAGTCCAGATACATATGTTAAAAGTGATGGAGTTGCTGTGTTTACATCTACACCTACACTATTTACGCTATCTTCTACCACTCCACTTAAGCTTTCTGAAAGTCTTTTTTGGTTAACATCATGTTGATATTGCCCTACTCCAATTGATTTTGGATCTATTTTTACTAGTTCTGCAAGTGGATCTTGAAGTCTTCTTGCTATTGATATTGCTCCTCTAATAGATACATTTATATCAGGATACTCTTCTGTTGCAAGTTTTGACGCAGAATATACAGAAGCTCCTGCTTCGCTAACTATTGCATAATTTACCTCTTTACTTGCTTCTTTTATAACATCAGAAACAAATTGTTCTGATTCTCTTGATGCTGTTCCATTTCCTATTGCAATTATATTTATATTGTCTTTTTTTATTAAGTCTAACAAAGTCTTTTTGCTGTTTTCTACATCATTTTGTGGTGCTGTTGGATAAATTGTTGCAGTATCTAAAACTTTTCCTGTTTCATCTATTACAGCAATTTTGCATCCTGTTCTATATGCTGGGTCAAATCCCATTACTGTTTGACCTTTTATTGGACTTCCTAATAATAATTGTTTAGCATTTTTTCCAAACACTTTAATTGCTTGTTCTTCTGCTTTTTCTGTTAAATCTGAACGAATTTCTCTATCTATTGAAGGCTCAATTAATCTTTTAAAACTATCGTTTATAGTTTCTTTTAAAATATCTGTAAATTCTGTATTTCCTTTTATAATGTCATTTTCTATATAATTTATTATAGTGTCTTCTGGTTTTTCTAACTTTACTTTTAAGAATTCTTCTTTTTCTCCTCTATTTATTGCAAGGATTCTATGACTTGGTATTCTATTAATTTTTTCCGAAAAATCGTAATACATTTCATAACTAGATTTCTCTTCATCATTTGTAGCTTTTGTTTTTATTAAACCTTCTCTGTAACACATTTGCTTTATTCTTTTTCTGTATTCTGCGACATCTGATATATTTTCTGCAATTATATCTTTTGCCCCTGTAAGCGCTTCTTCTTCATTGTTTACGCCCTTTTCTTCGTTTATAAATTCTTTTGCAATTTCTAAAACAGGTCTTTTATCTACTTGCAAATATATAATTGTAGCCAATGGCTCTAATCCTTTTTCTTTTGCAATTGAAGCTCTTGTTCTCTTTTTTTGTTTATATGGTCTATAAATATCTTCTACTTCTGAAAGCGTAATTGCATTTTCTATTTGAATTTTTAGTTCATCTGTCATCTTTTCTTGTTCTTCTATTGATTTAGATATTTCTTCTTTTCTTTTATTTAGATTTCTTAAATATGTTAATCTATCATTTAAGTTTCTTAACACTTCATCACTTAATCCTCCTGTTGCTTCCTTTCTATAACGAGCAATAAAAGGAATTGTATTCCCATCATCAATTAATTTAATCGTGTTTTGTACTTGAAACTCTTTTACTCCTAATTCATGTGCTATAACTCCTGCTATTTTATCCATTATATATATCATTCCTTTCTTTTTACATTTGTTATTTTATATTATAAATTAGTTAAAGTAAATAAAAATATATCTTTTAATTAGATTTTATTTTTTACATTTTTTGGGATTTTCTTGTTGATTTTTAAATCTTATTCCTATATAATATTTCCATCCTTTTCCAGAGGAACTTCTTAGGAAAGGAGGATTTTACATATTTTCCATTCAGCAAAAAAAGAACTAAGTGTCGCAATCCACTTAGTTCGATTTTACATATGACATCATCATATTAACTTAAGTTAACTATAGTATACTATCTTTTCCATTAAATGTCAAATGTTTTCTATATTTATTTTTTCTTTCCGCAATTGCACCCTTTTCTTTTATATGCACATTTTGAGCATACATCTTTATCTTTTTTTATAAAATTAAAATATGCTATTATACCTAACACTCCTATAACAACTGCTAAAATAATGAAATCTACAAAATTCATAAAAACTCTCCTATCCTTTCACACTTCCCACATCACACTGCGCACTTCCATTTTACAAATTACCAATAAATGTTCCTACATTAAATACTATACTAGCCAAAATCCAGGCTAATCCTGTTTGAAAAGCTATTGCTTTAAACATTTTCCTGGTTGTACCAAGTTCTCTTCTCATTGCTCCTATTGCCCCAAAGCATGGTGCACTAAATAAATTAAATACCATATATGCATATGCACTTGCAGGAGTAAAGAAATTAAATGCTACTGATTTAAATAATAGGGCTCCCTCTTCTACTTCTTCACTTAATCCTGCTATTATATTCATTGATGATATTACTTGTTCTTTTGCAACTAATCCTTGCACAGCTGACACAGATGCTTCCCAACTAAATGTTCCAAGTATTGGGTAGAATATCCATGAAATTGAATTTCCTATACTTGCTAAAATGCTATCTTTTATTTCCACCCCATATTCTAATTTCCAAGAAAATGATAGTAAAAACCAAATTATTACTGAGCAAAATAATATTATTGTTCCTGCTCTTTTTATAAATTCTTTTACTTTATCAAATACATCCCTTGTTACATATTTTACACTTGGCAATTTATACTCTGGGAGTTCAGATATAAATGCTGTACCGCTATCTTTCATAAATAACTTTTTAATAATAATAGCAGATATTAAAATTATAGCTATTGCAAAAAAATATAATGATGCAGAAACAAGTCCAGATTTATCTGCAAAAAAGTATCCTGTAAACATTGCAATTATTGGTAATTTTGCACTACATGGTATAAATGGTGTTAACATTATAGATAGTTCTCTTTCTTTGCTATCCTTTATTATTCTTGTTGACATTATTGCAGGCACACTACATCCGAAGTCCAACTATAAATGGTACTAAAGTTTCTCCGCTTAAACCGAATTTTTTAAACAACTTGTCTAATAAAAATGTTACCCTGGACATATATCCAGTAGTTTCTAATATTGATATGCAAAGAAATAATATAATTAGCTGTGGCACAAAACCTAGAACAGCTCCTACTCCCGCAATTATTCCATCTACAACTAAACTTGTTGACCATGCTGATGCACCTAAATTTGTTAAGCCTTCTCTTACAATTTCTCCAAAATTTTTTACCAAATCTGAAATCCAGTCAACAGTAAAACTTCCAACCACTCCTACTGACAAATAATATACTAAAAACATTATCACTACAAATATAGGGAATGCTAAAAATTTATTTAAAAAAATTTTATCTAATTTATCTGACATAGTTTCTTTTATTGGTGTTATTGTTGTTGATTTATTTTTTATCTTAACTATGTACTCATACCTAGCATTTGCAATAATTTCTTCTATATCCATTTTGTATGTTTCTTCAAGCTTTTGCCTACTATTTTTTACAATTCCCTTTTGGTAGCTTTGATATAGCTTGTCATTCTCTAATATCTTTATTGCCATAAATCTATTCACTTTTAATTCATTTTCTATGTTAATTATTTCATTTTCTATATCTGATTTAAATATCTCTTTGCTTCTAACTTTTTGCTTATTATATTTTTTTATTGTATTTTTTAATTCCTCTATTCCAGTTGCTTTTAATGCAGATATAATTACAACATCTGCTCCTATTTCTTTTGATAGTTTTTCTTTATCTATATGTATTCCTTTTTTCTCTAATCTATCAGCCATATTAAGTGCTATTATAACCTTTGTATCTAATTCCATAAGCTGTGTAGTAAGATATAAGCTTCTTTCTATTGATGTAGCATCTACTATATTTATTATTATATCCGGCTTATCTTCTAACACAAATTTTCTTGAAACCTCTTCTTCTACAGTGTATGGGCTAAGTGAATAAATTCCGGGTAAATCTACTAGGTCATCTCCTAGGTCTTTTATTTTCCCTACTTTTCTTTCTATTGTTACACCTGGCCAATTTCCTATTTTTTGGTTTGTTCCAGTAAGTAAATTAAAAAGTGTGGTTTTACCACTGTTTTGATTTCCTACTAATGCAATTTTCATTATAGTACCTCCACATCAATGTTTTTCATTTCCTCTTTTCTAATGCAAAGCTCATAACCTCTAAGTTCTATATCAACAGGATCTCCCATTGGTGCAATTTTTTTAATTAAAATCTCTGTTCCTTTTGTTATTCCCATATCTAATAAATGTCTTCTTACTTCTGGTTTGTCCAAATGCAAGCCTAAAACTTTTGCTCTTTGTCCTATTTTTAAATCACTTAAATGTGCGTGTTCTCCTTTTTTTAACATTTATATTCTCCTTTGTATAAATATATTATCTTTTTGGACAAGTATGAATAATTTTCAAAAAAATAAAGGGAATTTTCCCTATTATTTTTTTATTTTAATTAATAATTTTTCTATCCAACCCTTTTTATATTTTAGTGATATATATCCAATTGTAGACATTGTAAATGCGCCTATACAATCTACTATTAAGTCTTCCATTGTATCTGCTAATGCTGCTCTCCCAACAAGCTGTGTTCCATTTTCCAATGCAAACTTTTGCATGTTTAATCCTAATATCCCATCAAATGTAAATTCATATATTTCCCATATTACACCCAATGATACTGCAAAGGCAAAAGCAAATATTGCAACAAATATTGGTGCTAATTCTACATGCACTCTTTCATGTTTGTTCAAAATATTAATAAAAGAAAATCCTAATGCTCCTAGCATTGCACCACTACAAGTATGAAGTATAGTATCCCAATGTGGTACTCTGTAATAAAAGTTTCTTACTTCTCCTAAAAATACTGCTCCCCATAAAAACAGCACATACACAATATACATATTTGTTGGTATTACTATTTTTAATTTTTTTGATAACATGTTAGGCAAGAAAAATGCAATTACACCTAGCACACATTGAGTAAGCATTAATATGTAGTCTGTTTTTACTCTTACACCTTCTATTTGTTCTACATTTGTAGTTGGAGAAACAATAATTTTATAAATTATAAATGCAATTGGGGCTATAAAGCTTATAAGTACAATTATTCCTATTATTGATTTCCAATCCCTTTTTTCCTTATCTTTCATTTATTCCTCCTTAACCTATTATATGTACGATTTTATTAAATATCATAAATATATGTTGACTCTAAATCTGCTTCATGAGTATATAAAGCAAGTGGATATTTTTTATATGCTTGACCTATTGTTCCATATAATTCTTTTGGTTCTGTAAATCCCATGTGCCATCTTATTGCATATTTTTCTTCTGGTGTTAGTTTTATAAATTCACTAATCATCATTACAGATTTTTCTCCATGCCCATAAGGAATTGTATCTTCTATTGTATAATATGGTACTTGTTCCCATACTCCATTATTTTTTACATTTCTAAAATCTGTTTTATAAAAGTTTGTTTTACATATATCATGTAATAATGCAACAATTTTAGTAGAATCATTATCTTCTACTTTTGTTTTTAGTATTTCGTACACTTTCATGCTATGCTCAAGCAATCCACCTTTAAAATTCCCATGGTATCTTGTACTTGCTGGTGCTTCAAAAAAGTCTGAATTCTCTAAAAACTCTATTAATTTATCCATTCCTTCCCTATTTGTTTCTTTTAATAATTTTATAAATTCCTCTTTCATATTTTACTCCTCTGTTTTTTCTTTTTTTAATAAATCTCTTATCTCTTCTAATAGTAAAACTTCATCAGATTTTTTTGGCTCTTCTACTGTTTTTTCTTCTTTTTCTTTATGAATTTTATTCATAAGTTTATTTACAGTTCTTACTAGCATAAATATACAAAATGCTATTATTAAAAAGTCTAATACATTTTGAATAAAACTTCCATATTTAATTTCTGCATTTCCTATTTTTACAGTTAATCCTGTAAAGTCAATTCCACCTATTATAACTCCAATTATTGGCATTATAATGTCTCCAACTAATGATGTTACTATCTTTCCAAATGCTCCACCAATTATTACACCTACTGCTAAATCCATTACATTGCCTCTTGCTATAAATTCTTTAAATTCTTTTAACATGGCTATTTCCCCTTTTATCTTTTAATACAAGTATTTTTATATCAAATTTAGTTGTATTTTGTCAATGGCTATAAATTTCGATTTTAATTAAATAAGAAGTGCAGCAAAGTGCACCTCTTTCTAATTTTCTTTTGGTATTTCTATTTTATTTAATTCTTTATAATTAGATATTTTATAATTTATCTTGTCTTTGCAATAATAGCTACC